>CALWYO010000022.1 GCA_944385785.1 uncultured Oscillospiraceae bacterium | reverse complement strand
GTTCCCCACTGAATACCTGTCAGCTCGTCGTAAAGTTTCTGTGTCAGTTCGCCAATACCGCCGTCTCCAATTTTCAGAGCTTTACCCTCATACTCAATCTGTCCCACAGGCGATACTACTGCGGCAGTACCTGTACCCCACATCTCTTCCATGTGGCCGTTTTCAGCCGTCTCCAGCACCTCATCGACGGAGATAAGTCTTTCCTCTACAGGATATCCCCAATCTCTGGCAACTTCCAGTATTGACTTTCTGGTGATTCCAGGAAGGACGCTTCCCTGAAGCTCAGGTGTTACAACTTTTCCGTCTATCTTGAACATGATGTTCATAGAACCGACTTCCTCTATATACTTGCGGTGTACACCGTCAAGCCATAGCACCTGAGAATAGCCGCGCTCCTCAGCTCTTTCACCTGCACGGATGGACGCCGCGTAGTTGCCGCCGCATTTGGCAAAGCCTGTCCCACCGCGTACAGCACGTACGTCTTCATCCTCAATGGCTATCTTCACCGGATTAAGTCCCTCTGGGTAATAGTTTCCTGACGGGCTCAATATGATGCAGAATATATATGTCTTGCTGGCATGAACGCCAACAGAAGCATCAGTTGCAATTATAAACGGACGTATATACAGGCTGGCAGCTTCCTGAGTAGGCACCCAGTCCCGCTCTATAGTCACCAGCTGCTTTAAGGCGTCAACACAGAAGTCCACATCCACCTCAGGTATACACATACGTACGGCAGAGTTGTTCATTCTTTTAAAGTTTTCCTCCGGACGGAAGAGCCATATGGAACCATCAGCTCTGCGGTATGCCTTAAGCCCCTCAAATATCTCCTGGGCATAGTGGAAGACCATGCAGGAAGGCTCTAGAGAAAACGGGCCATATGGCACAATTCTCGGATCATACCAGCCGCGTCCTGCTTCATAGTTCATGAGGAACATATGGTCTGAGAAAAACTTTCCAAAAGGAAGCGGATCCACATTTGGTTTAGCCTTGGGTGCTTTTGTAAGCTCTATTCTTATCTTCTCCATTGAAATTGCTCCTTTACCGCGGTCAAAATAAAAGATAACTCTAAAATATTTTATCACCGGCGGCCGTTCAACGCAACCTCATATATCCCTTTTTATTTGATTTATTGCATTTTTCTCAAGGCGGGACACCTGTGCCTGACTAATCCCAACCTCCTGAGCAACTTGCATCTGCGTTTTCCCCTCATAAAATCTTAAGCTCAATATATGCTTCTCTCTGTCAGACAGTCGGGATATTGCTTCAGATATAGCTATTTGTTCCAACCAGCTCTCATCTGTATTCTTCGTATCCCCTATCTGATCCATGCCGCACACAGCATCGCCACTTTCATTATATATTGGCTCATAAAGCGATACAGGATCCACTATCGCATCCATCGCTATCACCACGTCCTCCCTCTTTATGCCAAGAGCTTCAGATATCTCCTCTACTGTAGGTTCCCTCTGATTTTCATTTATGAGTTTTTCCTTCATCTGAAGCACTTTATAGGCCGTGTCCCGTATGCTGCGGCTGACACGCACAGGACTATTATCCCTCAAATATCGACGTATCTCGCCTATTATCATCGGCACACCATAAGTGGAAAACATAACTCCCAGATCCAGGTTAAAATTATCTATGGCCTTTATCAGACCAATACATCCCACCTGAAATATGTCATCGGCATTCTCACCCCTGCTAGTGAATTTCTGTATTACAGATAGCACAAGGCGCAAATTTCCCCTGATAAGCTCGTCCCTGGCCTTTTTATCCCCTGCACGGGCTTTTTTTAAAAGCTCAATTGTCTCCTCATTTTTCAGCACAGGCAGTTTCGAGGTATTTATGCCACAGATTTCAACCTTGCCCTGCAAAAAAACGCCTCCTCGGAATGTTATCCGCTTACTGCCACACTGTTTTTGTAAGCAGTATCAGTATTTCCCTGAGAAGGCTATTTAATACTGTTAACAACTATTATAAAAAATTCCCCAGAGATTTCCTCTACAAGATCTCTGGGGAATTCATACAAAATATTTCCTGTTGTCAGACAAACTTACCCAACGACTTTGCCTATAACCCTTAATTCATCATATTTAGATATTGAAATTGGAGTATATTTCCTGTTTATTGAAATCAACTCGGTATTTTTTCCCATCCTCAGAATTTTGCAATAAGCATTTCCATTTAGAAAAAATACACCTGTCTCTCCCGATTCCAGCGTCTGTTGCGGTTTCACATACACTATTTGCTTGTCAACATATCTGGGACTCATGCTGTCGCCACTTATACGCACGGCGAATGTAGCTGACAGCGGTACTGTTTCATCTACGTCAATAAGCTCATATCTATCACTATCCAAAAACTGCCCCGTACCTGCCGACACCGGCAGATCATAAAGCGGTATTGTCCTTATTATGCGGTGACTCTCTGCCACCGGCGCTTCAGAAAACTGTATGTCACGCTCTAAAAGCCGTATATATTCTTCGACTCTCTTCTTTCCCAAGCTGTTTAGTCGCTCTCTATTAGCCGGCACGCCACAGAAAGCAGCTAATACATCACGGACATTATATAGTTCACACAGTAGCAGGAACTGACGGGCATTTGGGATTGTATCCCCCCGCTCCCATTTTGATACGGCTTTCTGCGTAGCCGGACAGCTCTTGTCTGTTAAGTATCTGGCTACATCATCCTGGGAAAGATCCATTTCCCGACGCAACTTTTTTAATACACTTCCCAGTTCCATATTTTCACCTCGCGCTAATCTCTCAAGATAAAGACTACAGTTATAAAATATCATATATCTAAAGTAATTACAAGTACTATCGCAGTATTTATCTCTTATTAAGAGTATTTACCAGTTGATTTTCTCTCAATTAGAGTATTATAATATGGGTGAGGTGATACTATGGACCGCACCATACTGCATGTGGATATAAACGGTTGCTACGCCAGTATAGAATGCCTTTACCGTCCCGAGATACGCGATAAGCCTGTAGCTGTGGGCGGAGATGTAGAAGCAAGGCACGGTATAATACTGGCTAAAAACGAGTTAGCTAAAAAATATGGAGTCAAAACAGGAGAGGCCATCTGGCAGGCAAAACTCAAATGTCCCAATCTTATTACCGTTCCTCCCAGATTTCCATTATATCTGAGGTTTTCCAAACTGGCCAGGGCTATATTTCGCCAATACTCTGACCGTGTAGAACCGTTTGGCATAGATGAAGCCTGGATAGATATCACAGGTTGTTCAGACCGCACTGGATACGAAGTTGCCGACGAAATACGCCGTCGCGTTTTTTCTGAGCTTGGCGTCACTGTCAGCGTCGGCGTATCCTTCAACAAAATATTCGCCAAATTAGGCAGCGATTATAAAAAGCCTGATGCGGTTACATTGTTCACAAGAGACAATTTTCGCAGCAAAGTGTGGCCGCTTCCCGTCCAGTCGCTTCTATATGTGGGTCCCGCAACGACAAGGAAGTTATCTGCCCTGGGCATAACCACTATTGGAGAAATTGCCCAGGCTCCTGTGGAACTGCTTGAACACAAACTCGGAAAATGGGGATATGTCATCTCTTCTTTTGCCAATGGGCGCGACTCCACTCCAGTAGCTCTTTATGACAGTGAATCAATAATAAAAAGCATTGGCAATTCAACTACCACTCCCAGGGATCTCACTTGTGACGCTGACGCCTGTATAGTTTTTTATATGCTGTGCGAAAGCGTGGCCTCCAGGCTGCGGGAGCAGGGACTCATGGCATGCGGTGTACAGATAAGTCTGCGTGACAGCACCTTATACACATTTGAACGTCAGGCCTCTCTCCCCTCTCCCAGCTCGATATCTTCAGACCTGCATTTCGCGGCAATGTCGCTTCTCAAAGAGCATTATGTCTGGCAAAAACCTTTAAGATCCGTTGGCATAAGAGCCATTGACCTTATTCCCGCCTCGTCTCCGCTGCAAACCACCTTATTTGAGCCTCCGCAGCGCAGGGTTAAAAGAGAGAAATTGGAACTTGCAATTGACGAGATTCGGAATAGGTTTGGCCATTACGCAATAAACAGGGCTATAACCGCCTTGGACCCTTCGCTTACAAATATAAATCCAAAAGAAGACCATGTAATACATCCCACCGGCTTTTTCAAAGCCATATAAAATTATGGAGGATTCCCAATGTCAAACAGTATAAAGGCCTATGTAACTGTCGGCGCTGTTTTTTCCGCTGAAGGCAACCTCACCCCAAAATATATCATATGGGAGGATGGTCGGCAATTTGAGATAGACCGCATTATAGATGTACGCCGTGCTGCCAGTCTTAAAGCCGGCGGTGCTGGAATACGGTATACAATACGTATTGGAGGCACTGAAACATTTTTATTTTTAGAAGATACCCGATGGTTTGTAGAGCGTCGGGTTTCTTAGACCATACCTCTACAGGGCTTGCCTAAAAAAATCCGGTAATGTATAATAGTCTGGTAACTTTTTCAGGAGGCTTTCATATGATACGCAAAATGACTCCCAGCGACAGGGAACTTTATATGAGTATGACTGATAAATTTTATAGCTCTGAAGCTGTGCTTCACAAGGTGCCCGTCTCTAATATAGAGGCCACATTTGACGAGATGATGCGCTCCGAAAATTATGTTTCAGGCTATATTCTTGAATACCAGGGGACACCCGCCGGATACGCCCAACTCTCCCGCACCTTCTCTCAGGAGGTTGGCGGTATGGTCATATTGGTTGAGGAGCTTTTTGTACTTCCGGAATACCGGTCCCATGGTCTGGGACGCGAATTTTTCAAATTTCTTGAGGAAGGTCCAGGCCGTGACGCCCGCCGGTTACGCCTTGAAGTAACCCACGGCAACAGCCGCGCCGAATCTCTCTACGAGAGACTCGGTTTTAAAAGGCTGGACTATATCCAGATGGTAAAAGACAAATAAACCGTAATATTTATCGGGAGGTAAGTCCTTTATGGCACAGCTTTTAAAAGGAGCGCCTGTGGCGTCAGAAATTTGTGAAAAAGTTCAAGACAGAGTCTCTCTTCTTCGGGACCGCGGTGTTGTCCCCACACTGGCTACAGTCCGCGTCGGTGGAAACGACGGAGATATATACTATGAGCGCAGCGCCCTGAAACGATGCGGCTCATTAGGTATTGAAACAGAGAGTATAGTCTTTCCGGAAAATGTCGAGGAATCGGAGCTATTAGACACCATTCACCGTCTAAACAATGACAGCCGCATACACGGGGTGCTCATCTTCCGCCCATTGCCAAAACATATAGATGACCAGCGTGTACGGGACGCCCTCTCCCCTGAGAAAGATATCGACGGGATAACAGACGGCTCTCTTGCCGGAGTCTTCACCGGCAGCGGACGGGGGTTTTGTCCATGTACCGCCCAATCCTGTATGGAAATTCTCCGATATTATAAGATAGATTGTACTGGTATGCGCGCCGTTGTCCTGGGCAGGAGCCTTGTTATCGGAAAACCAGTAAGCCAGCTGCTGCTGGCAAATAACGCCACCGTGACAGTCTGCCACACCAGAACCCGAGATATCTCTTCAGAAACCCGCAGGGCCGATATAATAGTCGCCGCCGTAGGACATGCCCACGCTATCGGTGTGGACCATGTATCCCCTGGCCAGATCATTATAGACGTGGGCACAAACACAGGTGAAGACGGGAAGATGTGCGGCGACGCGGATACGTCACTTATTGAGCCGATAGTTCATGCTATAACTCCCGTGCCCGGCGGCGTTGGCTCAGTGACTACAGCAGTTTTGGCTCTTCACACTGTAGAGGCCGCAGAAAGAGCAGTCTGTAATACGAATTTATAAGCCCTTTCTCTTAACACAAAGTACCCATCCATACTCTCTAACCACATTTTCAAAAAACGGCAGCTTTGAATTGCTATTCAAAGCTGCCGTCATGTTATCCATATTCGATTCTAATGACGGCTAAATCAGATAATGAAGTCTCATACCTACCGATCACTCTACTGAACTGTTTTAAATTAGATTGAAACCTTTAATATTTTAAAATATAAACTTGCTCAAGTCAGTCTCTACCAAAATTAAAGATCAATTACAATATATTATGACAGTAATCGTATAGCACCATACTGTGATACAGTATCTTTTGATCCTCCTATTATTCCGCTGTTATGTTATCTTCACCTGTTATCAGTGACGCTGTTACTTTTACAATCTCCTCCAGCGGCAGTTGATGGGAAATTATCTCATACTCTACACCTTCAAGAGTGAATTCTGCTGTATAGAGATCATAGTATCCAGAGGGTTCGTGGGTATCTGGATCATAGGGTCCGTAGCTCATCGAACGGTAACCGAATGTCACGGTAGTACCCGCTATATCCGTAGTTTCAATCTCATCATCAGGCAGCGTGTAAATACAGCAGTTTAAAATGCCGATCCGCGAAACCGTTATCGATATGCCTTTGACTGCAGACACTCCCTCTGTAAGTTTAGGACTGCCGTCCTCATAATAGTCGTGATAAAACCCTATCCAAACTGTATCTTCTGCTACTGTACCGTCTTCATTATTCAAAATAAATGCACCGCTTCCGTTGCCCTGGGCCGGCAGCAGCCCCTCGGGGACATAGCTCGGCGTCAAGTCTCGTCCATAATATTCTATGATCTGACTTTCATCCCACACCTCATTGTGGTACATCTCCGGATCTCGCCACAACCTGGCCGCGTCCATATTACCGCTGACCTCGTTTACCGCGACACTATCCATATGCACTGTAAAAGCCGGATTACCATTCCCCTTGTTATCCTCCTGGTCAATAATGACCTGTCCTGTAGATGAACCGCCTGTCGGCATCTCTCCGCCGTCCTCTGAAGATAGGTATAACACGCTGGCACACAACAGCGCCAGACATGCTGCTATTGTCCCAAATCTTCTCCATGTGGGCCTTTTCTTATTATTTGGTTCCCATGCGTCAATTATGTAAATCTCATTTGCTTCATTTAAAGCATCCAAAAATTCTTCGGCTCTCATAGTTCAAAACCTCGCTCCTGCAAATATATTCTCAGTTTATTTCTTATCCGCCCCAGCATAACAGATATGGTGTTTTCTCTTTTGCCAAAACGCGCCGCTATTTCTGATACGCTTTCAAAATACCAGTACCTCATC
This sequence comes from uncultured Oscillospiraceae bacterium, assembly GCA_944385785.1. Lineage (GTDB taxonomy): Bacteria > Bacillota > Clostridia > Oscillospirales > Oscillospiraceae > RUG626. Next base: position 31,430 of record CALWYO010000022.1, on the reverse strand, counting down.
ATGAATATTCTGCGTTTCTCTCGTGGCAATTCAGACAAAAACTCATCTATTGCCTTTACAAGTTCTCTTTTTTCTACTTCTCCCAAAGTAATGTCTTCACCCGATACCACTTCAGATATCTCCTCGAACGCGGCATCGCAGCTGCCTCCACCACGGTTAACGGCTCTTTTTGTACGGAGCATATTAAGCGCAGTGTTTCTGGTGAGTCTGCCCAAAAACCCTCTTAAGCTGACAGGTCTATTGGGCGGTATGGAATTCCACACTTTCATATACGTGTCATTTTCGCACTCCTCAGCGTCCTCATGTCGCTTAAGTACGTTTATGGCAATGGTGTAGCAGTAATGTCCATACTTTTCTGCCGTCTCTGCTACCGCCCTATGGTCCCTCTGCCAATAGTACTCAATAATAAGGCTATCTTCCATCCGTTCCCCCTCCCGTGTTCTCTCATATATATAGACACATTTTTTCTGAGAATGTTACAAAAATAGCCCCCTAATAGGGGGCTATTTCTACTAATATTTTTAAAGATGCCTGGATATCTCCCGACGGAGCCGCACTATTATCCTCTTCTCTAAACGACTTATGTATGATTGCGATATTCCCATTATATCTGCAACTTCCTTTTGCGTACGCTCTTTCTGGCCCTCAAGTCCAAAGCGCATTACAATTATCTCTTTCTCCCTGGCAGTCAACTTTTCCAGAGCCTCCCTAAGCAGCTGTTTATCTACGTCGTCTTCCAGCGGCCTGAGAACCATATCCCCATCTGTGCCGAGAATATCAGATAGAAGCAGCTCATTTCCATCCCAATCAGTGTTAAGTGGCTCAGATAGCGACACTTCAGATTTTTGAGAATTTGTCTTACGTAAATACATAAGAATCTCATTTTCTATACATCGGCTGGCATACGTTGCCAGTTTTATGTTTTTATCACAGTCAAAAGTATTTATTGCTTTAATGAGGCCGATAGTACCTATGGATACAAGGTCTTCGATATTTATGCCAGTGTTCTCGAATCGCCTGGCTATATATACTACAAGCCGTAAATTATGCTCTATAAGAGCACGCTTTGCCTGTTCTTCACCTTTTGAAAGTCCATCCAGAGCCTTCTGTTCTTCCTCCTTGGTAAGTGGAGGGGGCAGCGTTTCGCTACCGCCTACGTAATATATTGGTGGCGCGGGTATTATTTTTCCAATTACCTTTAAAAACGCTGCTCTGACTTTAATAAATATCTTTTTAAACATCTGCGCTCCTCCTTTTCTATCCAGCATTTGTCAATGCAGAATACCCATCACCTGACGCCATGTCCTCGCGGGCTATAGCCACCATACCATTTTTTATCGGAATTCCGTTTCGAGTTATACTGTCTGGCTTAAATGCCAGAAGCATTCCGTCGTTAACTTCTACTGCTCTATACGGCACAAGTCTAAAAGCAATTCTATTTCTCAATCGTGAGATTTCTGCCATTGCCTGCGCCGGATCCCGTACATTGCTGAGTATGTCCAATGTACTATCATCAAAAATTCCCCGAAGTGATTCTAAGGAGCATATCGTAATGGGCCGTCCTGTAATTGGATCGGAAAGGCTGTTGCCATTGTCCATAAGAGCCGCAAGCTTTACCATGTGTCCCCGATATTCAATAACTATAGTGGCTATTCCGCCAGACACACGGTGCCGTCCTAACTCTTTAAATACAATTGAAAAGATACAGTAACACACACCAAATGACACGGCCATTACGCCAAATGTTACGCTGCCAAAGGCCGTACCTCCAGTAAATGCCAGCACAGCAACCAGCGCACCTGCAAAAGCAGAGCTCAGGGCCAAAAATATAAGGCACAGTTTTAAATACCGCCTTCCGCCTCCAAAGGTACTGTATACCATCAACATTCCCATCGCTACTTTTACAAACGCCCATGTCATAAAATCCGCACTTATTATAACTGACAAAAGCGCATATATACCGCCAATTCCAGCGCCAAGAGCGGCCCTTGTTCTTTTGATACATATTCCAGTAACTCTTGCCGTTACAATTAGAAGTATGTAATCTATTATAAAATTTTCCAAAAGCAGCTCATCCGCGTATACAACACGCATATTATCGCCTCCCGAGCATGACCATATTATAACCATGTCCAGGAGAAAATGGCGTCACAAGCCGTCGCTTTCCTTAATGTCAATTGGCAAAGTAAAAATGCAGTCCAATTAAATTGGACTGCATTTTTACTAAAGTTCAAACTCATTTATTGTCTTCCGCCTCAGGCACCAATTGTCGCTGGCTGTAAACCATCCGTCCGTCCTCAATTATAAGGACACCATACGGGTGACGTCCAGAGCCACATGCCCCTGGGTTTATCACCAGCATATCCGCAGCTTCTGCAAAATATGGTATGTGGGTATGCCCAAAAAGACAGACGTCAGCACCTGCAGCTGCCGCTGTATTTATAAGTCCGTCAAGACCTGATTTTACGCTGTATACATGTCCATGTGTTGCAAAAATCTTTTTACCCCCCTCGGTTATTAAGATTTTTCTAACGCCAAAAGGTAAGAGATCGCAGTTTCCTGGCACCGAATGCATAGGGATATTTGGGAATTTTTTATTGAGTTCAATTGCATCGGACTCAAGATCTCCCAAATGGAATATCACATCTGGTTTTTCAAGCGTCACTGCTTCTATCATTGGCTCAAGATTTCTATGGGAATCAGATAATATAAGTATTTTCATAGACTTATCACCTTTTTATAAACAACAGAATATACTGTCATGAGTGCAGGATTAATAGGAGGGTCAAAATGTCAACCGATTTAAAAAAAGCCGCTGAGAATTTTATGTCCTCTGGCGATGGTCGTAAACTTGCAGGCAAAAAAGACGAGATTGAACGTCTGGCATCATCGAAAGACGGTGAAGCCGTTCGTTCAATTTTGCAAAAGGGCGGTTTCGGTGACGCCGTAAAAAACGGCGACACTGAGGCGATAAAAAACGCCATTAACAATGTAGTCAATACAGATGCAGGAGCGAGATTACTCCAACAGCTGCAAAAAATGATGGGCAATAAATGAAAGGTAGGGTAAAATGGGCGAGTTTGAAGACAAACTAAACAGTATATTATCTTCTCCCAAGGATATGGAAAAAATCCTGGGCCTCGCCCGTGAGCTCTCTGGTAGCCTGGGCGGTGGTGATGAGCAAAAGGACACGGCAGCGGCTGAGGTCTCTCCTAAACAGCAGTCACCCGGATTTGATCCAAAGCTGCTTTCCCTTTTTACAAGACTCATGGGCGAGTACAATTCGGCCGGCTCAGACAAAACTGCAATAATCTCCTCCATCAAACCATACGTGAAGGAAGAGCGCCGCATCGCATTGGACAGAGCCGTTAAGATAGCCAGGCTGGCACACGTGGCGAGGCTTGCGTTCTCTGAATTCTCTGGGGGTGATTTCGATCTCGGCTTATAACAGATACTCAGACCTGGGAAATACATATTATAGAGCCGGTCAATACAGCACCCCATACCAGGAAACCTCCGCTCACAGTCATGGCGGAGAAGGTCATACGCCTCCAAACAGATCTGAGCAGCCACGTCAGGCAAAATCAAGTCAAAAAGATACTTCAGCCCACGGCAATCCGCAAAAATCCAGAGGGGGCAATCCGCTTTCTTTCTTGAGCCCTGACTTTTTGACCTCTCTACTGCCTGCCAGCCTGGACGCAGGGGATCTATTGCTGGCTGTTATGCTGTTTCTTCTCTATATTGATACCCATGACGAGGATTTTCTTATAATCCTCATTGTTGTCGGGTTCTCCATGTTCAAGGGCAGTGACTCTCAGTCTTGAGAGTCCTGTCCTCTATTTTCGTCTCCATCTTTATCTCTTTCACCTGGGTTGGGAGCGTCTCCATCCTCCGAGCCACTTCTCTCTTCATGCATATCCTCATTCCAGTTTCCGTCTGAATGCGCTGACTCCTCGTGCTTGCGGTCCATGCTGCGTATAAGCACTACTCCTATAGTTATGGCTACGCAAAAGGCAAACAGGAAAACCAGTGCCCGCATTTCTCCGCTAGTCGTAATTAACACCGCTGCAAGGCCCAGCACTGCACTTATCGAGTAAAGTATCGCCACTGCCTGTTTTTGAGACAGGCCCATATCTACCAGGCGATGGTGGAAATGACCTCTATCCGGCGACATGGGATTCTGTCCTTTCAAAAGGCGCCTTATTATTGCAAAGACAGTATCAAATATAGGCAGCCCCAGGGCAAGAAGCGGCACTGCGAAAGATATTACGGCGTAAAACTTTAATAGCCCCATCACCGACACAGTGGCCAGGATATACCCTAAAAACAAGGCTCCTGTATCGCCCATAAAAATTCTGGCAGGGTTCAGATTATACGGCATAAATCCAAGACATGCCCCCAATAGCGCAGCCAGTATTATAGCAATGTTCAGCTGACCAAGTACAAGTGAGATAACCAGAACCGACATGGATGATATCGCAGAAACACCTACAGCCAGTCCGTCAAGACCGTCAATAAGATTTACTGAATTTGTTATTCCTACTATCCACAGCATTGTCACTGGTATTGACCAAACTCCAAAGTTTATATATTCAGTCTCGCTCCAGAATATCGGATTTGAAATATGTTCTATCCTTATTCCAAAGGCTACGGCTACGCCAGCCGCAGCAAGCTGGAAAATAAACTTCAGCCATGCTGGGAGAGGTATTATGTCATCCACCATGCCTACGGTCACAATAATTATCGCCCCAAGCAACATTCCCTGAACCTGCCGCTCTATCTCCGCGAACATAACTACGCTCACTATAAAGCCGAGAAATATTGCAAGCCCGCCAAGCCGAGGTATCGGATGATTGTGCATCCTTCTGCCGTCTTTTGGTATATCTACTGCTCCAACTCTTCTTGCGAAGGCCCGTGCTAACGGTGTAGTTACAAAGGCCACCACCAGCGCAACGCCAACAGCAAGCGCCACAGTCAGAAGTACGTTTATATCTATATCCATACAACTTTCCTTAATAGACTTTAGAGCTCATCGCTCTACAAAGCCCACCTTTTTATAAACCTTACGGAGAGTTTTTTCTGCAGTATAGGACGCCTTTTTGGCTCCTTCCTTGTAGACGCTCTCCAAATATGCCTTGTCCTTCATAATACGCTCTGCCTCCTGGCGAATCGGCCGTAGTGTCTCTATTACAGCCTCGCCTACAGCAGGCTTAAAAACGCCATAGCCTTTGCCGTCAAACTCTGTTTCGATCTCCTGAAGGCTTTTGCCTGTAACCGCAGAGTAAATCTGCATCAAGTTAGACACACCTGGTTTCGTCTCAGGGTCATATCTGACGCAGCGTTCCGTATCAGAATCTGTGACTGCCCGTTTAAATTTCCTTAAGATATCCTCCGGTTTTTCCATCAGGTGTATTGAGCCATTCGGATCCTTATCTGACTTGGACATTTTGCTAACAGGATCTGTAAGAGACATTATTCTGGCTCCAACTTTTGGAATATATGGCTCCGGTACTTTAAACACATCTCCATAGATCCCATTAAACCTCTGGGCCACATCTCTTGTGAGCTCACAGTGCTGTTTCTGATCTTCGCCTACCGGCACATAGTCCGGCTGATATAGAAGTATATCGGCCGCCATGAGTGCTGGGTACGTGAAAAGCCCACCATTTATGTTATCCTTGTGTTTGGATGACTTATCTTTAAACTGCGTCATCCTCGATAGTTCTCCAAACATCGTATAGCAGTTAAGTACCCACCCAAGCTCCGCATGAGCCGGTACATGTGATTGTATGAACAGTGTATTCTTCTCTGGGTCAAGCCCACATGCAATGTACTGTGCCAGCTGCTGCAATGTGCGCCTACGCAAATCAGAGGGGTTCTGTCTAACAGTTATAGAGTGCATATCTGCCATAAAGTAGTAGTTATCAAACTCATCAGTACGCTCTACCCAATTTTTTATAGCTCCCAAATATGAACCCAGGGTCAGCTCACCGGATGGTTGAATTCCAGAGAGCATAACTTTCTTTTTAATCTCTTCCATTTTCCGCTCCTTTGTGGTGTATATGTCTTCTATTTTATAAGCCCATAGTCTTGAGCCAGCGCCTTGAAGGCAGGCATAGACCTCATTATCATTTCGTAGGATACGCAGTACGCTATCCGTACATATCCTGGACAGGCAAATGACGTGCCGCCAACAAACAGGATGTTGTGAGTCTTGGCTTTCTCCACAAAAGCACCATCGTTACCATCAGGCGCTTTTACCCAAAGGTAAAACGCTCCGGCAGGATATACACATTCAAATCCACAGTCCGTCAGACCATTATACAAAGCCTTGCGGTTTTTATCATAAGCATCCACATCAGTTTTTTCTTCAAGGCACTGTGCTACAAGCCTCTGCTGCAGAGATGGAGCATTTACAAATCCCAAAATTCTGTTGGCAATAACCGCTGCATCTATAATCAGCTGTGAGTCATCAGCCTCATCAGGTATTGCCAAATACCCAATACGCTCACCAGGTAATGAGAGTGACTTTGACCAGGAATAGCCCACTATCGTATTATTATAATATTTTGTTATAAAGGGGACCTCTGCACCGTCATAAGCCAGCTCTCTATATGGTTCATCGGAGATAATATATATCGACGTACCGAGCTCCCGCTGCCGTTCATACAAAACGTCGGCTATCTCACGAATTTTTTTATCCGAGTAGATAACACCAGTAGGGTTATTAGGATTGTTGAGTATAAGCGCCTTCGTCTTTGATGTGATGGCCGCCCTCAGCGCCTCGCAGTCAGGCTGAAATCCATCTTCCGCCTTAGCGGGGACCGCTTTCAATATACCGTCATAATTTGCCACATAATTTCCATATTCCAAAAAATATGGTGAGAACACCAGTACTTCGTCGCCAGGATCCAACAGTGTTTTCAGTATTACATTAAGTCCGCCGGCGGCGCCAACAGTCATAATTATATTGTTCTCAGAAAAGCTGGTTCCAAAACGCCTGTTTAACGATTGTGCCACCGTAGCACGTACCTGGGGATATCCCGCATTTGCCATGTAGCCGTGAAGTTCCATAGGATCGGTATCCCTTGCAAGCCGAATTATCTCATCTCTCACCTTTTCTGGAGCCGGAATATTAGGATTGCCAAGTGAAAAGTCAAACACATTATCCTTACCGAACTTCTCAGCCATACGCATTCCCTCTTCAAACATTGCGCGTATGGCGCTGCCGTTCTTAGTCATATTCATCATTTTTCGAGAAATCATAAGTATGCCTCCCGTTTTATTGGCTTTTTCGCATATGAAGCCAGTGTATCACATATATCTGTTTTTTTAAATAGTTTTTTAAAAAACCCACAGGTATCTCATGTATAATCTGCCCTTTATCCGCAGGCACACTATTCAATCAGCTAAACTTCTGTTGACAGAGAGTATATTGTTCGATATAATAAATACATACTGAATGTATGTTAAGGAAGAAGGATTCCATATGGCAAGAAACAAATATCCGGAAGTAACAGTTGAAAAAATTCTTGATGCAGCACAGAAACTTTTTTTGGAAAAAGGATACGACAATACCACTATTCAAGATATTGTAGATCACTTAGGCGGCCTGTCAAAAGGGGCTGTCTATCACCACTTCAAATCAAAAGAAGAGATTATGGACGCTGTGGGCGATCGGATGTTCGCAAATAATAATCCCTTTGATAAAGTCAGGAATCGTTCAGATCTAAACGGTCTGCAAAAGCTGCAGGAAGCCATCAGGATAAATCAATCCGATGAAGCTCGCACAAGCATGACAATACAGGCAATCCCACTTATGAGAAACCCCCGTCTCCTTGTAGAGATGATTGAATCTAACCGTCGCATTTTAACACCGTACTATCAAGAATTGCTTGAGGAAGGAAATGCTGACGGTTCCATACGTACAGAGTATGCTAAAGAGATTGCCGAGCTTATTCCTCTGCTCACCAGTCTATGGCTACTACCCTCAGTTTTTCCTACTGATAAGGAGGGCATGAAGCATAAATTCCGCTTTATCGGTGAAATGCTGGAAAAAATGGGCGTTCCCCTTATGGACGATTCTATTCTTGCTCTGGTGGAAGACTTCTTTGAGAAGTTGCCAGACAAAAAATAAAATTGCCGCAGGGCAATTTTATTTTAAAAATATACATTCGTTCGACCGGTATTTATTGTATTGTAGGGTAACTATTTTACATTTTTACATACCTTTGTACGGTATTGAAAGGAGCAAAATGGAACAAAAACTCTTCGCCCGTAATTTTACCTTTCTAATTTTAGGGCAAATCAGTTCACTTATAGGCAATTACACACTGAAATTTGCACTGTCCATGTACGTATTAGAGCAGACTGGATCTGCATCGATTTTTGCGGGCCTGATGGCGCTGGCTATGCTGCCTACAATCTTTCTCTCCCCGTTAGGCGGAATCCTGGCCGATAGGGCAAATCGCCGTAATATTATGGTGGCGCTGGATACACTTTCAGGATTGTCAATACTCGTTTCCGGTTTTGCTATATCAAGAGGGAACGATATCTTTATTATTGGCGCGCTGCTTATTGTTCTATCAGTACTGGGCGCTTTTGAGTCGCCCACTGTACAGGCCTGTGTCCCGCAGATGCTGTCTGGAGATAACATTGTAAAGGGAAACGCTATCGTCAACCAGGTTGCTTCAATAGCATCCCTTATTACTCCATTTTTAGGCGGCGTCTTCTATACCACATTTGGAATAACGCCGATACTCCATGCCGCAGCGGTATGCTTCTTTTTAACCGCATCGCTGGAATGTTTCATCAAGTTAGATTACAAAAGGGCCCCGCAAAAAATGGGAATCGGCACAATTATCAAATGCGATGTCTCCGTAAGTATGCGTTTTCTGCGGTATGAACAGCCCGCTATTTTAAAACTCCTCCTTTTGGCGGCAGTCGTGAGTCTTTTTGTTGCAGGCACCACCGTAGTAGGATTTCCCTATTTGGTACGTACGGTTTTGGGTCTCTCAGCTACCCACTATGGAATTGCAGAAAGCGCAATGGGAATTTCATCTATTTTGGGAAGCCTTCTCGTTGTCGTACTGGCTGGCAGGCTTCGAGCACATCATCTTACCGTAGTCTTGACATCCTTTGGAATCTGCGTTATTCCATGCGGTATTGCCTTCCTGCTTCCTGCATCCGCTTTTACACGTTATCTGATTTTACTGGCAATGTTCTCCCTCTGCCAACTTGGATGCAGTCTGTTTTCCACCTATGCCATTTCTATCATACAGAAATGGACGCCAGAGCATTTGATGGGTAAGGTGATGTCCTATGTATTTACGCTCTCCATGTGCGCGCAGCCGGCAGGTCAGGTTATTTATGGAGCATTATTTGATAAGTTTGCAAATAGCGTCTATTTAGTTTTAATCCCCAGCGGAATTCTCGTATGTATAATAGGACTTACTTCCATAAGGTTCTTTAAAAATCTTGAAAAACACCAAATCGGAAATGTGTCGCAGTAATCTTGCCCACAAATATGGACCGGCATCGCTCCATGCCGGTCCATATAGAAACTTTATTTTCGATTATACTCAGTAAATTTTCCAGTTGCCTCAGCTTACTCTCCCATAAGTCGGCGCATAACTTCCTGATAAGCATCCTCTGCTCCGCCCAGATCTCTTCTGAAACGGTCTTTATCCAATTTCTCGTGGGTCTCAACATCCCAGAAGCGGCAAGTATCAGGTGATATTTCATCGGCCAAAATTATAGTTCCGTCAGAAGTCTTTCCAAACTCCAGTTTGAAGTCCACCAGATCAATACCGATCTCCTTCATAAATCCTTTCAGAAGGTCATTAACTTTAAATGCGTACTTCTTTATAAGATCTATTTCGTCCCAGGTTGCCAATTTCAAAGCCACTGCGTGATAATCGTTTATAAGCGGATCGCCCAAATCATCGTTTTTATATGAAAACTCAATAGTGGGCTGCTCAAATACAATTCCCTCTTCTACGCCGTAACGCTTTGAAAATGAACCTGCCGATATATTCCTTATTATCACTTCCAGAGGGACAATAGTGACTTTTTTCACTACAGTCTCTCTGTCAGAAAGCTCCTGTACATAATGGGTCGGAACTCCTTCTTTCTCCAGACGGCGCATAAAATTGTTAGTCATTCTGTTGTTAATCGCGCCTTTTCCCTGTATGGTTCCCTTTTTAAGCCCATTAAAAGCAGTGGCATCATCCTTATAGGACACAATCAGCAATTCCGGATCATCTGTAGAATAGACTTTTTTCGCCTTACCCTCATAAAGCTGCTCACGTTTTTCCATGTCTTCGTCCTCACATTTCAAAGTATTCTTCTCTGCCTGCTCCAACAGAGACGTATTTTATGTTGCAGCCAGTAACCTGGCCTATATATCTTACATAATCCTGAGCTGCTTTAGGCAGAGCGTCAAAACTTCTGCAGCCTGTTATATCCTCTTTCCAGCCAGGCAGATACTCGTAAACAGGCTTGGCTATATCCAGCTCCACGCCGGCGGGGAAATTGTCTGTAAGCACTCCGTTGACATCGTATTTAACACACACCGGTATCCTATCAAGATAACTGAGTATATCCAGTTTGGTCAGAGCAATTTCCGTAGCGCCCTGAACCATCACGCCATAGCGGGAGGCCACCACATCAAATCCGCCTACACGTCTGGCTCTCCCTGTGGCTGCACCGTACTCGGCGCCCTCGCCTCTGAGCTTGTCCGCCTCTTCACCGAACATCTCACAGGTAAATGGTCCTTCACCCACGCAGCTTGAATATGCCTTCATTATTCCTATAACATTATCAAGTTTTTTCGCGGGTATGCCAGCTCCTATAGGCGCATATGCTGCAATTGTAGAAGAAGACGACGTATACGGATATATTCCAAAATCTATATCCCTGAGAGCTCCCAGCTGAGCTTCAAACATAATATTTTTTCCGGCATCAGCCGCCTGCGTGAGATACACTGTAGTATCTTTAATGTAGTCCCTTAACGGCTCGCCATATGTCATAAGCCAGTCGTACATTGCATCGGGATCCACCGGTTCATGTTTATATCCCCCTACTACAGTCAGGTTCTTCCACTCCACCAAATCCTTAAGTCTGTCTTTCAATCCTTCAGGATGGAGAAGATCTCCTATACGAAGCGTCTTCTTCATGTACTTGTCTGCATAGACTGGGGCAATTCCACGGCGAGTTGACCCAAATTTCTTATCAGCCAGCCTATCCTCTTCAAGAATATCCATCATTTTGTGATAAGGCATACATATAGTTGCCCTGTCGCTTATAACAAGGCGGCTTGGGTCTATTTTTATTCCCTTTTCCCTGAGGGACTCTATTTCATGGGTCAAGTGCTCCAAATCGATAACCATACCTGGCCCCATCACGTTCACTGTCTCATCTCTGAGAATTCCAGAAGGCAAAAGGTTCAGAATAAACTTGCCCTTATCATTTACCACGGTGTGTCCGGCATTGTTTCCTCCCTGATAGCGCAGCACAATGTCATATGCTCCGCTTAAAAGGTCCACCATACGTCCTTTTCCTTCATCGCCCCAGTTAATTCCAACTACAGCTGTCAGCATTGTTATCCTCCTTAAACTTGTACCTGGGCATCAACACCCAAAAGATCTCTATTCTCTTCAAGGACCGGAGTCACATACTGCTCCAGGAACTCCTCCGTTTGCCAGGGAGCGCACCCTACAAATTTGCGGACGTCCAATATATCCTCCAGATTCTCTGAAGTAAGTCCAAACCTTTCGTCTTCCATAAGAAGATCAAGGAGATTATTATCTCCGCCCTCCAATTTTACTCTGGCCGCAGCCTTCTGGGAATACTGGCGGATAGCCTCATGAAGCTCCTGTCTGTCACCGCCCCTGTTAACCGCATCCATAAGTATATTTTCGCTTGCAATAAAGGGGAGCTCTTCCTTAAGGTGTCTTTCCATAACCTTGGGGTATATCCTTCCACCGGAAATAACATTTATTACAAGAGTAAGTATGGCGTCTGTGGCCAGGAAAGCCTCAGGTATTGATATACGCCTGTTGGCAGAATCGTCCAATGTACGCTCCAGCCATTGAGCCGCAGCCGTATCAGCTGCGTTCTTAGCGTCATTCATTATATATCTGGCAAGGCTCACTATCCGTTCACACCGCATAGGATTACGCTTATACGCCATGGCCGACGAGCCAATCTGATTTTGTTCAAAGGGCTCGTCGAACTCTTTAAGATGGGCAAGAAGCCTTATATCTGTAGCCATTTTAGCACAGCTTTGGGCAATACCTGCTAAAACATTAAGAACAAAAGAGTCAACCTTTCTCGAATAGGTCTGCCCTGAAACCGGCATACATTTGTCAAAACCCATTTTTAAGGCTATTTTATCTTCAACCAAGCGGACTTTCTCCCTGTCGCCGCCAAACAGCTCCAGGAAACTGGCTCCGGTTCCCGTCGTCCCCTTGCAGCCCAGTAAACGGAGATTTCCCATTTCATAGTTTAGTCGGTCAAGATCCATAATAAGGTCTTGTGTCCATAATGTAGCTCTTTTTCCTACCGTCGTGGGCTGTGCAGCCTGGAAATGCGTATATGCAAGAGTTGGGACATCTTTATGCTTTCTGGCAAAATTATCAAGCTCCGCAATAGCATTGACAAGCAGCCTTTTTATCTGCATAAGCCCCTCTTTCATCTGGATGATATCGGTGTTATCTCCAACATAGCATGAAGTGGCTCCCAGATGTATTATCGGCTTTGCCTTTGGACACGCATCGCCAAACGTATGTACGTGTGCCATAACATCATGCCTCAGCTTATGCTCATATTTTGCGGCCAATTCATAGTCAATATCATCCACATGGGCACGCATTTCATCAATCTGCTCCTGGGTTATGTTAAGCCCAAGCTCCCGCTCACTCTCCGCAAGGGCAATCCAGAGTTTGCGCCAAGTAGAGAATTTAAAATCAGGAGAGAAAATATACTGCATCCTCTTTGATGAGTATCTGCTACAAAGCGGGTTTTCATATCTGTCCTTCATTGGAGCTCCTTTCAATATCCCTTCTTACTCTACGGTAACGGACTTTGCCAGGTTCTTCGGTTTATCTATATCGCAGCCATTGGCTTTTGCAACATAATAGGCAAACAGTTGGAGCGGTATAATCTCCGCAATTGGAGTCAGAAGAGGATCTGACTTCGGTATCAGTATAAAGTCATCTGCCTGTGAAATTATTCTCTTGTCACCTTCAAGAGCTACTGCCAGCACTTTTGCTCCTCTGGCTTTAATCTCCTCAATATTGCTCACCATCTTATCAAAAAGCGGTTCATAACAGGCAAGAGCTACAACTGGAGATCCCTGTTCTATTAAGGCGATGGTCCCATGCTTAAGCTCTCCGGCAGCATATGCCTCGGCAAAAATATAGGAAATTTCCTTTAGCTTTAAGGAACCCTCCATGCAAACTGCATAGTCCAGGTTTCTTCCTATGAAATATATAGCCTGATTTGAGTAATATCTCTCTGCTAAATACTGCACATGTCCATTCAGATCAATAGCTCTCTGTATCTTTGATGGCATCTCCTGAAGCCCTGCCAAAAGCTGATTGTAACGCTCATCCTCTATTCTTCCTAACCTTTTGGCAAGATAAATAGCTAATAAATCAAGCATTGCTACCTGTGTGGTATAGCCTTTAGTTGTAGCCACCGCTACCTCAGGTCCCGCCCACGTATACAGGACGTGGTCTACAAGATTAGCAATGGTGCTGCCAACTACATTGACTATCGCCATTGTTCTGGCACCTCTGGCCTTACACTCTTTAATGGCGGCTATTGTATCCGCTGTCTCGCCGGATTGAGACACGGCTATCAGCAGTGTATGATGGTCGACTATCGGCTCCCTGTAACGCAGCTCGCTTGCCACTTCCACCTGTGTCGGAATCCTGCAGAGCTTTTCTATTACATACCTGCCGACCTGTCCGGCATAGCTGGCTGAACCGCAGGCCGTTATAACTATTTTGTCTATATCTTCAAGTTCTTCGTCGCTGAGCTCAAAATTCTCAAGGACTATTTCTCCATTTTTCACTCTCGGCTCCAGTGTAGCCTTCAGTGCTCTTGGCTGTTCCATAATTTCCTTGAGCATAAAATGTTCATATCCGCCCTTTTCGGCGGCCTCAACATCCCATACGACCCTGGACACAGACTTCGTAATAGCGGCTCCTGTGCAGTCATACACCGTTATTTTTTCCGGTGTCAGCTCGGCAAATTCGCCGTCATCAAGATAAATAACATTCTTGGTATGCGCTATAAGAGCTGTAACGTCGGACGCAAAATAGTTTTCCCCTACTCCTATGCCCAGTATAAGTGGTCCAGACTCACGGACAGCAAAAAGCCTGCCGGATCCGTCAGTGCAGAGAATTCCCAACACATAGGACCCTACCAGCCTTGACGCCGTCTTCATTACGGCCGTCTTGGCGTCCTCATCGCCATAGTATTCCAGCAAATGAGCAACAACCTCAGTGTCAGTATCGCTCTTAAACTCTATACCATTGGCTATCAGTTCATCTCTCAACTGTGCATAATTTTCAATTATACCGTTATGGACAACGGCAAAGCGTCCATCGCAGGAGAGATGCGGATGGGCGTTTATATCGTTTGGCACACCGTGGGTAGCCCAACGGGTATGTCCAACACCGATGCATCCTTTAATATCGTCTCCATCATGAGTCATCTCACATAGGTTTTTTATCATTCCTCTTGTCTTAGCAAGTGAAATGCTGCCGTTATCAAGGACCGCTACACCGGCAGAATCATACCCTCTGTATTCCAGCTTTTTAAGACCCTCCAGAAGGATCGGAGCAGCCTGACGGCTGCCAGTAAATCCTACAATACCGCACATAAATACTATTTCCTTTCCGCTCTGTCCATCGACGCACCGACAAATCCAAGAAAAAGCGGGTGCGATCTATTAGGACGGCTCTTAAATTCTGGGTGGTACTGTACCCCCACAAAGAAATCGTGGTTGGGAAGTTCTATTGTCTCTACCAACGCACCATCTGGTGAATTTCCACTTATAACAAGGCCGGCGCCTTCCATATCGGCAAGATAATCGTTATTAAATTCATATCTGTGTCGATGCCGCTCACTGATAATCTGAGTACCATAGCATCTGGCCATGGTAGTATCAGACTTTATATGGCACGGCCAGCTCCCCAATCGAAGAGTTCCGCCTTTATCTATAGTATCACTCTGTCCGGGCATAAAATCTATCACTTTATGGTGGGATTGTTCATCAAACTCTCTGGAATTTGCATCTTCCCAGCCTAATACGTGACGCGCAAACTCTATGACAGCCACCTGCATACCCAGGCATATACCCAAATAAGGCACATTATTCTCACGGGCATACTCAGCGGACAATATCATACCCTCAATTCCGCGGGCCCCAAATCCTCCTGGAACCAGTATTCCGTCAAGGTCTCCCAAAATCTCATCACGGTTCTCCGCGCTTATTGTCTCTGAATCTATCCACTCTATATTAACCGCCGAATTCAGTGCGTAACCGGCATGCCGTAATGCCTCAGAGACAGACAGATACGCATCATGAAGCTGTACATATTTACCTACAATACCTATCCGGACAGTTCTCTCCAAATTTTTAATTCTCTTTACCAGTACAGTCCATTCCCTTAAATCAGGCTTCGGCGCTTCTATCTGCAGTTCCCTGCAGACTATGTCTGAAAATCTCTCCGCCTCAAGCATCAGCGGCGCCTCATACAGTACTGGTAATGTAACATTTTCTATAACACAGTCCGGCTTTACATTGCAAAAATGGGATATCTTCTTAAAGATGCCGTCGTCCTCTATAGGTTCATCGCACCGGAGCACAATTATATCGGGATTTATCCCCATACCTTGGAGCTCTTTAACAGAATGTTGCGTCGGTTTCGACTTATGCTCACCAGAAGCCTTCAAATACGGCACTAAAGTCACATGTATGTAGAGGGCATTCCCTCTCCCCACCTCGTGTCCAACCTGGCGTATCGCCTCCAAAAATGGTTGGCTCTCTATATCGCCGGCAGTTCCTCCAATTTCTGTTATCACTATATCAGCGTTGGTCTTTTTGCCAACGCTATATATGAATTCCTTTATCTCATTTGTCACATGGGGAATAACCTGCACGGTACTGCCAAGGTATTCTCCCCTGCGTTCTTTTCCTATTACATTGGCGTAAACCTTGCCGGTAGTCAAATTTGAAAATTTATTAAGGTCTTCGTCAATAAACCTCTCATAATGTCCCAGATCCAAATCCGTCTCAGCACCGTCCTCAGTAACATAGACCTCTCCATGCTGATACGGACTCATTGTACCTGGATCCACATTTATATATGGGTCCAGCTTCTGTGCAGCTACTTTCAGGCCGCGGGCCTTCAAGAGCCTACCCAGCGACGCCGCTGTTATACCCTTCCCAAGCCCAGATACTACACCGCCTGTAACAAATATATACTTACTACCCATATTCCTTCCCCGCATCCCAGCCTTGTCAATATATGGCTATAAAATCAGAACGTCCGGCCCATATGTAGGGAGAGAGCACTTATTCGGCTCCCGTTTCCGCCTTTGGACCAGACACACATCTGTATTATAGACGTTTTTTCTTTTGTTGGCAAGGCAACGGAGTCACAGTTTTTATCGCCGCAATATAGGAGTAATCGTCTCTTTGACTAACTTCCCCAGTCGACAGCAACACATAGATACCCTGCTTATTCCTGCGGAAGTTCCAACTCCATACCTGGGTATATAAGTTCTGGCCTTTTTATTGCCTCTGAATTGAGCTCGTATAGTTCTGCCCACCGCTCACCGCTGCCAAGTTCTCTTTTGGCGATACTCCACAGATTATCGCCGCTTGTAACGATATATACTCTCTCTTCACTTTCGCTACTAACACCAGCAGAACTAATTCCCGATACTGTAATTCTGCCATCTCCACTTGTATTAGAATATCGGCTCAAATCTCCCCTGAGGGCCTCTGAAACATATTCCAAAAGCGCCTGAGCGTCAAGCATCTTTGCATCATTCAAAACAACGCAGTTGCTAAACATGGTAAATCCATATCCTCCATTAAGAATATAATCGCTTAGCGCCAAAGTATACACCTGTTCTGAGTCAATTGGTTTACCGTCTATCGTTGCGTTGCCAACACGCCGCTGCCCGTCAACTATTTCAAAGCTGCCATCGGAAGACAAAACAACAGCTGAAGGTATAGACGCCTCTACAGTATACTCTATGCCTGACACCTGTAAAAACCTATCGCTCTGGGCCGGATACTCCATAGTGCCAAGTTCCAGTGCATCTAATATCTGCTGTCCCGTAGCCTCTACCATACATACGTATTCTCCATATGGAAATACATCCGCAATATCTCCATATGTTATATACCCTGCACTTATACCAGAGCCTATGCTGCCTCCATTTACAATTGCCCCATCAGCCCCTGTAATCTCAGCATATGCGTCAGCACATAAATCGCCCAGATTTGTCTCCGCGCTATTTACCAGTCTGTTAATCTGTCCATTTCCAGCCACTAATGCAGATTGAGAAATAGCTACAGTCTGGGATAACATCTGATTATATTCTCTGCTTATCTCTTTGAGTTTGCTGGATACGGTCTGATCTTCACCGTCGTATTCTGTAATATTCTGCGCCTCAATACTATTAGCAGCGACATCAATAGTGATTATACCTACAGATTCCAGTCTGGTACCTACCTCTGTTAAAAGTACACTGTCGCCATTTTCGTTGTACACTTCCGTCACGCCAGGTTCTTCCGAGCTGCCATTCACAAAAACGTCTATGCCGCACGTATTAGCTATGACAGATTCAGCCGTCCAGCTTTCTTCTGTATCAGCTCCCAGATGTCCCACCGCTACAACATAATCTGCACCGGAATTTCTCACAGTATTTACCACTTGCTGAACTTTTGTATAAAGTTCGTCCCCGCCTTCACTTTGACAAAAACTATAGCGCGCAGAACCATTTGAATTCTGGAACTTTGAAGTTCCCTGTCCCTCAAAGATGTCCAGAGTAGTTATTCCTATATATCCAACAGATACAGTACCATAATTTATAATTTCATATGGCGGAAGCACGGTCATACCTGTTGAAAGATCAATAAAATTACAGCTCAAATATGCAAACCCCGCCATACCGGCAAGTTCTCTAAGGCGATCTAAACCATAGTCAAATTCATGCTCCCCCGGCACTGCAAGATCATAGCCTACCGCGTTCATAAGCTCAATAATATATTCACCTTCAGAAACCGCGCCTATTAAACTGCCTTGAATGGCATCGCCAGCGTCAATCAGAGTAACATTCGCACTTCCATACTGTTCTTGCGCGTCTGCTCTGAGCGCAGCAACACCAGCATAACCAATTCCCTCTTCCACAGAACAGTTTACGCTTCCTGTACATATTATAGCTATTTCCTGCCTTCCGGCTGCATCTACAGACGGAGCCATAACCAGAGCAGCAAGAATAAAAATTGCGCCAATCAACTTCTTCACGTTGCTTACACCTCCACCGCAGCAGGCGGCTTATTGGTTATTGCGGTGATATTATAATATAATTTCGCTTTATATGCAACTATTTTGGTGATTTTAACGGTGTAATTGTTTTTACACCTGGCTATATCTCTCTATACATACATTTTCCTTGACAATTATACGGAATCGTACTATACTCTGTCTCCAGTGCGTCTAGTACGATTTCGTATTTTATAAAGGGGGCGACCAGATGGACAACAGCGTTGAAGCAGTGCGACGGCTCATGCTGGCAACGACAAGAATAGATGAAGCTTACTATGTAATTGCAAAGCGGTTGGGCATTCGAGAAAATACGCTTGCGCTTCTCTACGCTCTTGACGATGGAAAAGCCCATTATCAGTCAGAAATTTCTGACAGTTGGCTAATTCCAAAGACTACAATAAGCACCAGCGTACACGAGCTAATTAACGACGGATATGTGGAACTGCTTCCCAGCGAAAATTCAAGGGAGAAGATAATCTGCCTCACTGAAAGCGGGCGCGAATACGCATCCAGGATACTGCGAAACGTATATAAAGCAGAACAATCCGCCATGAAAAGCGCAATAGCCATATACTCGCAGTCGTTTGTAGAAGCCATAGAATATTTCGCCCATAAGCTTTGTGACGAATTGGAGAGAGAAACTATAGAATGAAAGGAGTCAAGTAAGTTTAAGCCTTATGGAATCCCATAGACTATATACTACTACAAAACCAATTAAATTGTTCTTTTTTGCAGCCGTTCCGGGTGCAATAAGTATGCTTGCTTCTGCCCTTTACGGTATGATAGATGGTATATTTGTAGGCAGGTTTCTTGGAGATACCGCCTTTGCCGCACTTAACCTGGCATTTCCATTTGTAATAATAAATTTTGCCCTTGCAGACTTGATAGGCGTTGGCTCTTCTGTTCCAATTTCTATCAATCTAGGACGCAAAAATGAACATGAAGCACAAAATATATTTACCTGTGCAATTATAATGATTGTCGCCGCAGGTCTTATTATAGGAGCTGCTCTCTACATTGCCGCACCGTCACTTATGCTTCTTATGGGCGCAGATGGTGAATTCGCAAATTTAGCTGCACAGTATTTGCGTGTCTATGCGTTAAGTTCGCCTGTTACAACTATTGTATTTGCAATGGATAATTTTCTGCGTATTTGCGGAAAAGTTCGTTTCAGCATGTTTTTAAACATTCTGATGTCTTTTCTCAGCGCTGGCTTGGAATTTTTATTTCTATTTGTATTCAGGTTCGGCATTTGGGGCGCTGCCCTTGCCACTTGTTCCGGTATGTTTATAGTTGCCATCATAGCTTTCGCTGTATTTGTTGGTGGTCATCAGACTCTCCGTTTTGTACGTCCAAAGTTCCGTTTAAGTATGCTTAAGCAGATAATCGCCTGCGGAAGTCCCAATTTCCTGAACAATTTGGCAGGACGTATAACTTCCATAATACTTAATGCAATACTTGTGCGTCTAGGTGGGCAGGACGCTGTTTCAATATATGGAGTTCTGATGTTCGCAGACGGATTTATTCAGCCCATCATGTACGGTACATGCGACTCTTTACAGCCAGCAGTGGGATATAACTGGGGAGCAGGCAGGTATTCCAGAGTCAGAGCCATAGAAAAATGCTGCTATACGGCCGCAGCAGTTATCTCTGCTGTTTCAGCGGCTGTAACACTTCTATTGCCTGAGCAGATCACATCTCTATTTATGGGAGAGTGTACTCCTGAATTTATGGAGGAGTGTGTAATGGCTCTCCGTATTTTCAGTGCCACCTATCTTACACGCTGGTTCGGTTTCGCCACACAGAGTTATATGATAGCCGTGGAAAAGCCTATTCCTGCATCACTGATATCTGTGTCTACAGCCCTAGTATTCCCCGTCTTACTTCTTCTTACCTTCTGGCCTTTAGGTCTCACTGGAGTCTGGTTTAACTTCGCAGGGACATCACTTCTGGCCGCTGTATTGTCCATATTCGTCATGATGCGCCAACGTAAGGATCTTTCCCGCGCTGACCAGCTTGTCGCTTCCGCCGAAGGAGACGCTGAATAAGAACAGTTATAGTTCCAAATGAAAAGCGTGCGTTTAAAACGCACGCTTTTCATTTGGAGTTTTCTATTTACCCTGATCAGCATAAATAACTGCTTTTAGAACATTTAAAGTGCAGAACTGCAAATCCGCCAGCGTTATTTTATATCCATCAATTTCTTCACCGCTGGATACAGCTTTAATAATATCATCCACATTTCTGTCGCAACCCGGCATCTGGAGGTCATTACCTGCGTATACGCATCCGGTAGAGGCAGATATTGGATATATCGAGTTAAATACACCAGTAAAGGCCGGAACATTTTGAGAAGTATACCAGTCGGTCATAATAAGACCTTTAAATCCCCACTCCTGTCTGGCAACACTATCAATAAGCTCTTTAGAATTGGCCGTGTGTTCACCGTTTAAAAGATTATACGATGTCATAATACTACACGGTTGTGTTTCCCTGACGGCAATTTCAAAACCTCGGATATATATCTCACGCAGGGCCCTCTCGCTTACATGAGAATTTGTAAAGTATCTGTTATCCTCCTGGTTATTAGCCGCATAGTGTTTGATTGTTACTCCGCGCCCTGGAACGCTCTGGACTCCTGATGTAACAGCACCCGCCGTTCTTCCGCTCACCAGAGGATCTTCAGAGAAATACTCAAAGTTCCTTCCGCACAGCGGATTCCTGTGAATGTTCATCGCAGGAGCCAGCCAGAGATCTATGCCAAAGAGCTCCATCTCATGTCCCACCATGGCTCCAAGCTCACGTATGCTGTCTATGTTCCAAGATTGGGCCAGAGACCAGCCTATCGGTATAGCCGTACAATACTGATAGTAAGTATCTGAATTCTCTTCATTGTACTTCGGATCAAATGGCTGGAATATCTCTCCCAAAATTTCTCCGCCGGGGAGCAGCTCTCCGTCTTTTGTGGTTTTAAATACGGGCTGAAGACGCAGGCCGGCGGGTCCATCAGCCATTATCAGGCCTCTAAATCCTCTGCTTTCGCTTATTATATCGCTGGTATCTCCCGCAGCGCCAGGCACAGAATACGAAGCGTTACCAACAATTGAGCCCTCATCAGCCCGAAGCGTTCCAACGCAGAGTTCCGCCATCTCTTTGACCGTCAGTTGGGCCACAAGTTCCTCTAACGTACATTGTCCCGATTTTACATCATCAAGAGTAAGTTTTTCTGTTTTCTCAGTCGTCAGCAGCGGGCGCTCATCCTGATATTCAATCTTCTCACTTGGAATTTCTGAAGCTACCATAGCAAGTCTGGGTACACTTTGATCTATATTATATACGACCTCAGGTGCCTCAATCTCTTTGACAGGCGATTCGTCCCTAAACATATTTCTAAGTTTGTACGTCTCGACGCGATCATCCACCGTTACTACAGCGACGATCTGAGTATCACGTGAACTGACGCCAACCCTAATAATATACTCTCCCGCTTCCACTACCCACGCAGCGCACTTGGGGCAGTATGAAGCCACTTCCCGTATATCGAATGAAAGCTCCAGCTTCTCCTTCTCTCCAGGTTTAAGGAGGGATGACTTTTTATAAGCCGCAAGTACCTGATACGGCTTTTTTAGTCCTGTTTGAGGCGCAGAGCAATATACCTGTACAACTTCTTTTCCGGCATAAGTTTTTCCTGTGTTTTCGACAGAAGCTATCAGTTTCACGCTGCTGCCCACCACAAAAACATTGTCAACCTTAACGTCAAAATCCGTATAAGAGCGTCCGAAGCCAAACGGGTAGAGGGGCTCAATACCGAATGTATCAAACCATCTGTAGCCAACGTATATTCCCTCTGTATAATATTCGTCGTCTATATTTCCGTCATTGTGGCTAAATGTTTCAGACGACGGGTAATCGCTGTATTTTTTTGCCCACGTATCGGTCAGTTTTCCAGATGGGGTAACATCTCCTGAAATAACGTCAGCAAGTGCATCTCCACCGATATTGCCAAGCTGTCCCATCAGGAGTATGGCATTCACACCCTGAATTGCTGTAAGCTCTGTCAAGTCGATTACTCCGCCTACGTTTAGCACAACAACAAGTTTCTCAAATTTTTCGGCAAGGTATGCGATCTGATCCCGCTCTTCCTCATATAAATAATAGTCGCCGCGCACATCATTTCTGTCAGCACCTTCGCCGGAATTTCTGGCTATTACGTACACTGCCGTGTCAGTACCGGCAGAGGAAATATCCTCTTCTTTTATAGGCGCAGGAACTGTCATTCCCAATGGGTGGGTAAAGGTAACCATAAAATTAGTAATTCCCTCTTTTTCAGCCTCTTCCTCCACCCATTTTAGATAGTCCTCTTTCTCTTTCGCCCTGTGGTCAGTATGACGATTCAGCCAGTCTTTAGTAGTTATTGTATAACCAGCTTTTTCAAGACCAGTCTCAATATTCACATTTTCTCTTGTATTTACATCTCCGGAGCCAGTCCCACCCTTAATCGTCTGCCTTGCTCCGTTTCCAAAAAGAGCAATTTTTGTTCCCTTTGGTATTGGTAGAGCTCCATCATTCTCCAAAAGTACGGGACACTCTCCAGCTACACGACGCGAAAGCGCCTGATGGTCAAGTTCCCTCTTAGAGATGGCACCGTCTCTTGGAGCAAAATAATGTGACATATTTATCCCTCCGTTTTTATCTGTTGGAACACGCATCCCATAAGTATGTAACTGAATTATATCACATCCGCAATGGAAAGCAATGTGAGATTTCCCATAATTACGTATATTTTAACTCCCACTTTAAATTTAAAACCGGAGCTTCATTAAAGCGGGGCATCTTTTATAAAATCCATACAAATTTACTTTTTTTCTTTTTTTAAGGCGTTCAGGAGAATATAAACCCCTATAAGCAGTGCGGTAGCAGAAACTATAATTATATACATAACCGATATGTCCATCTGCTTCTCAAAAAAATATATATTGCAGTCCAGAGAATCTCTCATCTCCTGGATGATATCCGCTGGAACACCCTGATTTTGCATTTCAGAGAGCACACCGCCCATAGAATGGTTTCGTATAAGAGACGTGCCGTA
This sequence comes from uncultured Oscillospiraceae bacterium, assembly GCA_944385785.1. Taxonomy (GTDB): domain Bacteria; phylum Bacillota; class Clostridia; order Oscillospirales; family Oscillospiraceae; genus RUG626. Next base: position 7,763 of record CALWYO010000022.1, on the reverse strand, counting down.
TGTACTGGGCAAAAAAGCCACTGCTTTTTGAAGTCCGTCTCCAAAAGATGAGATAGGCATATAAGCACCGCATATAAATCCATACCCCGCGCTTATAATTGCCCCCATAGCCGAAATCTGTCCCTGTGTTGATAAAAAGAAATTTATAACCGAGGATAACGCAGTTCCAAATAAGACTAATAAAACAACATCGACAGCCAGGAAAATCACGTCTTCTACTGACATATACCAACCGACAGCCGCAACATAAGCGAGGCAGATACACATTGCAGCAAGGCATATCATAAGTGTGGAGATAAAGGTAGCTGCATAGTAGCCGACCGAGAGCACCGATGATTTTACCGGAGATATCCGCAAATCTCTCACGGTTCCGCTGGCCTTATCCTGTACCATTAAAAAGTTTGAGCAAAAGGCAACTGTCACGCAAGAGACAGCGAGAATTGAAGACACAAGCTGTGCTCCCACAAGTCCGTCTACTATGTTTTCAGAAATCATCAGTGTGTCCGGCAAACTGCTTGTAAACGTATCCCTGTACACATTTCCCAAAAACGTACTGTAAAGCACAAGCAGGATAGCAGGAGTAATAAGGGAGGTAAAAAACATGCCTTTATCTTTAAAGAATAACTTTATGTTTCTTTTGACAAAAATCAATGCCGCACTCATTTTCCACCGCCTCCTACCAATGTCTTTCCGGTAACAGCAAGAAAAACGTCGTCCATTTTTCCTTTTGTAATCTCGTAATCAACAAATATCTGTGGAAATCTTATGATAAGTTCTGTAGCTGTCTTTGTATCCGGAACCGACAACCGGTAAGCATCCCTCATCTTTTCATATCCCATATTAAGCATTTTTACAGTATCTTCACTTACTCCGTAAAGAGTGATGTAATCCCCTGTATAAGTATTCTTAAGTTCCAGCGGCGTCCCTTCGGCTGATATTTTTCCACTATCGATAATTACCACATAGTCTGCCTCAGCAGCTTCTTCCATATAGTGGGTTGTTAAAAACACCGTCATATTCTTATCTTTTCTGAGATTAAAAATAACATTCCAAATTGCTTTGCGTGTCTGCGGGTCAAGTCCTGTAGTTGGTTCATCGAGAATCAGGATTTTGGGCTGATGGAATAGCGCCCGGGCAATATCTATTCTCCTTCTTTGTCCCCCTGACAGTTTACCGACAGGACGCTTTATCAAATCGCCAAATTCCAACAATCTGGCCAACTCCCCAAATCGCTTTTCAAATTCCTTTCCAATGATACCGTAAAGCGCAGCCCTGCTTTCCAAATTGTCATAAACGGAAAGGGCCGAATCCAATGCGGAGAACTGAAATACCACTCCAAGCTCCCTCTTGATAGAGTCTGAATCCCTATCAATATCCTTTCCGTCAATCAATATTTCTCCACTATCTTTTGAAAGCTGTCCGCACATAATGTTTATTGTGGTGGATTTCCCAGCTCCGTTTACGCCAAGAAACGCAAACAACTCACCCTCTTTCACTCTAAAACTTAAATTCTGGACTGCCTTTATGTCTCCGAAGTCCTTACTTAAGTTATCTATTCTAATTATATCCTTCATCTTTCCTCCAATCAGGTTCCCCACTTAGTTTCAACTCTAACAATGATTCATCTATCTTGAATCCAAGAAATTAATTATCAATTAAACTTTATATATCTGTAATAAGCTAAAAAGCGATCTTTCCACAAAGTCCACATGTATCAGTATCAATTATAAAAATGCTTTCCCGATACAAGATAACATAACCGCATCCGTTTCGGCAAGGTTTAAAAAAGCAAATCTCTGTAAAATCTATTTACTGATATGGGCACGTAATGCTGCCATCACTGTAAAAGTGCCGTTACAGGCTAAACATATACAATAACAGAGCTAATGCCACGTCTCCTATATCCGTACATCTCAGTTTTAGATTTATAACAAATGGTTTTGTTGAAATGAAATTTAAAAAGCAATACGGCGTTAATTCGACGGCTCTTTAACTAAAAGTTAAGCTTAATATAATAAACTCCAGTAAAATCTACCTGATATCTCGGACCTTCCGTCCCACAAGGTAGCCCAATTAAGGCAACAAAATAAAAATCGGCGGAGTGATATGCAAATACATATCACTCCGCCCTATAACACATCTATAATAATTTATAATATCAAGATTAACTATTAATACATTCCGCCTGCATCAGCTGGAGCCGCAGGAGCGGGCGGCTGAGGAATATCGGCAACAAGGGATTCTGTAGTCAGTACAACAGAAGCGATAGAAGCTGCGTTTTCAAGCGCGCTGCGGCAGACCTTTGTTGGGTCAACAACACCGGAATCGATCATGTTGCAATACTCTTCAGTAGCAGCATTAAAGCCGTAGTTTACATCTATGCTGCTCTTAACCTTGTCAAGGATAACGGCGCCTTCAAGTCCGGCGTTCTGAGCAATCTGCTTGATTGGAGCAGTGAGTGCAGTTGCCACAAGGGCAATACCCGTCTTCTCATCGCCGCTGGCGTCATCCAGCAGGTGCTCAACAGCTTTGCCTGCGACAACATAAGCAGTTCCGCCGCCTGCGACAATGCCCTCTTCAACAGCAGCCTTAGTAGCATTGAGCGCGTCTTCGATGCGGAGTTTTTTCTCCTTCATCTCAGTCTCGGTAGCAGCTCCCACTTTGATAACGGCAACGCCGCCGGCAAGACGTGCAAGCCTCTCCTGAAGTTTCTCACGGTCATATTCAGATGTGGAGGCCTGGTACTCTGCCTTTATCTCATTTACCCTTGCCTCTATGTCAGCCTTATCGCCGTAACCATCAACAATGATGGTGTCCTCTTTAGTGGACTTAACCTGGCGGGCGCGGCCAAGCATATCAATAGTAGCATCCTTGAGCTCCATACCAAGCTCAGTGGAAATCACCTGTCCGCCTGTAAGAGCGGCTATATCCTTCAGCATCTCCTTACGTCTGTCGCCAAAGCCTGGGGCCTTAACGCACAGGCAGTTAAATATACCGCGGATCTTGTTGAGTATGAGGTTGGCAAGGGCTTCTCCTTCAACGTCTTCAGCAATTATAACCAGCTTGCGGCCAGCCTGAGCCAGATCGTTAAGCAGGTTCAGAATCTCCTGGATGTTGGAGATCTTTTTATCAGTTATGAGGATGTAAGGCTCATCATAAACAGCCTCCATCTTCTCTGTGTCAGTAACCATATATGGAGTGATATATCCCCTGTCAAACTGCATGCCCTCGACTACCTCAGAGTATGTCTCGGCAGTCTTGGACTCTTCAACAGTGATAACACCATTCTGCGATACCTTCTCCATGGCTTCTGCTATCAGATTGCCGATATTCTCGTCACCGGAGGAGACTGCTCCTACTCTGGCAATATCACTGGTGCCAGTAACAGGTTGGCTGTTGGCTCTGATGGCCCTGACAGCTGCCTCTACTGCCTTCTGGATGCCTCTCTTCATAACCATGGGATTTGCTCCAGCTGCCACATTCTTTATACCCTCATGGATCATTGCCTGGGCGAGAATAGTAGCCGTAGTAGTACCGTCGCCAGCCACGTCGTTAGTCTTGGAAGCTACCTCCTTAACAAGCTGAGCGCCCATATTCTCAAACGGATCCTCAAGCTCGATCTCTTTAGCTATTGTAACACCATCATTAGTAATAAGTGGTGAACCAAATTTCTTATCAAGAACCACGTTCCTGCCCTTTGGTCCAACTGTCAATTTAACTGTATCGGCCAGCTGGTTTACGCCCTTCTCAAGAGACCTACGGGCGTCCTCGCCGTAAATTATCTGCTTTGCCATTATTGCTGCCTCCTAATTATTCAACTATCGCGAGTATATCGCTCTGGCGGACTATGGTCAGCTCCTCATCATCCAGTTTGACCTCGGTGCCTGAGTACTTACCGGTAATAACCTTGTCGCCAACGTCCACTTCCATCTCAACCTCATTGCCGTCAATAAAGCCGCCGGGACCCACTGCCACAACCTCATACACCTGTGGTTTTTCCTGGGATGCGCTTGTGAGGATAAGACCGCCCTTTGTGGTCTCCTCTGCTGGGACCCGCTTTATAATGACTCTGTCTGCTAACGGTTTGAGTGTCATTTCTGCTGCCTCCTGTATCTGAATATATTTTTTAACTGTTTTGGACGTTTAGCACTCAGCTTGTTTGAGTGCTAAACTGTTATTATAATAACCCACTTCAATTCATTCTGCAATAGTTATTATGCCTATGTTTTGTAGATTATTTACCAAGTTTTATAGTTATTTTGATATACAGTGCCAATTCCCTCACAAATTACTATTTTTTGTAAAAATATCCGCGTTCTGATTTGCTGCAGATCCCGCCACTCTGCCGCAACCCATGGGGTATATGAAATTCACACCTCCACGCACTATACGTATCTCTGCCTTCATTGCCTCTAACCGCTCGCCGTCTGCATTAATGACAAGTTTCTTCTGCCCCTCTATTCTCACATGCCTACCCTGGCTATACTCTATTATCTGGGGGTGTTTTGCCCAACTCCCATTGGCATAGTCCCTCAACAGCACAGTGGCTTTTAATCGGCTCACCTTTCCCGCTATGAGTACGTCCAGAAGGCCGGCATCAGGCGGCGCGGTTTTTGTAGGATTGAAACCTCCGCCGTAAAATCTTCCGTTGCAGACACATACAAGGGCAAAAACCCCGTTATGTTCCCCCTGGTCCGTGGATATTGTCAGCTTCTGATTAAGCCCCTTAATAAAATTGACTACCAGAGACATAATATACGCCCCTGTACCCGATATAAACGGAAGTCGGCTATATTTGTGTACATCTGTTCCCACTCTGGCGTCGATCCCTACAGAGCAGATGTTCATACACTTTCTGCCGTTTACATCAATTATATCCATTGGATGCGTTTCGCCGTGGACAAGTGCATTAATATTGCGGAAAATTTTTATTTTCTCACCAAAGATCCGCAAAAAATCGTTGCCAGTGCCGCATGGATACTGCGTCACAGCGGCGTTTGAAAATCCCGCTGCACCATGGACACACTCAGCTAAAGTGCCGTCTCCTCCAAAAGCATATACCCGCAGCTGCCTACCTTTAATTGCCTCGCGACGTACCTTTTCAGAGGCATCCATAGGTGCGACTGTCTCATATATCTCATAATCACAGCCAAGCTCGTCCATCAGTTCCACTATCTGACTTTTCTCCGCTGCCACATCACGCTTTTTGCCGCCTGCAGCAGGATTTATTATAAAAAGATGCCTCATTTTGCATTGCGTCTCCCGCCGCTGGATATCTTTGTTGAAAACATATAATATCCACACTTTATCATACCATTATAAAGTTTACGCACTTTTTCCGCTTGCTGCCCAAAATGGCGCTCAAGTTCCTCATCTGAAGAGATTATATTTACATCCCAGCCTCGGCACAGCCTCATGGCTTTCCCAAACCTCTCCATCAGCTCCGCAGCCTGGCGCTTCTCCATAAGACGTTCCCCATAAGGCGGGTTTGTCACTATTATACCGTCAGAACTATCCCTGGCAAATTTACCGGCGTCAGCCTGGGAAAAAGATATAAGTCTGTCGACACCGGCTCTTTTTGCATTTTGCCTTGCTATTTCCACTGCCTTTTGATCTATGTCTGACGCTATTATATGGTACTCTCTATCAAACTCCTTTGATCTCGCCTCATTACGCGCGCCATTCCAGATACTTTCCGACATCCAGTCCCATTTCTGGGCAGAAAAAGAACGCATCAGCCCCGGCGCGCGTCCTTTTGCGGCGAGAGCGGCCTCTATGGCAATAGTTCCGCTGCCGCAGAAGGGATCACAGAATTCCCCTCTTCCTCTGTATCCCGCTATATCCACCAAAGCCGCCGCAAGCGTCTCCCTTAAAGGCGCCGCCACCTGGGCCGGCCTGTAACCTCGTTTATGGAGGCCGGTGCCGGTGGTATCAAGATAGAGCACAGCCTCATCCCGCATTATGGAAAACTGTATTTGATAAAGCGCACCGTTTTCAGGGAGCCAGGAGATTTTATAAACCGCCCCCAGCCTTTTGGACACCGCTTTCTTGATTATTTTCTGACAGTCCGGTACAGAGTGCAATTGTGAATTCAGGCTGTAGCCTTTGACCGGATAGGCCCCATCTTTTGGAATGTACCGCTCCCACTCCATTGATCTTACCGCCTCAAACAGTTGATCAAAAGTCGTAACGCGGCATCTGCCAATCTCTATTAATATTCTCTCAGCAAATCGGCTGCGAATATTCGCTCTGGCAATATCATTTAGAGATCCGGAAAAATTCACACGTCCGTTTTCTCCCCGTACATCGCCCATACCCATGTGCCGCAGTTCATTACCCAATGGGCCTTCAAGTCCAAAAAGGCACGGAGCGCACAGTTTAAACTCCATAATGTCACATCTTTCTCAAAACAAAGTGCATTAATGATACCACAGTCAGCACGTTATTTCAATCTTATTGGGCATCGCTCTCGTTGAAATAAACCGTAAGCCGTGTTATCATAGACAGGCAAAGTAGCGAAAACGGTCAGGGGGATATGTATGAGCAAGGTATCTTTTTTATCCACGCCTTCTTACGAGGAAAGCGTGGTATACACGGCAGTGTGCAGGCATTTTCAGGAGCATTTTCAGGCTCTGCCAAAGCCTGGTATGCGCGTCCTTATAAAACCGAATCTGCTTTCCGCGCGCAAGCCATCCGCCGCTGTAACTACGCATCACTCTCTTATCGCGGCGGTTATACGCTGTCTGCTGGAGATTGGCGTCACAGATATTGTAGTGGCAGATAGTCCGGGAGGTCTCTATAACCAGGAACACTTCCGCGCGGTCTGCTCCGCCGCCGGCCTTATCCGCCCCGATATTGAACCGTATCTCAACCGTGATTTTTCATATGGTCAGGTAAGACCCTCCATAGCCGCCCCGCTGGTTCACAGTTACAATATTATAACGCCAGCCATCACCGCAGATTATATTATTAACATACCAAAACTGAAAACTCACGCCATGACGACGGTTTCTGCCGGTGTAAAAAATCTTTTCGGAACTATACCTGGACTTCAAAAGCCAGATATGCACCGGCGCTTCCCCGACATCTCCGGTTTTTCCAAAATGCTCTGCGAACTGGCAATTACCATAAAACCCGACCTCACCATATTAGACGCCGTGGACTCCATGGAGGGCAACGGTCCTGGTGGCGGCACTGTAAAACACACAGGGTATACGTTTGCCTCAACAGATGTCTTCGCCCTTGATATAGCGGCGTGCCGTTTTATGGGTTTGGAGCCCATGGATATTCCGCATATCGCCACCGCGGCTGAGATGGGCCTGCTGCCGGATGGAATTGAATACTCAGGAGATGAGTTTTCACCCTCTGCCCAACCTTTTATACTCCCTGACGCTACAAAGAGCACCAGCTTTTCAGACAACGTGCCGCGCCCGTTAAGGTGGGCGGCTTCAAAAGTAATGGACGCCCTTTTACGTTCATATCCCCATGTAGACAGGAAAAAGTGTGTCGGCTGCGGAAAGTGCGCCGAAAGCTGTCCTCAAAAAATAATCTCAATAACTGGGGGCAAGGCCACGATGCCAAGGCGCGGCTGCATCTCATGCTTCTGCTGTCAGGAGATGTGCCCCGCTCACGCCATTGGAGTACACAGAGGACTAAAAAATTTATAGGATAATTTAGCCAGCGTCTTACATAGGGCGCTGGCTAAATTATCCTATTCCGCTGTATACACTGTTCTCTATCCGGCTATCCTGCCGTCCTCCACT
>CALWYO010000021.1 GCA_944385785.1 uncultured Oscillospiraceae bacterium | reverse complement strand
CTGTTTTGACTTATTGCGTATTTCTTTTTAATTTGTCTATAGAAAATGGAGCCGCTGATACGGCTCCATTTTTTCGTTTCAACTATCAATCGGCAAAAACTATATAGATTTCTTTTTCTTATATATTCCCCAAAAACTCACCGCGGACAAAAGGATAAACACGATTATATATCCGGGCCATACCCTAACAACATCCACAAACAACTCAATTGGCAGGTAAAACAGTAAGGAAAGGGTCAGCCACGGCAGAAAGTAGAGCTGCGAGAAAGCACCTATGATATTCCCCCAGTAGGCTTCTCTCACAATTTCCTGATAAAGCACCAAAAGCAGCATCAGCGCGGGAATGGCGCACATTGACAGCACCTGAGGCAAAATCTTCTCCTCCTTGGAAGATAATTTATATGCCGCGTATCCCCACAGGGCCAGAAACACTACGCCCATGAGAAGGATTGCTATGCCGGAGATAGTATCTGCCAAAGTCCATATAAAATTTAAAAGGTAGCCGGCCGCCAAAGGCGCTATTCCAATTAGTGCCAGCTTAAGTTCACTTCTCACAGATTACCCTCCCATCCTTTAAGTGCAGATATCAATTGTGTATTATGATACATATATTACAGTAACAGATATTCAAAGTCAACAAAATGCCGGAGCAGCGGATGCTGCTCCGGCATAAATAATATGTCTTCAATTACTCACTGCAAAACGACTTTTTTGAAATTTTTCTTACCTCTTCTGAGGACTACTCCCTTGCGAAGGGTCTCCCCGTCAAATTTAAGCTCCACGTCTGTGACTTTTTCATCGTCAGCAGTCACTCCACCCTGCTGCACATTCCTGCGGGCGTCGGATCTGGACTGGCAAAGCCCTGATTTAACAAGCAAAGTGAGAATATCCATACCGCCGTCGGTAAGGTCCGATTCTTCAACTGTCGCTGTTGGCATACCCTCAGCGCCACCGCCGCCAAAGATAGATCTGGCTGCCTCCTGGGCTTTTTCGGCCTCTTCTTTACCATGGACAAGCTCGGTAAGCTCAAACGCAAGTATCTCTTTAGCCCGGTTAAGCTGGCTGCCTTCCCATTTATCCATCTCGACTATCTGCTCCAGCGGAAGGAATGTGAGCATACGCAGGCATTTAAGGACGTCCGCGTCCTCAACATTGCGCCAATACTGATAGAAGTCGTACGGCGACGTCTTTTTGGGGTCAAGCCACACTGCACCGGCTGCTGTTTTCCCCATTTTCTTTCCCTCGGAGTTTAGAAGCAGCGTAATAGTCATAGCATAGGCGTCCTTGCCCAATTTGCGGCGTATAAGCTCTGTGCCGCCCAGCATGTTTGACCACTGGTCATCGCCGCCGAACTGCATGTTGCAGCCATAGTGCTGGTATAGGTAGTAGAAGTCGTAGCTCTGCATTATCATGTAGTTAAACTCCAGGAATGACAGGCCCTTCTCCATGCGCTGCTTATAGCACTCGGCTCTCAGCATATTGTTCACCGAAAAGCACGCGCCTACCTCTCGGAGAAGCTCGATATAGTTCAGGTTCAAAAGCCAGTCGGCATTGTTTACCATTATGGCTTTATCCTCTCCGAACTCGATGAACCTGCTCATCTGGACCTTAAAGCAGTCACAATTGTGCTGTATGGTCTCTGGAGTCATCATTGACCGCATATCTGTTCTTCCGGAAGGGTCGCCTATATATCCTGTTCCGCCTCCGATAAGAACAACCGGTGTATTGCCGGCCATCTGCAGCCTTTTCATCAGACACAGAGCCATAAAGTGGCCCACATGCAAGCTGTCAGCCGTCGGGTCAAACCCAATATAGAACTTGGCCTTACCACCGTTAACAAGGTCCCGTATCTCTTTTTCATCGGTCACTTGAGCGATAAGTCCGCGGGCTTCCAGCTCTTCATAAATTGTCATCGATCTTTCCCCTTTTTTGATTTAAAAATTTATTTTATCTGGAGTACATCCAGTAAAATCACACTACAGTACTGGAATTCTATCACATCACAATAAATAATGTCAATCATTGACCTCATTGATCTTCTGCTTGAATTCGGCAGCGTAATCCATCTGCTCCTGCGCCGCTAAAAGAGAGGTCTCTGTGATATTATCTCCGCCTGTAAGACGGGCTATCTCCCTTTTTCGCCCAGCCTCATTCAGCTTTTCAACGCTTGTAGACGTCCTACCATCAGTTTCGGATTTTGTTATTGAAAAATGCGTATCTGCCATCGCTGATATTTGTGGCAGGTGCGTCACGCATATCACCTGTTTTGTTCTGCTTATTGCAGCCAGTTTCTCTGCCACACGCTGAGCTGCTATTCCCGATACACCGGTGTCAATCTCATCAAATACCATCGACTGGACGCTATCTCCATCTGCAAGCACTGTCTTCATAGCCAGCATCACTCTTGAGAGTTCTCCGCCTGACGCAACGCGGGATATTCTCCCCATCGCTTCGCCTTTATTCGCTGCTATTAAAAATCTGACGTCGTCCATACCAGTCGGCCCAGGTTCATCAAGGCTCTTAATCTCAACAGCAAAGTCCGCTCCGGCCATGGACAACTCCTGAAGTTCCCTGACTATGAGCTTTTGCAGTTTTTTGCCGCCTTCTCTGCGTCTTATGGAGAGGACTCCAGCTAACGCAACGGTATCCTTACGGCATTTCTCCAATCGCGCCTCAAGTTCCTCGATACGCTCCTGAGAAGACTCTATGTCGCCAAGTTCAGCGCGTATTTCCTCTAAATATTCTAAGACGCTCTCTTCACTTCCGCCGTATTTTCTAAATACTCTCTTTAATACGTCAAGGCGTTCGTCAAGCTGATCAAGCTCCTCAGGTGAAAAATCCAGTCTATCTCTCAGATCAATAAGATCACTGGCGGCATCTTCGGCAGAATATCTAAGGTCATTCAGCTTCTCATATATGGAACTCAGTTCTTGGGAAAATCTCATTGCATGCTCAATTGACCCGATGGCAGATGTAATCATGTCAAGGGCGCCGTTGCCGCTGTCCCCGCCATAAAGAGCCTCCACGGCTTCTGCAACCGCACCAGTCAGTCTTCCTGCGCTTTTGAGCAGATCTCTTCGCGCTAATTTTTCCTGGTATTCACCTGGCGTTATCTGCGCTCTCTCAATTTCATCTATCTGATACGTAAGTGTATCAATACGGCGAGCCCTTTCACTCTCATCCATCGACAGGCCATCAAGCTCTCTCTGTAATTCCTTCAGCTTCTTATATGAGTTTACATAGGCGTCCAGTTCTTTTTGATCCGCGCAGAAAGAATCAAGGTAGTCTCTATGATACCTCTCATCGGTGAGCTTCTGTCCGTCGCCCTGTCCATGTATATCGATAAGAGAAGCTCCAAGGTTCCGCAGCTGTGTAGTCGATACCGGCATCCCATTAACCCGACATGAGCTCTTTCCATCTTCACTAATGCGGCGCATAAGTACTACTTCATCGCTGTTTTCAATGCCATTCTCTGAAAACCATTGTTCACAATCCACATTGGAAAAGGTAGCAGTCACTAATGCATTCTTTGCACCGCGTCTAACAATCTCCCGGGAAGTTCTCCACCCCAAAGCAGCTTCCAGAGAATCTATAACGATGGATTTTCCGGCGCCTGTTTCACCTGTAAGTACATTTAGTCCACGGTCGAACTCTATATCTGTTTTTTCTACAACGGCTATGTTCTCTATATGAAGAAGGGTAAGCATACGATCATCTCTCTGTTATTCAGCTTATCACACAAAATACTCGCCTATTTCCCGACATAATTTCTCTGCAGCTTCACTATCACGCATGGCAATAAATGCTGTATCATCTCCGGCAAGCGTCCCCGCCAGGTTCTCCAAATTCATTTTATCTATTGCGCTGCATGCGGCGGAAGCAAGCCCCGGCAGAGTTTTTATTACAACAATATTTTGAGCGCACACATAGTCAGTCACGCTCTCTCTAAAGATATTCTTCAATTTCTCTGAGTGATCAACTAAGCCGCCTATCGGTACTACATACCTATAAGTTCCTCTCGGCGTAAGTTCTTTTATAAGCCGTAAATCTTTTATGTCCCTCGATATAGTAGCTTGCGTGCTCTTTATACCGGCTTTACCCAATTCTTCAATAAGTTGATTCTGGGTGTCAATATCCATGGATGAAATAAGCTCAAGTATCTTTTTCTGTCTTTTTTCTTTCATTGTTTCTCTCCCAGTTTCTCACTGACTTTTTCGTAAAAACTCTTATCTGTTAAACGCACCAGAGATGTGGTTAAACCAGATTTTCTTACCAGAACAACATCGCCGGAAACAAGTCTGAACGAATTGTTTCCATCCGCCGAAAGATATGCGTGTTTTTCACCGAGTCTGTTCATATCTACTGTAACAACTCTCTGTGGCGCTAAAACATAAGGTTTTGCCCAGAGTGCATGCGGGCATATTGGCGTTATAATTATATTTTCCGCATCAGGTTCGACAATTGGTCCCCCTGCGGCCATAGAATAAGCAGTCGAACCTGTTGGAGTAGAAATTATCAGTCCATCACCAGAAAACGTCATAATATTTCGACCATCGCCAAACAAATCTATTTCTATTACTCTTGCCAGCCCGCTTACCACCACATCATTCAGCGCAAAGTCTGTATAAATTGGCTTTCCGTCCCGTATTACTGATACATCTAACATCATTCTGCTCTGAAGTGTATAATGCCCCTTAATCGCCATATAAACAAGCTCAAGCTCATTGCTCTCCAGCTCTGCAATAAAACCTTTATTTCCAAGGTTTATCCCTAATATCGGAATTCCGAATCCGGAAATAGCCCTAGCACAGTGAAGCAACGTACCATCTCCGCCAAATGTGATCACCATTGAGGCCTTTTCTGCAATCTTATGAAGTTGGTCCGGATATTCGCAGGTCTCATATTCAAAACCCATGGACGTGAGCATATCTGCAACTTTACCAGATACTTTAAAGCCAACATCTCTATCAGGATTCACATAGAGGATAATTTTCTTTGACATGGTCGATTCCCCTTAACAGCTTACAATTCCCTGTGCGATTTTTCAACCAGGTCTACAATATTAATTTCAAGTTTACATGGCTCGCTTAATAAATGTCCCAGATATTCAATATTTCCCTCTGGTCCTTTTATAGGCGAGTAAGTTAAATTTTCCACATAAAACCCGCTGTTTTCAGCATTTTTGCAGAAAGATTCGAGGACTTCAATATGGGTATTAATATCCCTTACCACGCCCTTTTTTCCCACTTTATCACGTCCTGCCTCAAACTGAGGCTTAATAAGGCAGAAAACTTCGCCTTTGTCTTCCAGCACCTGTCTTAGAGCGGGCAATACAAGCGAGAGCGAAATAAATGAAACATCTATTGTCCCAACGGACGGTTTTTCAGGGAACATCTCCTCTCGAATATAGCGCACATTAGTGCGCTCCATTACAACAACCCTGCTGTCGCTTCTCAAGCTCCATGCCAACTGTCCATAACCGACGTCAACAGAATAAACCTTGGCCGCCCCGCGCTGCAAAAGGCAATCTGTAAATCCGCCAGTAGATGCGCCGCAGTCTATACACACCTTTCCTGACACATCCCCGCCAAAGGAGTCAAGAGCTTTTTCAAGTTTTAATCCCCCGCGGCTTACATATTTAAGCGTATTGCCTCTAATCTGGATATCGCAGTCATCAATATAAGCTTGCCCCGGTTTGTCCGCTTTTTGGCCATTAACATAAACTTGTCCGCTCATTATAACTGCTTTAGCTTTTTCCCTGCTCTCAATCAAACCTCGTTCCACAAGAATTATATCGAGTCTCGTCTTATTCATTGCCACGCACCGTCCTAGCTACCCCTATGCCTCAGTTCTTTCTTAATATCATCCGCTATACTCGCACCGTCTAAACCGCTCAGTTTCATAAGCTCATCCACACATCCGTGAGTTATAAAACTGTCGCCCAGATTAATCTGAAGGTACGACTTAACTTTTACGCCTCTTTCCATCAGCAGAGACGCTATTTTCTCCCCAATACCTCCAGATTTCAAACAGTCCTCAAGCACCAGAAGCCTGCCAGTATGTTCTGCAGCTCTTTCAACAGCCTCAATATCCAGAGGTTTTATGTAGCCAAGTTTTAATATTTCAACGGAAATCCCCTGCTCCTCAAGTATGTCAGCGGCTTCCATGGCATTGTTTACCATAATGCCATATGTAATTATAGTAAAATCACTGCCTTCTCGAATTATACAGGAGGCCTGCGTACCGCCATCCCTGTACCTTCCTTCTCCTCCCTTTGGATACCTAATAGCTATAGGGCCGTTGAACGTCTCAACAGCCATATCAAGCATATCACGTAACTCCTGAAAACTGGCAGGAGCCAAAACAGTCATATTTGGTATTGAGGTCAAAAACGACACATCAAACACTCCGTGGTGTGTCTCTCCATCCTGTCCAACAAGCCCCGCTCGGTCTACTGCCAGCACAACATGTTCCTGGCCCATAGCCACATCCTGAATAAGCATATCGTAAGCTCTTTGAAGGAAAGTGGAATATACTGCATATACGGGAATCAATCCTTTGTGAGCCTCACCTCCGGCCATAACCGCTGCATGTCCTTCGGCTATTCCAACATCTGAAAATCGGTCAGGAAAAGTTTCTGCAAATTCAGCAAGTCCGGTACCCCCCGGCATAGCTGCCGTTATAGCAGTTATACGTCTATCTCTGTTAGCCAGCTTTACCAGCTCAGCTCCGAATACACTTGAAAACGATTCCTGCGGCGCAGGTTCTTTACCAGTCACCGGGTCAAATCCGGATAGCCCATGAAACGTATTGGGGTTATCCTCTGCAAATTTATAACCCTTGCCTTTCTTTGTTATCACATGCAAAAGTACTGGTCCTTCGCTGTCTCTGGCTATCTTCAACGCTGAAATCAGCATCTTTATATTGTGTCCATCCACCGGCCCAAGATATGCAAATCCCATATCTTCAAACATACTGCAATGGAAAATTGCTTTTTTTAATACGGTCTTTATTCTATGGGTTAAATTGTATATGCGCTTTCCACCAGGGATCTTCTTGGTGATTTTTCTATAAACATTTTTAAAAGAAATGTAACCCCGTTTAATGCGCTCCCTTGACAGGTACCTTGCAATTCCGCCCACATTTTCATTTATTGACATCCCGTTATCGTTAAGTATTACAATTAGCGGTTCATCACTGTCCCCTGCGTTACTGAGTCCCTCATACGCCAAACCGCCTGTCAAAGCCCCGTCTCCAAGGAGAGCTATTACTCTGTAGTCCTCACCTAAGAGAGTTCTCGCTCTGGCCATTCCCAATGCAGCCGAAACAGCCGAAGAGGCATGACCGGCTATAAAAGCATCATGAATGCTCTCAGACGGCTTTGGAAAACCAGATATCCCGCCATAAGAGCGGATACCAGGCATACCGTCCTTTCGTCCAGTTAATATCTTATGTATATAACTCTGATGACCTACGTCAAAAATAAGACGGTCCCTAGACGTATCGAATACCCTGTGTATTGCCACAGTTAGTTCAACAACACCCAGATTCGACGCAAGATGTCCGCCAGTTTTTGAAATATTGTATATCAGAAGTTGTCTCAATTCCCTGCACAGTTCAGGCAGCTCTGTCTCATCAAGCCGCCGAAGATCTTCCGGAGAATTAATCTTTTCTAAAACACCCACAAAACCAACCTCAAATAAATAGCCCCGCGCTGCGGGGCTATCTTGAAATGTCCAAATAAAAGAATATATCCCTCATTATTCATTATATACAGAATATATTCATTTTTCAACTCTTTCTTTCTTCAAGGCTCTCTGCAAGTCCTGCAAAAAAGCTCCAATCTTCAAACTTGCCAGTAACTGCTGATATTGCGAGTTTCGTCTCTTCAGCTATAAGATCCCTACATCTGTCAAGCCCATAAACAGAAGCATACGTAGCTTTATTATTTGCTGCATCCGACCCAGCAGGTTTTCCAAGAGTATCTGCGTTAGAAACAACATCCAATACATCGTCACGTATCTGAAATGCCCTGGCCAGATGTATTCCATAATTCTCCGCAGCTTGCAGCTGTCCATCCCCTGCGTTTTTCCCAGCAGCAATAACCCCAATTACACAGGCAGCACGTATCAGCGCACCAGTCTTAAGGTCATTAATAAGCGTCAGTCCTGCAGCGTCCCTGGTCAGATACTCAGATGTGTCAAGTTCCTGACCACCGCACATACCTGCAGCCCCTGCAGCTTTAGCAAAATATCTTCCTGCTGCTATTACACTCTCAGGAGCCAGATCGGCAGATAACAGGACTTCAAAAGCCGCGGTCTGAAGCGCATCTCCAGCCAGTGTAGCCGTACACTCACCATATACTTTATGGCATGTCGGTTTACCCCGGCGCAAATCGTCGTTATCCATCACCGGCAGATCATCATGTATAAGCGAATAAGTATGAAGCATCTCTACGGCGCACGCAAGAGGCAGAGCTTTTTCAGCGTCGCCGCCAGCCTCTTCACAGAATTTAAGCAGCAGCACTGGCCTTATCCTTTTGCCTCCCGCCATAAGCGAATAACTCATTGCATCCAGAAGGCGCGACTGGGGAACTTTCTCCCTAAAGTATTGTCCCAACTGCCGCTCTACTACTCCGCAGATCCTGTCAAATTCGTCCCTAAAACTCATTGCTGCGCCACCGTATCAAAAGGAACTTCCTCCGGTTCTCCTTCAGGTCCTTTCTGTAATTTTACAACTTTTTGTTCAGCCTCGTCTAAAAGTTTGCCGCAGCTTTTAACAAGCGCAGTGCCCTCTTCAAATAACGTAAGTGCTTCATCCAGAGGTCTATCCCCCTTCTCTAATAGCTTAACAATTTCGTCTAATCTATCCATCGACTCCTCAAAAGTCGCCGCTTTTACCTCAGTCATTATTCTCCTCCAAAGCTATATCATGTCCAGAATCGCAATTTATCATGTCATCAACTGTACAGTTGATTTCTCCGTCATAAAACATAATAGATAATTTATCCCCGCAAGAGACTTCCAATGCCGATTTGATAGTCAGGCCATCGTCTCGCCTTTTTGTTATGGAATAACCGCGTCCCAATACTTTTAGCGGGCTCATTGCATCTAATTTACCTGCCGCAGCGGCATATGCAGCCCGTTCCCTGGCTATGGCGGCAGACATTTCTGCCCGCAGCC
>CALWYO010000020.1 GCA_944385785.1 uncultured Oscillospiraceae bacterium | reverse complement strand
GTTGCCATTGGTTCAGGTGCCTCGCTGGTATATGGGCTATTTGCAATGTTTAGGATGGCCTATGGGTTTGGCCACAACGACATGGAATTAGTCCACGAGTATTCTCACGCCCTATATTTCGAATCGGCAGCGATGATACTTACGCTTGTAACTGTAGGTAAATATTTGGAGGCGAAGTCAAGGGCAAAGACTTCAGACGCTTTGGGAAAACTTGTTGATCTCGCTCCGAAAACTGCCTGCGTTATACGCGGCGGTATAGAGCAGACGATACCGGCAGAGCAGGTTAATGCTGGAGATATAGTTATTATCCGGCCAGGAGAAGGTATACCGGTGGACGGTGTAGTTACTGAGGGCAGAGGCTATGTGGACCAGTCAGCAATAACGGGGGAGAGTATACCTGTTGAAAAAGGCCCTGGAGATCAGGTTATTTCTGCTACTATTAACAAGAATGGTACGTTCAGATTTGAGGCATCAAAAGTTGGAGAAGATACGACCCTCGCACAGATTATAAGGCTTGTTGACGAGGCAGGTAACTCAAAGGCGCCTATTGCCCGACTTGCCGATAAAGTCAGCGGTGTATTTGTTCCGGTCGTCATAGGAATAGCAATTATTACGGCTATAGTGTGGATTGCGGTTGGTTACGATTTTGAATTTGCACTCTCCAATGCAATATCTGTCTTAGTGATATCTTGCCCTTGTGCCCTTGGCCTTGCTACTCCGGTAGCAATTATGGTTGGAACCGGAAAAGCCGCAGAAATGGGCATATTAATTAAATCGGCAGAGAGCCTGGAAAATCTCCACAATGTTGATACGATAGTCCTTGATAAAACAGGAACAATAACATCTGGCCATCCTGCAGTTACAGACATCCTGCCAGTTGGCGATAGACTTGACCAGCGCACTCTGCTTACTGTGGCATCTGCAGTAGAATTGGGCAGCGAGCATCCATTGGCTCAGGCAGTGATTGAGAAAGCTAAAGAAGAAGGTATAGATATCCCGAAAGCAGACAGCTTTGAGGCTACCTCTGGCCGCGGAGTAAAGGCTGTGATAGATGGAATTATGTATACAGCGGGAAACTCAGCTTTTATGAAGGAAAGCGGCCTTGATGATGTGCAACTTGAGAAAATATCCTCTAACATAGAAAAATTTGCACAAGAAGGGAAAACACCTCTGATTTTTGCGGGTGATGGAAAAATATTAGGTATTATAGCTGTAGCCGATACTGTCCGTGAATCAAGCAGAACGGCCATCAGGCGTTTTGGAGAGATGGGACTTAATGTTGTGATGCTTACCGGCGATAACAAAGTTACTGCAGAAGCGATAAGAAAGGAACTAAGTATTCAAGAGGCAATATCTGATGTTCTCCCAACGGACAAAGAGGCCAAAATACGTCAGCTACAGGAGAGCGGCCGCAAGGTCGCAATGGTTGGTGACGGTATCAATGATGCGCCGGCACTTACCAGGGCGGATATAGGCATCGCTATTGGTGCGGGGACAGACATAGCTATTGAATCTGCCGATGTCGTACTGATGAAAGACTCTCTGGAAGATGTAGCAACTGCAATTGAGCTAAGCCGTGCTGTCGTCAGAAATATACACATGAATTTATTCTGGGCATTTTTCTATAATATACTTGGAATACCGGTAGCGGCAGGAGTGCTATTCCCAGCCTTCTCAATAAGACTCAGCCCAATGATTGGTTCGGCAGCAATGAGCCTGAGTTCTGTATGTGTAGTGACTAATGCTCTACGGCTTCGCTTCTTTAAAAAGAGAGATATATCCGAAGGTTCGGCAAACAAGTTGGAAACTGTACCAGTAAATAATGTACCGGTGACAGTAAATAATATTGAAGAAAATTTGAAAGACGAGAAAGGAAATGTAGAAATGAAAAAGATACTTGTTGTTGATGGTATGATGTGTGCACATTGCCAGGCACACGTGAAAAAAGCACTTGAAGGTGTAGATGGGGTTATCAGTGCTGATGTAGATCTCGAAAAAAAGACAGCTACCGTTGAGATGTCCGCAGATGTACCAGATAAAACGTTGATGGATGCAGTTACAGAAGCTGGGTATACTCCGGTAAGCTGCTCTGCTGAGTAATGGGAGAATAAGTGTAGAGATAAAAACAGACGCCCATATGGGCGTCTGTTTTTATCTCTTTTTAATTTAATTTAATTTGTCAGTTACTTGTTTTACCGTTCTTGCGTTCACCAATGCTGAGAAGCAAGTTAAGCAGGATTCCAAAGATGGCGGCGCCAGCGATACATGGAATCTGTATACCAAAGAGAGGGATATTTCCGCCAAAGGCGTAGTTTCCACCGATACCGATGATCATAATTGAGGCGATTACAGCTATGTTTTTGGAGGAGAACATATCCACCTTTTTCTCAATCATTATTGCAATACCCTGGGCCGCAATTGCCCCGAACAGATAAATTTCAAGACCGCCGATAACAGCAAGCGGAATTCCATAGATAATCTGAATGAGCGGGGTAAAGAAGCTGACGATCATGGCGATAATTGCGGCGGCAACAAGAACCGGTACAGAAAATACCTTTGTTATTGCCATTGTGCTGATATTCTCGCCGTAGTTTGTGCCGGCAGGGCCGCCAACAAAACCGGAGATCATGTCGCAGATGCCGTCACCAATAAGGTTGCGATCCAGCATGTCAATGAGACTGTATTTCATCTTTTTGCCCTTTTTGCGGGCAACATCATTGACATAGATATCCAGCTGGTACATATGGGCTGTAGACTCGGGTATTGTGGCAATGGCTATCGGCATAATTGCTGCGACGGCAGTCCAGGAGACTTTGGGAAGGGAAAAGGCAGGAACAGCGAATATGGAACCGTCACCCAGCTTCCAAATTGAGGCGTCAAGAGCTGCGGCAGGTACTGCGCGGAAAAGATTAATGCCGCAGGCGTACATTATACCGGCCGTTGCACATCCTACCAGAACACCCAGCAGCAGAGGAAGCTGACCCAAAAATCCTTTCAGGTATTTTGCAAAAATTATGGTTGAAAGAAGAGTTACCAGGGCGACGATTACCCAGGCCGTACTTTCGCTTGTAACCTCAGTTACGTTTGGAATAGCGTCGCTTAAGGCGTTGCCTGCCAGGGTAAGACCTATTATCATGGCGACAGGACCAGTAATTGAGGCTGGCAGAATCGTCTCAACAGCCTTTTTACCGAAAAACCGTACAAGAAGGCCGGCAGCAATGGAGATGAGGCCTGAGAAAATTATTCCAAACTGTGCATATTGAATAGCGATGGTCGGCAATATGCCGTCAACTTTTTCAAATCCCTCTGCCGCGCACATACTGGCGATAGCAGTCAGATACGCAAAGCTGGAACCGTAATAAAGTGGGATCTTCCGTCCTGTAATAAGGATAAAGCAGAGAGTTGCAAGGCCGCTGGCAAAGATTGTTGTTGATACCTGGAATCCGGTTACAAGTGCAACTGTGACTGTTGCGGGGAACATAACAATGACCTGCTGTATAGCGTATAACAGCAACTTGATAAAGCCGGGACGCTCTTCAGGCAGATAACCTATGGCGGCGTCAGTTTGTTTCTGGTCCATGTTTCACAAATCCTTTCCTATGTACTACAGAAAATCGGGCCACATTCATTGACTATGAAAAGAACCGCTGGAATGAAAGCCTTTGCATAGTATAGTTTATTTTTTGTGCTATTTCAATGTTTTTTTCGCTTAAAAAGCGATTTTTTTCGGCTGGAAATGAGAGAATTTGCCACATATCAGTGGAGTGATGCAATTGGTTACATAGGAGCGGGGAGCTGTTCAGATGCCGACTTGAAGGCATCGTTATGTGTCATTGGATTAGATTGATTTAAAGTCAGTATAAATATCAGGTTGACAGGCGATACACAAATTATGCTTGACGATAAGATGAGTTTTATATATTATCTTCTGAGGAGTACAGTGAATGGAACAAGTGCATATCTTTTATGTACTTATTTAATTGACTATTTTGTATTTAAGGCAAATGGGGGATACATATATGAAAATGTTCAGAAGACCTATTGCGATGGCGATGCTGCTTATGCTTGTGCTAATTATATCTTCCTGTGCGGCCGCGGGGACAGATGGACAGGAAGATGAAGGAGTTGGCGAAATAGGGGAGACCGTAGCCGAGGGAAACGCTGACGCAGTTTCAGCCGATGGTATCGATTACTCTGTTGAAAACGCGCGTGTCCAGCAGCTTGAGGGTGAAGAAGAGTCTTACAGAGTATCCTTTACGCTGAATGTGCAGGGTGGAGCAGATTATAGCAGCGGCGAGAATTTGCGTGTTTCGACTGACCCTGACTTCCAAAATACGCTCCCAGTTCGGACCAGTATAGGTAATGATGAGACACAAAGCGATGAGCCGTACGCGATAGATGTATTCGTTGATGCCGGCTCAATCCCTCAGGAGCTGTATGTAGCCGCGCCTACTGTTTATTTGGCGAATACAAAGGACGTAGTCATTAATGATATTTCTGGACTTGATATGAAAATCGCCTGGGGCGGCGCCGTTTATTCACTTGTGTTCTCTGAGGGAACTTTCCCAGTTTTGCCGGATTCAATTGATATAATCATAAATAATACAACTTATAGTTCAGACTCATATAGCGAAGAGAGCGATGAAAATGGGCAGTCATCATACAGGTATAGTTTTCCGGATCTGCCATTTGAACAGTTGCCAGACGACACTGTAATCATACTTCACGGTGGAACACGTCAAGCGGAGCAGGCGGTTTTAACTATAGATTTCAGCGAGAACTGACAGTTGTAAGATAAAAGCTGCATTTTTGAAATAAATACTTTTGAATAGTTCTTATACCATTTGGCAATTTGACATATAAATATCCCTATGGTATAATTATAATATTACGCTTATATATGCTGGTTTTAGTGGTATAGTTTTTTGCATATTTTCATTTTAATCTTATATGTGAAAGGCTATAATCACTATATGATATATGAATTTTTGCGCCGGTTACGATCTGGTGCTTTAATTAAAAATATTTTGCAGGCTGATGTTAGTTCAGAAAAACTGCGGTAATTTCATGCGTTTACAGGGCTTGAAATCGCGGATGTCTGGGCTTTATATTTGTGCGCCCGCATATAGAAAAGGAGTATAGTTTTTGTGGCAGAAAGAGAAAAACTGAAAATAATTTCCCTTGGTGGCCTAAATGAGATCGGTAAGAATATGACCGTCTATGAACATGGCGAGGATATTATCGTTGTGGATTGCGGAATCGGTTTTCCCGATGATGATATGTATGGAATAGATAGCGTCATACCCGACATCACATACCTGACAAAGAATAAATCCCGTATCAGGGCGATTATTCTTACTCATGGTCATGAGGACCATATAGGGGCAATGCCGTTTGTGATGGAGGAACTTACGCAGGTTCCTGTTTATGCTACGGCCCTTACGGCGGCGTTAGTTGAAATAAAGCTGTCGGAGAGGGGACTGGCAGGTAAAGTAAATATCAACAGGGTAAAAGCCGGAGACACGGTGAAAGTCGGCAAATTTAAAGTTGAGTTTATACACGTAAACCACTCCATAGCTGACTCGGTGGCTTTGGCTATACGCACGCCTGTAGGTATGGTACTTCACACAGGTGACTACAAAATTGACACTACGCCGATTGATGGAGGAATGATTGATCTCGCCAGGATTGGAGAGCTGGGGAAAAAGGGCGTTTTGGCTCTTGTAACAGACTCCACAAACGTGGAGAATCCAGGCTATTCTCTCTCTGAGAGCATAGTTGGAAAAAGCCTGGAAGAGCAGTTTAAGGATTGCTCACAGAGAATAATCATTACAACTTTTGCTTCTAACGTCCACCGTGTCCAACAAATACTTAACTGTGCTGCAAAATACGGCCGCAAAGTGGGTATTACGGGAAGGAGCATGGAGAATGTCATGCGGGTGGCCACAGAGCTAGGCTATATGGATGTGCCAAAAGGTGTGGTGATGGAGTTAAACCAGCTTAAAGGGCTTCCAAAAGAAAAGCAGGTAATTGTGTCAACAGGCAGCCAGGGCGAGACCATGAGCGCGCTGCACCGCATGGCTTTTTCTGAGCATAAACAGATTGAAATTACGGCTGGAGACAAAGTGATAATTTCTGCTTCGGCTATACCAGGAAATGAAAACTCAATAAGCCGTGTTATAGACGAGCTTTTTAGAAAAGGCGCCGATGTGGTATATGATAGGAACACGGGGCTGCATGCGTCAGGCCACGCGTGTCAGGAAGAACTGAAAATGATGCTCGCTCTTGTAAAACCAAAGTTTTTTATTCCTGTTCATGGTGAATATAGACATTTGAAACGACATGCTGAGCTGGCAAAAATGATGGGGGTAATCCCTAAAAATATTGTGATAAGCGATGTGGGAAAAGTTATCGAACTCTCTGGGCGCAGCATAAAACTAACCGGCACTGTACCGTCGGGGAAAATATTTGTTGATGGAACAAGGGTAGGAGATGTGGGGAGCGTAGTGCTGCGGGATAGGAAGCATCTTGCTCAGGACGGTATGCTTGTTGTAGTCGTGAGCCTCTCCAGTGAGGACGGAAGCCTTGTTTCAGGTCCAGATATAATTACGAGAGGCTTTGTCTATGTCAAAGAATCTGAAGAGTTGATGTGTGAACTAAAGGAAATATCGCTTGATGCTATTAACTCTTGCCAGTCAAAAAGAATCAGTGACTGGTCGACCATTAAAGCAACTCTAAAATCTAAGCTATCAGACTATTTATATAAGAAAACAAAGCGAAATCCCATGATTCTCCCAGTCATAATGGAGATATAGCAGGTGCTGGAGTATGAATATACAGATATTTGGAAAGAGCAAATGCTTCGATACAAAAAAGGCTCAGAGATACTTTAAGGAGCGGCGCATAAAGTTTCAAATGATAGATATAGCAAAGTATGGAATGAGCCGCGGGGAATTTGACAGCGTACGGAGAGCTGTAGGCTTAGAGAACATGATCGATGAAAAGGCAAAAGATGCTGAGATACTCAAATATCTTGCCAGAGATGAGGATAAGATTCAGCGTATGCTGGAGGACCAATCGTTAATCCGTACCCCTGTTGTTAGAAACGGACGCCAGGCGACAGTAGGATATTGCCCAGAAGTATGGAAAGACTGGGAGTAGACCTACAGGATTCAAATAAGTGTGAAAAAGATGATATATTTGATGGGACACCCTTCTCAAGAAGGGTGTCCCAAATTTTTGAATCTAAATTGATTGTCTTATTTTCTATTAATTATATATGACTATATAATTCAAGCTCACTTTTGTAATATTGTTCCTGAAAATGGATTGCTTCAAAAATTTCGCTATAAGTATAACTTAAACCTTCAGGTACGGCAATTAACTTGTCTTCGTCATCGTTGTAACGATGAACTATTCCAACGATCTGTGCGGTGTACTTTTCAACTGGGATGTCAACGCCAATTAAATATATACCGAGTTCTTTGCCAAAGCTATTAAAAATGTTTGGCAGAAATCCATGGTTTATAGGATAAGTGATATTTTGGTGTCCAGAGAGAACGCTTCCAATAGGCATGTTTATTTTTATATCAACTATTTTTCCCAAATAAGATTCTGCCAGTGCTTTCCTCAGTGTGTGGATAATAAAATTATGCTTTCCGTTGAGATAGCCTACTCTTCCGTTTTCAGAAGAAAACTGTTCCGCAAGGGACACTTTTAACTCCTCGTATTCTTTTGCGATAGAAGGCTTGGCGTTGAGATAATCTCTGAAGTATATGTAGTTTATCCAATCCATACTATTTGTACGGACAACGTGGACAAAATGAGTTTGCAAATCTCCTGTTCCCTCATAGAAGTTACCGCATGCAAACAAAAGCTGATCTTTGATAGACGGCTGGGAGTTGGGACGATAGAAAAAGCCGTTGAGTTCCAACTCTTTTGTAAAACTGAGAATTTCATTGAAATCATCAACTGCTAAGGCAATATCAATTATAGGTTTTGCCTTTATAGAAATTATAGATGTACTGCCAACATGCTGGATATCTTTGATGACGTCGCCTAATATATGCTTTAAACGGTTAATTGTGTTCTGAGCTTCGACTTCCCATTGAACTTCGTGTTCGCACAGTTTAACGGTTCCCCGCTTTAATCCGATCATAAGTTAACCTCCGGTTGGCAATATATCGTAAGAAATGATGAGTCTGAATAGCATTCTGTTTGCTATATAGATTTAAAACTTTCAATGGGAAAAGAAGATACAGCAAAAAAGTTTTTCAGGTATTTACTCTGGCATACCTCCGTCGGCTTCCCATGCCTCCTCAAGCCATGGTACTTGGAGTACTATGCCCTGATCAGTGTATACGATATATTTTCTAAACCAGAAAAACACAGTTATAGCCAAAATAATAAGAAGTGCAATTACAATTAAGAAGATAGTGAGCGCAGTTTTCCAGGGACGGTGACTTCGATAAACGCGCTTTTCCTTCGATGACATGTTTTAAAGACGTCCTTTCTCTATATCAGCGAGGAGAGCGACACGTCGCTCATGCCGTCCGCCGTCAAAACCGGTGGACAGGAAAGTGTCTACTATTTTTAGTGCCAATCCTCGTCCAACAACTAAAGCTCCTAAAGCAAGAATGTTTGCATCATTATGACGGCGCGTCATTTCAGCGCAATAGCAATCTGTACAAAGTGCTGCACGTACTCCATTGACTTTGTTGGCCGCTATTGAGATCCCAATTCCGGTTGAACAAACGACAATTCCCAGATCGCATTTTCTGTCAGCTACGGCATGGGCCGCTGCCGCGCCAAAGATAGGATAATCACAGCTGTCTGTGGAATAAGTACCGAAATCCTCATATTGATAACCTTTTTCGGACAGATGATCTTTTATACACTGCATGAGTTCAAAACCGCCGTGGTCACAAGCAAGAGCTATCTTCATATTGATCTCCTTAATATATGTTATATTTTAATAAATTCCGGTTTGTGTGCCTTAAATATGGATATAAACTTAAAGCCGGCATGGCGCAAGAGATCGTAGGCCTCTCTTATACCGCACCCTGCGTGCTCAGCAGTATGGGCATCAGACCCAGTGGTGATTATCTCTCCGCCGCACTCGCGATATAATTTGAGAACTTCAAGATTAGGGACAAAGTCACCGTAAGTATCTCTTAGAGAAGAGGTGTTGACTTCGATGCCGACTCCATTTTCTACAGCGGCATGAAATACTTCTTTTAACTGGTCAGAAAAATCCATCATGTTAAAATAGACGCCTTGTCTGGCCATATATTTGTGCATGTATCCGATATGGCCCAGCACATCGCAAAGACCAGACTTTGCAAGTTCGGCATATTCATAAAGGTATTCGTATATGGTTGGACGGAATTCGTCAATAGGTGGATATTTGATATAATAGAAGTCGTTGGAATTCCTTAAATTGTGTATTGAACCGAGTATAAAATCAAAGATAGGATTCTCATATATATCTCTACCCTCTTCAGGAGAGAAGTGTGGTCCACCGACTTCGGCACCAAGACGCATATCCAGCTTTTTACCCATATTTGCTTTTGCTGCTTCAAAAGCGGCAGACAGTGCAGAGTACTCTCGCATGGGAGGAAACTGCTGAGGACATGCGGGCGTCTGGGCGCAATTTTCAAGATGGTTGGTAATACATATGTGAGTCATGCCTTTTTCAAGAGCGCCCTGTGCCACTTCCAGCATTGTGTTAAAAGCGTCAGGTGAAAAAGGAAATGAATGCAGGTGATAATCTGCAAGAACCATGATAAAAGACCTCCAGATAGTTCAAACAAAATCAAGTATAGCAGGGTAATTGAAAAAAGTAAACGTCCAGCTTCTATAACTGGTGAAAAATAAATGTATAGGGAGCGGCTATATCGCTGCTCCCTATACATTTATTTTTTTCTTTTAAATCTATGTGGTTTGCTTGGGGAACTTCCATTGAGGGATTCATCCAACTGACGTACAATTTCGCGCTGTTCACTTGTGAGATTTTTAGGTATCGTAACATTTACTGTAACAAACTGGTCGCCTCTGCCATTTCCACGGAGGAAAGGCACACCTTTGCCTTTTAAACGGAAGACGGTGCCGGATTGCGTACCCTCTGGTATTGAATATTTTACTTTACCATCAAGCGTTGGAACTTCCAGTTCTGCACCTAAAATTGCCTGAGTTACACTCACGGGCATTTCATATAGTATTGATGAACCTTCCCGTTGGAAATACTCGTGGGGCCGTATGGAAATTGTTATCAAAAGATCTCCGGTTGGACCGCCGTTGAGTCCGGCATTGCCCTGACCGCGTAAGGATATTGTTTGATTATGGTCAATCCCCGCAGGTATGTTAACCGATATGTTTTTCTGCTTCTTTACAGCGCCTGCACCGTGGCATTTGCTGCAGGGCTGATGAATTATTTTGCCAGTGCCGCCGCACTTTGAACAAGCCGATGAAGTTTGCATGACTCCAAACATTGTACGTTTTTGCGTCATAACAGTACCTGTGCCGTGGCAAGTGGGACATACTTCCGGTGTAGTACCCTTTGCACAGCCATTGCCTCCGCATTCATCACATGTTTCTATTCTTGATACAGAGACGTTTTTATCGCAACCAAAAGCGGCTTCTTCAAAGGAAATTGTAAGACCAATTCGTATGTTATCACCTCGGACGGGGGCATTTCTGTTTCTGGCGCTTCCACTGCCGCCAAATCCGCTAAAGAAACTGCCGAATATATCGCCCAAGTCAAAATCGCCAAAGCCTGCCCCAAAGCCGGAACCGTCACCCGATGCTGCGCCGTAGTTTGGATCTACACCGGCAAATCCAAATTGATCATATTTAGAACGCTTATCACTGTCTGAGAGTACCTCGTATGCCTCGTTTATTTCCTTGAAACGTTCTTCACACTCCTTATCGTTAGGGTGTAGATCTGGGTGGTTCTCTTTGGCAAGCTTTCTGAAAGCCTTCTTTATATCTGCTTCGCTGGCGTTTTTTCCTAAGCCAAGGACCTCATAATAATCGCGTTTATCTGCCATTTTATCACCTTCATACGGGGAAATTGCGGGCGCACATCACGTGTGCCCGCAATATAATTGCCCGGAATTTTGGGTACCCCGATGGGGGATTATTTGTCCTTATTATCGTCGTCAACAACCTCATAATCAGCATCATAATACTGTTGGCCGTTATTATCCGCATCGGTGTTTCCGCTGGAGCTGGCGCCGGAGCCAGGATCTCCAGGATTACTCTGAGCTGCATTCTGGCTGTACAGTTTCTCACTGACTTTGTAAAATACCTGAGTGAGGGCATCAGTGGCAGATTTGATAGCGGCAGCATCTGAACCGGAGAGGGCTGTCTTCAAATTGCCAAGGGCAGATTCAACCTCGCTCTTGTCAGAGGCGTCGAGTTTATCACCAGTCTCAGAGAGGAACTTTTCTGTCTGATAAACCATCTGGTCGCCAGAGTTGCGGGCCTCAACCTCTTCTTTACGTTTTGCATCTTCAGCGGCATACTGCTCAGCCTCACGTACGGCTTTATCAATATCTTCCTTGGACATATTGGTGGATGAAGTTATGGTGATATGCTGCTCCTTGCCAGTTCCCAAGTCCTTTGCCGATACGTTGACGATGCCGTTAGCGTCGATATCAAATGTAACTTCAATCTGAGGAACGCCGCGGCGCGCAGGTGCTATGCCGTCCAGGTGGAAACGCCCAAGGGATTTATTGTACTGCGCCATCTCGCGCTCACCCTGGAGAACATTTACTTCAACGGAAGTCTGATTGTCAGCGGCAGTAGAGAAGACCTGGCTTTTCTTGGTAGGGATAGTTGTGTTACGCTCAATCAGCTTTGTGAAAACGCCGCCCAGGGTTTCAATACCAAGGGAGAGGGGAGTAACATCCAGAAGAAGAATACCTTCTACATCTCCGCCAAGAACACCGCCTTGAATGGCGGCGCCTATAGCAACGCACTCGTCGGGATTTATACCCTTAAATCCTTCTTTGCCTGTGAGCTTCTTAACCATGTCCTGTACGGCAGGGATTCTGCTGGAGCCGCCGACCATAAGGACTTTGGATATATCAGAACCTGTTAATCCGGCATCGGTCATTGCCTGACGAACAGGACCGGCTGTAGCTTCAACAAGGTGAGCGGTCAGCTCATTAAATTTTGCCCTGGTAAGATTGATATCCATGTGCTTAGGACCAGTTGCGTCGGCAGTTATATAAGGAAGATTGATATTGGTGGTTGTTACGCCTGAAAGATCGCACTTTGCCTTTTCAGCGGCTTCACGCAGACGCTGCATGGCGACTCTGTCGGAACTTAAATCAACGCCGTTCGTCTTCTTAAATTCTTCAACCAGATATTTCATTATGCACTCGTCAAAATCGTCGCCACCCAAGCGGTTATTACCAGCGGTAGCGAGAACCTCGATAACGCCGTCGCCGATCTCAAGAATAGAAACGTCGAAAGTTCCGCCGCCAAGGTCGTAAACCATGATTTTCTGATCCTGCTCTTTGTCAAGACCGTATGCCAGGGCAGCTGCCGTAGGCTCATTGATTATTCTCTTTACATCAAGGCCGGCAATCCGTCCAGCATCCTTTGTTGCCTGACGTTGAGAATCGGTAAAGTATGCAGGGACGGTAATTACGGCTTCAGTTACAGTTGAGCCCAGATACGCCTCGGCATCAGTTTTCAGCTTTTGCAAAACCATCGCTGATATTTCCTGTGGGGTGTATGATTTATTATCAATAGTTACCTTGTAGCTGGAACCCATTTCTCTTTTAATCGAGGCAATAGTCCTGTCAGGATTAGTAATAGCCTGACGTTTTGCAACCTGCCCAACCATACGCTCTCCATCTTTTGAAAAAGCCACGACAGAAGGAGTTGTACGCGCGCCTTCGGCGTTAGGTATGACTACAGGCTCCCCGCCCTCCATAACGGCAACACAGCTGTTTGTTGTACCAAGGTCAATTCCTATGATTTTTCCCATGATATTAACCTCCTATATAAAATGAATAATATTTTTAAAGTTTGACGTGGCTTTAGTTGGCCACTTTTACCATTGAAAATCTTATTACTTTATCGCCAAGGGTAAAACCTTTTTGAAATTCTTCGACAATTTCATTTTCGCCGTATTTGTCATCTTCAATATGCATTACAGCGTTGTGAAAATTTGCATCAAATTTCTTCCCAACAGCGTCTATTGGCTTGACGCCGAGCTTCTCAAATATTTCCTTTAACTGATTCATCGTCATCTCTATGCCTTTATAAAAGGCCTCGTCGGTTGTGGTGATGGCCAGAGCGCGCTCAAGATTATCATAAACAGGAAGTATTTGAAGTATAACTTCAGATTTAACTGAAGAGAAAAGTGCGTCACGTTCCTTTTGACTGCGTTTGCGGAAGTTATCGTATTCAGCGTAGAGTCTTAAATATTTATCCTTCTCAGCTTTCAACAGGTCATCAAATTCAGCGGCGTCTTGTGAAAGGGAAGTCTCAGGAGAACTTCCACTTTGCTCTGCATTATTCTCTTCGGCCGCAGCCTGCTCAACAGAATTCTCTACTGTATTTTCCGGCTGCTGCTGATCTTTTGGCTTTTTAGCCATCGCTATCATCTCCCTTTATCATTAGCTTTCCAAAGCCTGGAGGAGGGGTTCCGCCTCCACCTAAAAGTTTCGAAAGGCTTGCCGCAATATAGCTCAGTTTTGCGGCAACACTTGAATAATCCATTCTGGTTGGGCCAACTACACCAATGAGTCCTTTCATATTATCTCCGGCATTGTAACTGGCAAGGACTACACTTGAATCTTTAAGTTCTTCTGCTACGTTTTCTGGCCCGATGAGAACTTTAACGTCACCTTCCTGGGTTAGCGAAGGAAGTATGGAAAGATTTGAAGTATCTGATAGATAATTCATTAGTCGGTGAGCTTTTTCCGGATCTTTAAATTCGGGAAGCTTAAGCAAATTTGCTTCACCAGTTACAACAGCACCTCCGCTTTTTACTGTACTGAGAGTCTCAATTACAAAACCAGCTATTACAGAACAAAGTCCCATCGTATCTCCTACTGCACGCTCAGAAGAAGATATGAGTATTTGAGTTATTTTATCTTCTGTAATTCCTGTAAATGAAGCGTTAAATACTGCCGAGAGACGAGTCATCATGCTTTCCTCAAAAGAAAAAGGCAGATGCACAAGTTTATTCTTTACAGTATCATTTGTAAGAAGAAGTACAATTATAAACGTATTAGGATCAATATATATAAGATCAAAACGCTTTATAGTTGCTGGAGTTTGAGAAGTCATGGATACTGCAGGATAGTTGGTTACCAAAGAAGCCATATGACCGGCGTCGCTTATAAGCTGATCTAATTCCTCTGCCTTAGCACTTAGCGAAGCGTTTATGGTCTCAGTTTCCTCTATGGAAAGTTTTTGCTGATGCATCAATTCGTTGACATAGAGCCTGTAACCTTTTGCCGTCGGAACTCGGCCGGCAGAAGTATGCGGTTGCTCAAGATAGCCCTTGGAACATAAGTCGGCCAACTCATTCCTTATTGTCGCTGGAGAACAGTCTAAACCCGCCTTGTATTGGATTGTCTTGCTGCCGACAGGTTCGGCAGTCTCAATATATTCTTCAACTACTGCCCTGAGTATTTTCTTCTTTCTGTCGCTGATCTGCATTGAAATCACCACCAGTTAAAGATGGCAAGTAGAACTGCCATCTTTAGCACTCTGACTTTTCGAGTGCTAAACTTAATTTAGCACTGTCTTCATAAGTTGTCAATACCTGCTGAGCCATTTCACAAATTATTAAAAACTAATTGTCATCTTTAAATAGGCAAAGAATAAGGGCGGCGCTGCATAAAAGTGCAGCGCCGCCCTTATTCTTTGCCTGCTCCAAGGAGCGGGGGAGCAGGATTAAAGCCGTCCTACGGCTTTCAGGTAACCCTTTATGACCTCAACGGCACCGTCGTAACCAGTGCGCGAAGAGTTGAAACACAAATCATGTGAGTGCACAGATCCCCAGGCTTCGCCTGTAAAATTCTTATAGTAGTTAGCACGGCCTTTATCGATTTTTGCAAGTTTTGATGTAGCTGCCTTTTGCTCCATATTGTACGCCTTCATAGTATAAGCGATACAGTCGCTTTTATCAGCGTAGATGAATACCTTGACACAATCGGCATTGTCGCGTAGGATATAATCAGCGCAACGCCCAATAATAACACAACTGTCCCTGCTGGCAAGTTCACGTATGACAGTTGACTGAGCAGAAAAAGCAGCGAATGTTATTGGTACATCATACTGCGCTGTTAAACCGGTGACTGGATATGCAGTGGAAGCAAGGTTAAACAGAAAGCTGTTTGAGGCGTGATCCTCCATACGGTCAATATAATCGGGAGACAGGCCGCTTTTTTGTGCCGCCATCTCAATTATTTGTTTGTTGAACATGGGGATCCCCAGTTCGGCGGCAAGTTTTTGCCCAATTAATGTGCCGCCGCTGCCATATGAACGGCTGATTGCAATGATCGTTCTTTTCATGACAAAGCCCCCTTAATATAAAGTGATAACAAATGAGTTTGTGAATTATGAACAATTAATCAGATATTGCTCACTTGAATTTTAACATAAATTCCAAAGATGTGCAACTGGTAGTTGAAGAAAATGACATTATTATCTTTACTTTTTTCTATAAAACTGATAAAATCCACTGAGTGTATTTTTATTTGTGTCCGAAAGGAATGTTTTAATGTATAGGTCGGCATTTGTACCAGCAGACATACTTATACCTGCAACGGCGGATATGAGGGACTGGAGTGTTATAGCTTGTGACCAGTTTACAGCAGAACGCAGCTATTGGGATAGAGTCCGCGATGAGACTAGTGGAAAACTATCGACTTTTCATATGATAATCCCCGAGGCGTATCTTAACGATGCTCCGGTGATTAACATGGCTGCTGAAACAGAGCGTGTTATGGAGAGCTATCTGTCTGCAGGTATATTCGAGACATTAAAAAAGACGTTTGTCTATGTGGAAAGAACCGTAATAGGAGGCGTCCGGCATGGCCTTGTTGGTGCATTAGACCTGGATGCGTATGACTATTCAAGAAATTCAGATTCCCTTGTGCGGGCGAGTGAGAGGACGGTAGTTGAGCGTCTGCCCGCCAGAATGCTTACCAGAGAGCGTGCTCCGCTGGAGCTGCCACATGTTATGGTGCTTATCGATGATCCGAAGAAGACTGTCATAGAGCCATTAAAGAAAAAAATTGGCTCTATGAAGAAGCTCTATGATTTTGATCTTATGGAAGATGGAGGTCATATACGTGGCTATCAAGTGCCGGAAGATCAGATTGAGATAGTAATGACGGCACTGGATGCTCTGGCCGGACGCGGAGTTCAGGTAGTTGTTGGGGACGGAAACCACTCGCTGGCAGCGGCGAAAGAGCTGTGGGAGAGGGTTAAGAAAGGATTGACGCCTGAAGAGGCCGCGGTGCATCCAGCAAGATATGCACTTGTTGAACTTAATAATGTATATGACAGCGGTATTATATTTGAACCTATACATCGAATGGCCTTTAATGTGATTCCCGAGAGGCTTATTGAGCTTATGAAAGAGAAGATATGCTGTGATGAGGGCAGGGAAATAGAGTATGTAATCGGTGGACGCAGATGCGGCAGACTCCGCTTAAAAGGCAAGACATTTGGTGGAATGATAGAACAACTCCAAAGCTTTTTGGAAGAATACGCAGCTGCAGTTGACGGGACAATAGATTATATACATGATGAAGAGGCAGTTATGCGTCTGACAAAGGAGCAGGATAGCGTAGGCTTTCTTTTACACTCCATGGATAAGTCGGATCTCTTTAAAACAGTTATATCAGACGGAATATTCCCGCAAAAGGCATTTTCAATAGGTCACGCGAGGGATAAGAGATATTACCTTGAGTGTAGAAAAATCAAATAGTATAGTGCTGCTTTCGCTTTTGATATCTAATAAGAGCGGTTCGTTGATATACACTTATGGGCGCTGTCACGCTCTAAGACTGTAAAAAGAAACGGAGACTGTGATACCTTTGGAACGGTATGCAGTCTCCGTCTTATATTTTTGATTAAAAAGAGATACGGCTATCAAGCGAACATTTTTCCGCCTAATAGATTTATTGTAATTGCGTTTAATACATCAACAGAAAGCCCCTGCTCCCTCGTTATCCACATAAGAAGCAGTTCATATGTCACTCCGGCAAGGCTTGCCTTTATGTATGGCAGCTGCCAGTCCTCAGCCGTAAATAGATCGTTTAAAGAATCTGTATCGTCAACGAAAAAAGCGCGGTTACAGTTTTGAAATATGTAGCCCAAATCGTGTTTGAATAAAAGCGCAAGAAAATCTTTACTGTCTCCCCAGAATATGAAGTAATCGATTATTAAATTTTCCG
>CALWYO010000019.1 GCA_944385785.1 uncultured Oscillospiraceae bacterium | reverse complement strand
TGTAGAATATAAAAATAATCGAGATAAAAGTGGTTTTATTATGACCTGTTTAACCGCAGTATTTGTCTATGTTGTAGTGATTTACAATGTTTTTATAGGATAGGAAAATTCCCATTTATCGGGGAGTCTGACGTCAACTTAAATGACAGAATACATCAGCCGTGAGCCGCTGTTTTCAATCTGAAAACGGCTGCTCTTTTCTTTTGCCCATGAGCAGAAAGGAGCGACCGCCTATGACGAAATCGAGAGAGAAAACCCGCAAGGAATCGACCACCGAGATTGAGGAAAACAAAAAGAAAATACGGCGGCATAAGGAGTTTTAATAAGCTGTTGGGATTTTCGTCAAATTGATGGGTTTTTTCAATTTCCCTTGAAACCACTACCTTCCTTGAAAAGGGAGTCTTAGAAATCCCTTTGAAAAGGGATTTTCAATTTGCCTCAATATCATTGCTTTCCTTTAAAAGGCAGTCTCCGCACTCTCAACTCTTATATCTTCCGGCGTAATGCGTCCAATGTTAAAGAGCCATGATAAAATTTCCATCGCATTATAGCCGCTGGGGACTTCCTGTCTATAATTGTCTGGAAAAGAAAGATTTATTTTCCGCACCGGTACACCGCCAAACACCAGGCTCCCACAGTCAAACGGGGCAAAATACACACAGCTTGCTGAAAGAAAAGTGGGGCCTTTTGGTCTTGCAAGAAAAAGAGCGCAGTCGGCTTCGACTACTCTGTCTTTTTTAATTGTCGATGGCGAAACCCCATATCTGCCTCCTATTTCCATAAAAGTTCTCTCCGCAGAGGCTGAAGTATCAAGAACAATATATCTGAATTTATCGCACAGTTTATTAAAAGTTTCTATTGACCTTCTATCCGCACTTTCTGTTGACAGGAAGACACGGTCGTATTTATAGGATGCAGCAAAAGCTATCTCGCCCGCTTTAGCAGACATCATAGGTCCATTGTCCGGCTCTTTAAATCCCATCGACAATAGCCGTTTTTTACCCAGAGAGCCATTTTTTATAATGACGTCGGCTATACCCATTTCCTTTAGTCCTTTGGCCCAGCTATTAAAATAACGTGTTATTCTCTTTGTCCCCGCCTTTTCTGGAAGCTCCAGGCACAATTCGAGACAGTTGATTCCGGCAATACTTATAGCTAATGTCTGGCTACGTGCTTTTTTAAATCTTCCCGGGACATATTTAATATTGACAAGTGCAATCATCCTGTTCCCTCCCAGGTAATGTTATGCCTGAGAACACAGAAAAATCACGCTGATATAAATCCTAATCGCTGCAGCATCCTGTTTACAGGTCCTATATGCCACATCCCGTATCCAACCATGGTACCTAAAAGGTTGAGAATCATATCGTCAATATCTCCAATTCCAAGTAATGTCAGGACCTGAAATGTCTCAATGCAGAGAATAATAAGAAAAGATGTAGCAAAAATAACTATAAACTTCCTTTGGCATGGCCATATACACGGCAAAAGCACACCCATTGGTACAAATAAGAGTAAATTTCCTGTCATATTAAGAAATGCAAAACGTATAAGATACTCACTATTGGAATTTCTCAACAACCTTACCAGGAGCTTTACTGTGTCAAACACTTGAAGATTTATATTTTCTTTCACGTTCATCCAATAGCTTTCATGGACTTTCATGGGTCTGCGTTGAAGAAAAAGAAAATATAGCATTAAAGCTGCATAACATACAGCAGCTACGTATAAAATGATTCTTCCTGTTTTTTCTCTCATTTAGCTCCTTTCAAATGCAAAAACCGGTATGCAGCGCCAATGCGCTGCATACCGGAAACTTAAAGCTGTCGTTTAGTTGGAATGCCTTCAGGCATTTGGCGATATTGTATATGTGGACGAGTCAAAGAAGCTCAGCGGATTCACCCTTGTGCCATTGTCCCATACCTCAAAATGCAGATGCGCTGCTGTAGAAATACCAGTTGATCCTACAAGTCCTATAACCTGTCCCTGAGACACGGTATCTCCCTGAGATACAAGGCGAGAGCTCATATGGGCGTAAAGAGTTGTGTACCCGTTGCCATGACTTATAGTTATGTAGTTGCCATAAGAAGAGCTGTACGCTGATGTGAGAACAGTACCGCCGTCTGCTGCCAGCACATTTGTGCCGTAAATACCGCTGCCAGCAATGTCTACTCCCTTATGATTGGAAGATGCGCCGGCCGTCGGCGAAGTACGAGGACCAAAAAGACTGGTAATATAACTGCTATACTGTGATGGCCATATAAAGCTGCCCGTGCCCACAACTCCCGTAGCTGCGTTTTTCAGGGCCTCTTCCATCTCCATTATTTCATCTTTCAGCCTGTCCTCTTCTTCACTTACCTGCGCGTACAGGGCTTCTTTCTCAGATAAATTGTTATCCAGTTCCTGAAGCAGAGCTATTGACTCCTCAACCTGCACCTCCAACAGAGCCTGACTGTCTTCAAGGCTTACGCGGCGCTCCTCCATGGCGCTCTGAGCAACTTCAAGCGCCTCTTTCGCATCTTCAGTGGCCTGTCTTGCGTCCACCAGATCCTCATAGAGCTGCTCGTCATAATCCATTATGCTCTCTACCACATCTATTCTGGCAAGCATATCAGAAAAGTCCTTAGCTCCAAAGATTATAGCATAATATGAAATTGTGCCATTTTCTTCCATGGCGCGTATACGCACTTTATATTGTTCCCACTGTTCTTCCTCGGCAATCTCCGCCTGCTGGACTTCGACTTCCTTCTCCTCAATCAGCGTTCCATACTCTATTATCTGAGCAGATAAATTGTCAATCTCCTGCTGCGTCAATGCTATCTGTTGATCCAGCACTGACTTCTGCGCCATTGCAACAGACTGCTCATACTCAAGAGAATTGATCTCAGATTCGATATCCTGCATCTGCTGCTGAATCTGTTCTCTCTGCTGTTCAAGTTCATCGATGGCCGCCTGTGTAGGTGCCGCTCCAGCCGTTGTAACTAAAACGCTGACCAGCACAGAAGCAGCCATAATCACTGCCAGACCAATTGCAACTACTTTCACAAAATATTTTTTTCTTTTGTTCAGCATCAAGGCTCCACCTCCGGGGTTACACTTTTAGATAATTCTTAATCGCTATGAGGCTGCCTATCACACCCACTCCCATGCCAACTACCAAAAAGGCTATAAGAAGCGGTACAGCCACTGCTCCAAATGGCATAAATGTAAGGAAAGCTATACCAGAATTCCCAATGAATCTGTTTATAACCAGCTCATATACTCCCCATTGAAGTATAAACGCCAATAACGAACCAACCAAACCTAATATCAGACCTTCCACGACAAAAGGCCATCTGATGAATCCGCTTGTAGCGCCAACCATCTTCATTATTGCAATCTCATCCTTACGCTCAAAGGTCGTAAGTTTGACTGTATTCGACATAATAAACAGCGAGATTATAAACAGTATAGCCACAAGTACAAGCGATACGGCTGTCACTACATTTCTTAGTCTTACAAATCCGTCGCTTATCTCCAAATGCGCGTTAACTCCGCCAATACCAGGCACTTCACGAATGGCGTTTTGAGTCTCCTCCATCTGACCTATGTCATCTATGTACACCACAAATCTGTGGCGCAGTACTGAGGAATCAAGCCCCTCAAACAATGTGTTATTCTGATAAGATTCCACAAAGCTCTCCCACGACTGGTCCCTGGTAACAAATTCGGCATTTGCCACGTTCGGTATTGCCTCTATCTGCGTCTCAAGAGCCCTGGCCTCAGTTTCCGACAGTGAATCATCAACAAACGCCAGTATGACATTCTCGCTCTCCATAGTATTAATTATATCGTCTACATTAAGAGCCAACAGCGTAAAACTACCCATTATAAGGAGGCATGCGACGATAATGCAGATGGAGGCAAAAGACATAAAGCCATGGGTAAAGATGCTGTTAATTCCTTCGTGTATGTAATAACCTGCCCTATTATGTCTCATAGCTATAGTACCCATCCATTCCGTCACTGATTATCCTGCCGCCATCAATAGCTATGACGCGTTTTGAAAAGCTGTTTACAAGTTCCTTTTCATGGGTGACAACAAGCACAGTTGTACCCAATTCATTGATTTTTTCCAGGAGCATCATTATCTCAAGGCTTCTTGCCGGATCAAGGTTTCCCGTAGGCTCATCAGCAATTATAAGTTTGGGATTATTCACCAGCGCCCTGGCAATCGCAACACGTTGCTGTTCACCGCCGGACAGTTCCTGAGGCTTTCTCTTGGTACGCGTGTCCAATCCCACCAGTTCAAGGACATACGGAACTCTACGGCGTATTTCCTTATTTGAAGCGCCAATCACACGCATGGCAAAAGCGACATTTTCATAGACGTTCCTGTCCTCTATAAGACGGAAGTCCTGAAAAACTACTCCAAGAGTTCTACGCATAAATGGCATTTTGGAAAATTTAATGGATCCAAGATCATATCCATTCACATTGACGGAACCGTCTGTCGGTGCGATTTCTCCAGTTATCAGTTTAATAATAGTAGTCTTTCCAGAGCCCGACGGACCTACAAGAAAAACAAATTCTCCATCATCTATCTGGAAACTGACGCCTTTCAGCGCCTTTGTCCCATTCTCATATGTTTTGAATACGTCTTTAAATTGGACCATCGGTCAGTGTTCCCTTCGTGCTGCTTTCTGTGAATCTAAATACTTTTTGACCATAAGTGCAACCTTGAATACGATTGCCTGATCAAACTCCCTGAGATCAAGCCCAGTTAATTTTTTGATTTTACCCAAACGATAGACAAGAGTATTCCTGTGCACAAACAGTTTTCTGGAAGTCTCAGATATATTGAGATTATTTTCAAAAAACTCCGTGATAATGCCAAGGGTCTCCTCGTCAAGGGAATCAATAGGATTCTTCTTAAACACCTCGTTTAAGAACATCTCGCACATTGTGGTCGGCAGCTGATATATTAGCCTGCCTATTCCCAGGCTCTCATAGTTAATAATTGACTTCTCTGTTTCAAAAATTTTGCCCACATCAATTGCCGTCTGGGCTTCTTTATAGCGGGTTGCAAGTTCACGCAGATGATGCGCTATAGTGCTTATACCAATAACCGTTTTAATCTTGAGCTCGTCAGATATTGCCTGTTCCATTGAAGCTGCCATCTTATAAGTGTCCTTACCCTCAATGCTGGCTGGAACTTCCTTAACAACGGCTATATCCGTTTCATTTATGGAGATAACAAAGTCGCGCTGCTTTTCCGGGAAAAGCCTTCTGAGCACCTCAAGAGCCGATACATCCGCCCTGTTAAGCTGCCTTATAAAAAACACAACTCTCGGCACGTCTGCAACAAAGTGAAGCTCCTTGGCATGTACATAGATATCGCCGGGAAGAATGTTCTCGGTGATTATATTTTTGACCAGCGCGGATTTGTCGTACTTCTCCTCATAATACGCCTTCGCACCTGACACAGCTACAGTCACCATACCACAGAAGCTGGCGGCGATATCGTCTACGCCCTCCACAAAAACAGCGTACTCAAGATTCTGGTCGGAGCCGTTTACAGCTTTAAAAGTTTTGCCGTTATAGACTGTCGTCTTCTCTCCTGACATCGGTATGAGTTCAGCAGCATCAGCCAAATGAGACCCCATAAGAGACAGCTCACTAGACGCAATCACGTTGCCCTCATTATCAACTACACCCAAGGTTCTCGCTGTAGTTTCCTTCAGTTGCACTATAACACTCTGAAATATCCTACTGGACATCGGCAGCCCTCCTAAATTATTCATAAAATAAAAACAATACTATTCGTGATTTTAACAAATACCATAATATACATAACTGCGTCATTTTTCAATAGAAAATTTATCAAATTCCCTTGAAATTTTATATATCAGGAATCTTTTCCAGAAAATTATGTAAAATTATGTTAATTTGTAGAAACACCCAATCATCATTTTGACTCTAATCAAAGCGCCGCAGATACATAACTGGGACATGAAACGAATATTATTTTACAAATGACCTGAGGAGGAACAGCCATGTTTGTCATAACAGCAAAATTTAACAAAAGAAAGGTTATCGCCGCGCTTATAGTAGCGGTTGTCATCGTCGCTGTGCTGATTATCTGCTTTTCAGGAGGAGGGAGTTCGGGCGATACCACATCGCCGGCATCGCTTACCGCCGTGGTAAAAAACAACGACCAGCGTGTAGCGTACCTTGAATCTTTCGGCTGGCAGGTTTCCGCCGAACCTGTGGATCAGCAGGAAATAATCATACCAAAGGAATTCAGCGACGTCTATGCACAATATAACGATCTTCAGACAGAACAGGGTTTTAATTTAAAGGATTATTGCGGCTTGGAGGCTGTGAGATACACTTATCAGGTTACTAACCACCCCACAGCCGAAGGGACGGTGGTTGCTGATATAATCGTATACAGAAATCAGGTAATCGCCGGCGACATCCAATGCCTGTCTGCCGATAACGGTTTTATGGCCGGCCTGCAGTATCCCAATGAAGCTGGCAACGTATAATTTCAATTTAAAGGTCGGATGGAGGCTGCAGTCCCATCCGGCCTTTTGTCATATTGTATCTTGTTCCTGCTGCATTTTCCTCTCTTTTATCCGTCTGTGCAGGTAACCGAGCGCGTCAGAAAGTCCTCCCAGATGGTCTATCAGTCCCGATTCTACTGCTTCTTCTCCGTATATAACCGTACCCACGTCTGCGGCCAGCTCTCCCGTTTTGAGCATCATCTCTGTAAATCTCTCCCTGCTTATACGTGAGTTTTTTGTTACAAATTTCACTATCCGTTCCTGGATCTTGCCAAAATAATTATAAGTCTGTGGCACACCTATTACAACCCCAGTAAGCCGCACGGGATGTATCGTCATTGCCGCGGACGGGGCTATCATGGATACGTCAGCGGCTACCGCAAGGGGCACGCCGATGGAATGACCTCCGCCCAGCACCAGAGAAACTGTCGGTTTCGACATGCTGGCAATAAGTTCCGCTATCGCAAGGCCCGCTTCAACATCTCCACCCACTGTATTAAGCAATATCAGAAGACCATCTATCTCGTCTGCCTCTTCAATGGCGGCCAGCTGCGGCATAACATGTTCATATTTAGTCGTCTTCGTATCAGAGGGCAAAATCTGGTGTCCTTCAATCTGACCAACAATCGTCAGACAGTGTATTGTCCCCTCAGATGAAGCGACCGTGGAAGATCCCATATCCTGAATCTGATCACGCTGATATATATCCTCCGGCTGGCGGTTATCGCGTTCCGTGTCCGCCGGTCCATTCTTATCGTATATCATCATAAATTCAAGTCACCTCTTCAATCAGTCTTTGCATAAGAGGCGAGATTAATACAAATTTGAGTCAATTTGTATTTATGTCTTACGAATAACATTATATTTCTGTTTTTATCGTACCAAGGCAATAAAACGGCGTAGGCAACCATTATAGTAGCCTGCGCCGTTAAACTTATCATTATTATATTCTTTTATAGTCTGTTATCTTTTCCCTGCCGGTTTGTCTATCC
>CALWYO010000018.1 GCA_944385785.1 uncultured Oscillospiraceae bacterium | reverse complement strand
CGTCTGCTCGGATCTGGTTTTCGGCAGTCACATTAAAAAATACGTTGTCCCATCCGGAGCCCCAATTGTGGGGCAAATGGCTCTCCACCCTCTCGGGACGCTTTGTCAGCAGAAAAAATTTCACATCTGGGCGCTGCGATATTATCTCCCAGGCCGCCGGCCTCCAGGAATCCGCCTCCT
Organism: uncultured Oscillospiraceae bacterium; assembly: GCA_944385785.1. GTDB lineage: Bacteria > Bacillota > Clostridia > Oscillospirales > Oscillospiraceae > RUG626. The sequence continues at coordinate 6,747 of CALWYO010000018.1, read as the reverse complement.
GGAGAAAAAAATCCGAAGTCATACAGACGCGGATCATCTCTCCGCTCTTCACCTTGTAATTACCCTGACGGTCTCTTTGAAGCGGGTATTGGAAATTGGTCTTAGTTCTGTAAATATGGGCTCCGTCTTTATCTCTCATGCGGTCAAGAAAAAACATATAGCAATTATCGCAGCCCTCGCTCTTTTTTCGGCAGCCGTGCCACGGATTCCAGATGTCATGCATAAAAACAACCATCCCGATATATTAAGGTCGGAGACCTGACCAGAATCTATTATATATCATAGTTTTCTCAGCATTGGATGTCAAGCCGCCAAGGGACTTGCCGGTATCGCCATAAGCGTTATCAAAAGGCAATTGGCAATAGCGCACAGGACATTTGCTGAGGCGACAGCTTCTTTGTATAACTTATATCTTGCAATTTACCGTACTACTGTGTTATCATATTATTGCGTTACGACGCAAAATGAAAACAGAGAGGAAAAATGAGAAAAATGAAAAAGATTTCCAAGTTCTTAGCTCTCATTACCGCTATGCTTATGCTGGTTACCGTGCTGGCGGCTTGCGGCAGCAGCGATAACGGCGGAAATGACGGCACAGGCGATGAGGACACCCAGGGCAACGTCGATGAAAATCAGGGGCAGGATGATTCCCAAAGCGACGACGGCAACACTGGCGACGATACAGCCGGCGACGACACTGCCGAGTCCGATTTGGCATATGTTCAGGATAAAGGCACCCTTGTGGTGGGCATAACCGAGTTTGCTCCCATGGACTACAGGGACGAGAACGGCGAGTGGATCGGCTTTGACGCGGATCTTGCCAGGCAGTTTGCCGAGAGCCTCGGCGTGAACGCTGAGTTCCAGCTTATCGAGTGGGACAACAAAGTTATGGAGCTGGACGGCAAGACAATCGACGTGGTATGGAACGGCATGACACTGACCGACGAGGTTCTCTCCGCAATGGAGTGCTCCAACGCCTACTGCACTAACGCCCAGGTGGTTATCCTCCCAGCAGATATGGTTGAGGATTATCCGGATATTGAGAGCATGAGCGATCTCACCTTCGCTGTGGAGTCAGGCTCCGCCGGAATGGACCAGGCTGTCGCCAACGGTCTTAACTACATTGAGGTGTTGGATCAGGCCACGGCAGTCCTTGAAGTAAGCGCAGGCACAGCCGACGCTGCAATTATCGACCTTCTCATGGCCGGCGCCATGGTTGGAGAGGGCACAAGCTATGCTGAACTTACACATACAATCGAACTCAACAGTGAGGAATACGGCGTGGGCTTCCGCAAAGGGTCAGATCTGGCGGCAGAGTTAAACGACTTCTTTGCTGAAAAATATGCCGACGGCACCATGTTGGATCTGGCGACAACTTATGGCGTTCAGGCAGCTCTTATAGAGCAGTAATCAACACATATCGCAATTTGCCATTTACAAATCAAAAGCAGAGGACTGAGTCCTCTGCTTTTGGCCGGTTTACCGGCATCGCAGCTATGAGATAAAGGCAGGTAAAACCATGTTCCAGACGGTCATTGGAGCCCTGAATCAGGGCTTTTTAGTCACACTGAAGCTATTTGCAGTAACCCTTGCAGGAGCAATCCCTCTGGGGCTTATCGTCTCCTTTGGCTCCATGAGCCGTATTGCCCCCCTGCGTTACCTTACAAAGACCATAGTATGGATAATCCGCGGTACTCCGTTGATGCTTCAGCTTATTATCATCTTCTATATCCCCGGTTACATATTGCCAGGCGGAAGTCCCTGGCGGGGTGAGGCGGGACGGTTTACTGCTTCTGCCATTGCCTTTATCATAAACTATGCCTGTTATTTTTCTGAAATATACCGCGGCGGAATACAGGGTGTGCCTGCGGGCCAGCAGGAAGCCGGTCAGGTGCTGGGTATGACAAAGAGCCAGATATTTTTCAAAGTCACCCTGTTGCAAATGATAAAGCGTATCATACCGCCAATGTCCAACGAGATAATTACCCTTGTAAAGGACACATCCATAGCGAGGATAATCTCCATGCAGGAGGTAATCTGGGCGGGTTATGCTTTTCTGAAAGGTTCTCACGGCTATTCGGGACTTCAATGGCCGCTTTTCTTTACCGGCGTATATTACCTGGTATTTAACGGCGCGCTTACTCTACTGTTCGGATGGCTGGAGAAAAAAATGGACTATTTTAAAAGCTGAGGAGGTGGGAATATGTCAATACTCAGCGTGAATAAACTGGAAAAGAATTTCGGGCGTACCGTAGTCCTTCGGGATATAACCTTTTCCCTGGAAAAGGGAAAGTGCCTCGCCATTATCGGCTCTTCCGGAAGTGGAAAAACCACTCTTCTCAGGTGCCTTAATTTTCTTGAGACCCCCAGCGGCGGCACCATATCTGTAAATGATCAGATAATCTTTGACGCAGGGGACCCCAGTACCCAGCTTGAAAGCCAGGTTAGAATGAAGCGGCTTCACTTCGGGCTTGTGTTCCAAAGTTTTAATCTCTTCCCACAGTACACAGCTCTGAAAAACGTGACTCTGGCAAAGGAGCTGTTGTCAAAAGAGCGGCCGGATTACAAGGCGAACAAACGGCAAATACTCGAGCAAATACACGCGCAGGGTGAGGAACTATTAAGACAGGTTGGCCTGGGCGACAAGATGGAAAACTACCCCCACCAGCTCTCAGGAGGTCAGCAGCAGCGTGTTGCCATAGCCAGGGCGCTGGCCATGGGTCCGGATATACTGTGTTTTGACGAGCCCACCTCGGCGTTGGATCCTGAGCTGACAGGCGAGGTCCTCAAGGTTATAAAAGGACTTGCAGACAAAGAGACCACCATGGTTATAGTCACTCACGAGATGGCCTTTGCGCGGGATGTGGCAGATTACGTTATATTCATGGACGGCGGTATTATCGTTGAGCAGGGACCGCCATCGCAGGTGATAGAGAATCCTCAGGAAGAACGTACCAGGCATTTCCTGGAACGGTATTCAAATGGATAAATATTCTTTTCTGTATTGGCTTAACAGCGGCCCCATGATATAATAATAGTTACATCAGAAAAGCGGATCTATTCCGTAAAATAAGGAGGCTTGAAAATGCAGGAAGTTTATGATTTTTTGAAAAAATGCAAGACATATTATCTTGCCACATGTGAAAACGGTCAGGCCAGGGTACGTCCATTTGGTACTGTAGATATTTTTGACGGCACCCTGCGTATCCAGACTGGCGCCTCAAAGCCGGTTTCCCATCAGCTTAAGGAAAATCCCAAAGGTGAAATCTGCGCCTTCGATGCTGAATCCGGCACCTGGCTGCGGGTTGCTGCGACATTTGTTGAAGATCCACGCATCGAGGCACAGGAACATATGCTGGACGCACATCCCAATCTCCGTAAAAACTATGCTCCTGGGGACGGCAATACCATTATCTATTATCTGAAGGACGCAGAAGCTACATTTTCCTCTTTTACCGCTCCAAGCAGAACCGTAAAATTTTAATTTGATATCAGATCTCCTCCTGGGCCTCAGGAGGAGGTTTTTTATTGCTGCTATGTACCACCGCTTAATGCGGTGGCTTTAATTATAAAGTGAGCTCATACTCGCAGCAACGATAATCTGTGTCTATATTATGAGCTATAAATCTGGCTTTAAAGTTTCTCTGATTGCACATGGCGGTTGTGGAGCTTCCGGATACGTCCAGATCTTCCGGCACTACGAATTTAATACATTTTACAAGGACATCTCTGCACGTAGAATAATTGTGTGCGGGGATCGTCATCGCCTTCATGCCTCGCTGGTACTCCATACCGTCTGCGTCTACCTCTGTGAGTATAGCCGCCAGCGCCACTCTCTTCCCTGGACAGACGTTCTTGATCTTCACATCCATCTGGATTATTCTTCCCAGCGACTCAAGGTAAGTGTCTCCCATATCCACAAGCACTGCATCAGAGCAGCCCTCCACGCTTAGATCTACCGGAATCGGACATTCCTCCGGATTTACTACAATGTCACACTCAACAGATACGGTGGGATCGGGGAAGCTCACCACGTTGCCTTCCTCATCCTGATAGGTGATCGATTGGTTTACTTTTTTCGTTCCAGGGTTCTGTGAGTTATGCCTGATATAGAACTCAAGTTGGGCGCTTTCACTGGCGGAAACTCCAAGTTGTGGTATATTCCATCTGAGCGAAGTGGAGTTTAACATTGTGGCAGTACCATAATTGGGGTTTTGTACGCTGGTGATCACAAAGTCAGGATTGACTATTTCATTTATCACAATATTTGTTGCCCCGGGTTTTGTGATATTCTCTGCCAGCTCCTTAAAAAGCTCCTCCAGGTCTGCCGCGTCGGGCGTCACTGCAACGTGCGCGGCAGCAGGCGCAGTCGCCCACTGGTTCAGCGCATCTACGTCGAGTCCGTCAGAACCGATAAGCCCGATACAGTATATTATTATCCCCTGAGCTTTTGCCTGTTCTGCTACTGGCGCTGGTGGAAGTCCCACAGTTGTGTTCCCGTCTGTAAACATCACAATTACTTTTACATTATTTGACTGCGGGTCAAAAAGTCCCATGGCCTTTGAAAAAGCATCGGCGTGATTTGTATTACCGCCTGCAGTCAAAGAGTCTACAGCATTCTTAAGCGTATCCACTGAAGTTATTATCTGGGTATCATCAGTGGCTGTTGAGGCAAAACTCACTATGCCTATTCCGCTGCCTGAGCCAATCTCTCCAGAGGCTGTTCCACCGGTGGCCTCGGCAATAATATCAATAAATGTTTTGGCACCAGTTTTCATATTTGAAAGCGGAGTGCCAGTCATGCTTCCTGAGCGATCAAGCATCAGAACAATATCTGTTGGATTTGCAATTATATCCGGCGCTGCGGTAATAGACAATGTTACCAGAAGCGACCCGTCGCAGTCTATTCTACTGGCGTTTACTACCTTGTTTGAGTTTGTTATTCCCATCTGCGTCCTCCTTCTTGCGGGGGTTCCCCCATGACCATTGTATGCCGCCAGCAGACATTCGTCACAGATGTTTACGTTTTTTATCTTTTCAATACAATCCGACAAAAAAGCGGTATCAGAAGATATAAAACCTTCTGATACCGCAGTCAATATAATAAGACAAATTATGTATAGCTGTTAATTCCCAGCAATCAGCACTCCTGGTCAGTCCACCTCTATCAGGGCAGTATTGACGTCACCAGAACTTCCTCAGGCCCTCAATATCCTCTTTCATAACGGCAATATGGTCATCTTTATAGAACTGCTCCCTCTCATAGATAAAGCATTTGCAGCCAAGGCTCTCCGCCACTTTCATCGGCTCCTCATAGTCGCGCACAAGATCTGTAAACGGTCCCTGCATGGCGTGGAACATACGGCCGTACGCCTCCATAGCTTCCGGTGAGCGAGTACCATCAGCAGCCGGCAGAGGAATTACAGCTTTCATACCGTATATCTTCGTACATGGTTTTACGTGCATAAGTTCAAAGCGTCCGGGATATTTTTTCAGCAGCGGCACTGGATCGGCGCCGGCGCACACCACCCATCCCAGATCAAGCTGAGAACAAACATACAGAGGGTCTGTATTCTTCAGAAGAGTCTCAATTAAATACTCTCCCCTGTCGAATATAAACTCTGCTGCCATGTTGTGGAAGAAAACTTTGAATCCATATTCATGGGCTTTCTTACCAATCGAGTTTAGCTCTTCCGCAGTCCGAAGGGCCTCCTCATGTGTCCTTGCACGGGTATATCCGGCCACATACTTTACTCCCAGCTCCTGGAGTATGTCTATATCGTCCTGAAGGCCGCGTCTATCTGGAGCGCCAAAAGGCAGCTCGGAATGTATCATCTTAAGGCCATATTTTTTCAGACAATCAGCCATCTCTCTGGTTGCAGGATGGTGGTGTTCTATCCCGTCAAACCCAAGCTCGGCTATTGCACTGAATTCCTCCTCCATTGTCATACCGGTTTCAACAATTCCAAAGTTATCCGTTGTCATGTATAGTTCACGCATATGGATTCCCTCTTTTCTCAGTATTTTGCATATTTTTCACTCTATCATACCGGTAATTGCCTGTCAAGACGTTTGCAAAGTTTTGTTAAAAAACAACATTTTAAAACCACTTTAACAATAAAGATGGCTGGAAATTTCCAGCCATTTATATTATTAAAATTGAAGATATTCACTTTAAGACTTAAACGGTTCAACACCTTTTACCGCATCACGCGCGGAAATAATCGTATCTCCGTTGTCAATATCCACTAAGAGGTACTTGTCATTGCCCATACCCAATTCTTTCATATATGTCAGTTGCCTCAGCCCATGCCTTGACTCCATCCGTTCAACAAGGTCATGGTGGTCGTGTTCATCCATGGCATATACAATATCCACACAAGCCTGGTCCACTGCAAGTATGTCTGTGGACGCAGTTATACCCACATTGGGAGTCACCACAGGCGCGGCAGCCGTGCCTTCGCAATCGCAGGATACAGACATATTTCTCATCACATTCAAATAAGTCACGTGCTTGCCAAAATAGTCAATAGCCGCTTTTGCCGACTCTGTCATACGCTCCATGAATTCCTCAAAACTGATGTCCCACATGTCGTCAGAGCCTGGTGTTGTGTGAATCATCTTCTTTCCAATTTGCCCGTCGGCACATCCAATTCCTATGTTTTTATTAGAACCGCCGAATCCACCCTTGCTGTGTCCTTTAAAATGAGTAAGTGCTACCATAGAATCGTAATCTTTTAATGTCTT
>CALWYO010000017.1 GCA_944385785.1 uncultured Oscillospiraceae bacterium | reverse complement strand
GGGAAATCTCTGACGCGCTGGATATAAAAGAGTCTGCGGTCACCACCAGGCTCGCAAGGGCCAGAAATATGCTCAGATCCCAGCTTGTTGAGGAGGATGGCTATGGACTTTAAGGAATTCTATAAAGAAACTTTCTCGCAAGTCCATTTCCAAGGGACAGTGGATATGGAGGCGATACGGCATATGAGAAAGAGAACGAGATATAGGAAAGTTTTACTGGTGGCGGCAGTTGTATGTGCTTTTGCGGCACTGTGCATAACGGCGTATTCTCAGGACTTTCTTGGACTGCGGAGCTTTGTCCTTGATAGCGGTCATCAGGAAACGGTTCCGTTGGCTACAGAGCAGGACACAGAGCAGAGTAGACAGCAGCAGGAGGAGGACATCTCACTACAGGGATTCGCTGATAGTCCGGAATCTATGGCAGTGGCGGAATGGAAAAACTTTGTGGACAACTATGACGTTGACGGGGAGATAATTGCTTCGATAGGCAACGGACCTACCGGAGTGGATGCAAAATACAGCTTGTATAATGTGTATACTCAGGAGATGGCAGATAAGCTCCAGGAGATAGCGGACAGGTATGGGCTGAAACTCCATACAAAAAATGAAATACTTACATATGAACAATTGGCAGCACATCTGGGGGGAGAGTTCACAGACGCGAACAATTCAAGGTGCAGCGGATACATGTATGAAGACGGCAGCTTTTCTTTGGATGGGGACTATTTTACGCCGGACGGGGAGATAGGCTATCAGCTCTCCAGATTTGTCCAAGGCAGTTTTACCGAGGTCTACCTCAACATAGGCGATGTTGACGGCTACAGCCAGTGGGTGTATACGACTGAAAACGGAGACCGGCTTCTGATGGCGTTAAGCGGGACAAAAAGCCTTATTATAACCCAGTGCAGCAACGCCTTCATAACCATGAACGTAATGAGCGGATACAGCTCTGGAATAACAGACAGCAAATTGGAAGAGATAGCCGATTCAGTGGATTGGGAAATTTTGTCGTCTGTGACTGTACCAGACTTCTCAGAGGAGACTGCCGGCGAAGATAGGATCTATAAGAGCTTTGATGAGGTGCTTAATGAGCTTCAGAGCCTCGCAAAACCTGAAAGCGAGCCAATGTACAGCCTTTACGATGCGGATGGCGATGGGGTAGAGGAGCTGTTTGTCAGGTCTGCCTGGGACAGCGGAGACGGTCCTGTGGATAGCTTTGCGGTGTATTGTGCCGGCAGTACGGAGATACGGCGGGCAGAGTACCTAATTTACGCAGATGACGCCAGCCTGTGGGAAAACCCTGACGGTGGGTTTTACTGCGTATATCAGAGTGTGACTTATGAGTATGACCTTGTGGACGGGCAGCTCTCTGCCAGCGTCATACGATCAGACAACACAGGGGTCGGCTATGGCACGACTCCTGCCCCGTCAGAGAAACCTTTTCTGTGGTCTTATGCAGGCGACAGGGAGCTGCTGTCAGGGGACGAGTCCAGGGCGTTTAGCAAAATCCAGGATTTTATTATGTGCAGCGGGACTATGACAGCAAGGGAAGTTTACGCCGCTGTGCTCAGAAATCTTATGAACTTAAAGGTACAGCCTGATGGAACGGAAATTAGCGGCCTGTTGGCGCCTGATGCTGATATGTCTGTCGATGAGTTCGCTGTTTTTGACGTGGACGCCGACGGTGCAGAGGAACTTATAATACTTCAGCTTCAAGGGAGCACAGCCGCTCACGCCGGCATAGTCATAGGATACGACAACGAAAAGGGGGCGACTAATACCCAGCTTTGGGAATACCCGATGCTCACATTTTACGACAATGGTGTAGTAACTGCAGGAGCTGGCCATAACCAGGGACGGGGAGGCGACTTCTGGCCATATACCCTGTATGTTTACGATGCGTCCTCAGATACGTACGTCTCCGTTGGCTCGGTGGACGCCTGGGATAAGAAGCTGTCTGATGAAAATCCTGATGTCCTGCCGCCGTTTCCAACAGAGTTAGACAAAAGCGGTTCAGGATTTCTCTACTATATTTATGCGGAGGGCTACGACCCAGAGATGCTTTACGACGAATCTGTGTATTTAGACTGGCTCAACGGATATATTGGCGACGCGGAGGAGCTCCAAGTGTCGTTTGTAAGTTTAACAGCGGATAATGTAACGGATATGATGTCGGCACAGTAAAGGGCAGGCCACGAAATGCTGTGTCAGCTCAACCGGAAATAAAGCACAGGCAGCTGCCAGGAACCCTCAGAAAAGGAGGCTTCCGGCAGCTGCCTTCAGTGTAATTTTCACGGACGCTTTGCGACAGACCAGTGTTTATCTTTTTACGTTTATAAGGCAACTCTCCATAACGCTAAGCGCCGCCTGATGTTTTTCAGGGGTTACTCCAGCGCAGCATGAGGCGTCAACACAAATCGCCACATCCGGCATGTACGCTTTCAACAGCAGCGCATTCGATATGACGCATATATCTGTACATAAGCCTATGAGCTCAATTTGCGATATTGGTGATTTCTCATTTATTGCGGCAAGATCTCTTGCCATTTGTACAGAACCAAAGGTGGACTTTTGATATACTGCCAAACCGCGCTCCTCTTTAATCGGCAGGAGCTCTTGATGGAGTTGCCAACCATGGGTGCCTACAATACAGTGCTCTACTGGCAGCATACGTCCTTCCCCAGTTTCGAGATAGTCTTTTCCATGGGTGTCCATTGTAAAGATTATATTTCCGCTCCAGGCGCGTAGCTTTTTTATCACAGGGCCGATTATGAGTTTAGCTTCGTCTGTCCCAAGGCTACCAGATATAAAGTCATTCTGCATATCTACAACAATAAGATAATTGCCAGCCTCCGGAGTAAATGTGATTGCAGATTTTTCATCCATAATTACAGCTCCTCAGTTTTGTATTTCATAAAGAGGTTACTATAAACTGATGCTTCCGTCAACTGTATGGGACCGACATATGATGAAATTTAAAGGCGGATTCCAGTTTTGCCGCAATTGAAATTTGAAAAACTGCGCCGATATTTTTAGGTACTAACTTTTAAACGGTGATTTCAGATAGTATATCGTGAACGTGAGGATAATATAAGAAAGCGTACTTTATCCCAGCATTGTCCGCCTCTAAAAGTTTTTGGCTTATGCTTTGGCCATCATCCCACAGGACGATGTGTGCATTACCGCCGGAGACATATGATGTGTAATTTGAGAGAAGAGCATCAGAGAAAAAAGACGATCCAGTACATACCTCGTCAAAACGCTGCTTAGAGAGGACAGAACCGGCTCCAGATCTGACAGGAAGTGTAAAATCCGTATAAATGCGCTCAAGTTCAAGGGCCAGTCGCTCAGTGCCGTATCTACGGCACATGGAGCTTAAGTATTCCTTATATGTGCCTCTTATATTTTGACCGGAAATAACTATCACGGCGTCTGGACAAAGGGATGAAAAACTCTCAGGAAGGTATAGTGTGATCCCACGGCGCTGGCAGGTTTCAGAGAGATGCGAGCAGAAACTCACTATTGGCTGCGTAGGCTTTGAGGTTAACCCCAGATTTACTCCGGAATAGCCACAATGGATGCACTCGCCTATAATTTCAGCTGTCAGTAATTCGTGAGGTCCATATCCTGTAAAACCTGTGCAGTCTACATCCATAATCCGCGGATTTACTGAAGGCAGCGCAGTCCTGTATAGATGAAAACCGCGTCCGATTCTGTAAGCCATGATGGACAGACTATAGCGACTGGCGGAAGCTGATACTGCAGTTTCTGCTGGAGTTGAGAGAAAAATAGTGATTTTGGCCAACTGTACATTTCTCCTTATGTGTGATACAATTGCACTCATATCTGCAAGGTGCAGAAAGAGTATCCTGTGTTAAAATACTATTTATTTTAGGAGATGTTTATGAGCTTTTCTCCTTTCCCAGACTATAAATTTAAGAGTATACTTGATATCAGCACAGATTTTTTAAATGAAAAGGAGATCAAGCTGCTTTTGCTGGATTTGGACAATACAGTTTCTCCATATAAGACTCAGTCACCTGAAAAAGCGATAACTGAATGGGTGGAGGGTATGAAAAAAGCTGACATACGGCTTTTTATTGTGTCAAATAACAGAGGGAGCAGACCAAAAATATTTGCTGAAGCTCTTGGTATAAATTATATTGGAAATGCAAAGAAACCTTTTACAGCGGGAATAATGCGGGCGATTGAAATTTCAGGTTTTGAAAAAAAACACACAGCACTTGCCGGAGATCAGGTGTATACAGATGTGCTTGCGGCTAATGGAGCGGGTATAAGGAGCATATTAGTTGAACCGATAAAGTTTACAAATTTTTTACTGGCGGTTAGATATGCGTTGGAACTGCCATTTAGAAGAGTAAAAAAAGGGAGCGATATTTGATGAAAGGCAATATTGATAAAATAAGTGAAAAACTTAGAAAAGATGGTTTTGAGGCGCTGTTTGTGTCCAGCGACGTAAACAGGTTTTACGCTACAGGGTTCAGATCATCTGCTGGTGAGATTGTTATTACTGCCGGAGGCGATGCGGCGCTTTTTATTGACGCCCGCTATTTTGAGGAAGCCTCGTCGCTGATAGACGGAGCTCAGGTAATACTGTCGTCTTCAGGCGACAGTCATTATGCACAGATTGGAGATTATCTGGAGAAGCATGGGATAAAACGTCTGGCGGTAGAGGAAGAGAGCTTGACATACGCTGACTATATGCGCTATAAAGATAAACTGCCGGTTGAACTTGAAGGGGGACAGAAAGTTCTGACGGATCTACGCACAGTGAAAAGCAGGGAAGAGCTGGAGATTATGATAAAAGCTCAGCGTATTGCTGAAAAGGCTTTTGAGCAGCTGCTCAGCGAGATTACACCGGACATGACAGAGCGGGAGGCCGCAGCCGAGCTCACATGTCTGATGCTGAAAAATGGAGCTGAAGACAAATCATTTGACCCGATATTTGTATCTGGAACACAGTCGAGCATACCTCATGGCAAGCCCAGAGATATAAAACTCCAAAAGGGATTTTTGACCATGGATTTTGGCGCAATGTACATGGGCTATTGCTCAGACACCACAAGAACGATAGCCATAGGCGATCCTACAGAAGAGATGAGAAAAGTTTACGATACTGTCCTTCAGGCTCAGCTTGCGGCAATTGACTATGCCAGAGCCGATATGTGCGGAAAGGATTTTGACGCGGCTGCAAGACAGGTTATTGAAGCCGCGGGCTTTGGGGAATATTTTACCCACTCTCTGTCACATGGTTTGGGCATTGAAGTGCATGAGGCGCCTACATCATCTATACGTTCAAAGGACATAATACCTGCAGGTGCAGTTGTCTCAGTAGAGCCTGGAATATATATTCAAGGCAGATACGGAGTCAGAATTGAAGATGTTATATACGTTACAAAAGACGGTTGTGAGAACTTAACAGAACTTAGCAAGGAACTAATTGTTATTTGTGCGTAATTTTTCTTGCAAAAGCCGTGGACATGCGATAAAATGATAAGAGCAATACTGTGCATAAGCATCAATTAAGTGGAGTATGTGAATAATACTCTGTGGGAGGATATTTTTTATGGCAACAATAACCGCCGGAGATTTTAGGAACGGAAAGACTTTCGAATATGAAGGCAAGCCGATGGTAGTGGTGGAATTCCAGCATGTTAAGCCTGGAAAGGGCGCTGCTTTTGTCCGTACCAAGATGAAGAACCTCATTACTGGCGCTGTTACTGAGACGTCTTTTAACCCGACGGCTAAGTTTGAAGAGGCGTTTGTTGAGCGCAAGGAAGCAGAATATTCCTACAATGATGGTAATCTCTATTATTTTATGGATCCAGAGACATATGAGCTGGAGCCGGTTGATCAGAACAAACTGGGAGATAATTTCCGTTTTGTAAAGGAGAATATGACCTGCACGATCAGCTCCTATAAGGGAGAAGTATTCTCTGTTGATCCACCTAACTTTGTTGAGCTGGAAGTTGCCCAGACAGATCCTGGATTTGCGGGAAATACTGCAACGAATGTTACAAAGCCCGCTACGCTTGAGACCGGAGCTGAAGTTAAAGTTCCTCTGTTTATCAATCCTGGTGATAAGATAAAAATTGACACACGTACTGGTGAATATTTGGAGCGCGCAAAGGGATGAACAGCAGTTTGCTGCTCATATGAAGTGAAAGCATTATCTGCTTAATTGTGATATGTAAAGGAGGCAGTGAGAATGACAGCATCTGAAAAAGTAGCTTATTTGAAAGGACTTGCTGAAGGACTTGGTATTGACAAGGAGAAAAGCGAGGGTAAGGTTATAAATGCCATCATAGATGTTCTCGAAGACCTTGCTTACGGGCTGGAGGATTTAGAGACTGATGTGGAAGAGCTTAATGACGGCCTAAATGCAGTTTCAGAGGACCTCTCTGATGTTGAAGAGCTCCTTTTCGGCGAAGATGAAGACGATTGCTGCGATGACGATGACGACCAGGAGTATTCAGTTGTATGCCCTGCCTGCAATGAGGAACTCACTTTGGACGAGGATGACTTGGACGCTGGTGTGATTCAATGTCCCAATTGCGGTGAGACCCTTGAGCTGGAATTTGATGAGTGCGACGATGACTGCTGCTGCGAAGATTGTGAGGATGACGACGAGGACGCTGATGAGTGATCCTACGCTCCTTGATTTAAAAAGGCTGTCCTGAATTTTAGGACAGTCTTTTTAATTGTAGACATATTTGGAGTAAAAAGATGACCGATATATCTGTTCAAAATATATGGATAGCCTTTGAGCAGGGAATGGATATCCTGAAAGGCATTACTTTCGACGTTACTTCTGGTGAGCATATAGGAATCCTGGGAAAAAACGGCGCAGGTAAAACTACTCTGTTTAAAATAATAACGGGAGAGTTATCTCCTGATGATGGCCAAGTGGTGACTGCGCCAGGAAAACGCATAGGAGTCCTGTCACAGATACCCGTGTACCCTGAGGAATATACAGGGGAGGATGTGCTCTGCTCTGCACAGAGAAGAGTGACGGCAATGGGAAAGGAAATGGAGGAGCTGGAGCAGCGCCTTTCGACGGGAGAGAATGATCCGGCGATATTGCGACGTTATGACTTTGTGTCCTCTGAGTTTCTAAGACTTGGAGGCTATGAACTGCAAAGGTTCCGCGATACTGTTGCCAATGGCTTGGGCATACCGAAAAGGCAGCGGGAGCAGTTATTTTCCCAACTGTCCGGAGGCGAACGTACCAGGATGAATCTGGCGCGGCTTATCCTGGAAGATACTGAAATACTTTTGCTTGACGAGCCTACTAACCATCTGGATATGAGAGCCTCAGAGTGGTTGGAGGATATGATTTCAAAATTCAAGGGTACCGTATTGGCAATTTCCCACGACAGATATTTTCTTGATAAGGCAATATCCAGGGTAATTGAGATTGAAGATGGGAAGGCGCAGTTCTATAGTGGAAATTACTCTTTTTATGTAGAAGAAAAACAGAGGAGATATGAAGAACAGCTGCGCCAATATGAGAAGGAACAGGCTAAAATAGCACAGCTTCAAAAAGCCGCCGATGCGCTGCACCTTTGGGCCTTTATGGGGAATGATAAGCTTCATAAGCGGGCTTTTTCAATAGAGAAGCGTATTGAGAGAATGAATACTACAGAAAAGCCCCGAGCTCAGACAAAGATGAAAGCCAGATTTTCTGAAAAGGACTTTCGCGGAGACGAAGTGATGGTGGCTAAAGGCATATCTAAATCCTTTGGTGAAAAGCAACTTTTCAGTAGTATAGATCTGCTGGTTGAACCAGGAGAGCGCATAGCTCTGATTGGCGATAATGGTACGGGAAAATCTACCTTTATTAAAATGATAACGGGAGAGGAACATCCTGACACTGGGTATATACGCGTGGGTCCTTCGATTAAAACCGCATATCTTCCTCAGATTGTTGAGTTTGAAAATGAAGATGTGAGCGTACTTGAATGTATGATGGATGAGGGAAAGTGTACACAGCAGCAGGCAAGAGACCGACTGGCCGCCTATTTATTCAGAGGAAAAGACGTGTTTACTCCGGTGGAAAGCCTGTCAGGGGGAGAGAAAAGCCGTCTGAAACTGTGCATCATAATGAAAGGCGATATTAATTTTCTTATACTGGATGAGCCTACAAACCACCTTGATATAGTGTCAAGAGAATGGGTGGAGGATGCGGTTTCTGAATACGGAGAGACGCTTCTTTTTGTATCCCATGACCGATACTTTATATCAAAGTTTGCAACCAGGATATGGGAGATACGCGATGGGCAGATACGCGATTACAGATGTGGCTATGAACGGTACAAAATGCTGGTGGAACGGGAACTGGAACCGAATAAAGAAGTAGCTAAAGAACAGAAAAAGGAAAATAACAAGGGTGCCCAGCAGAAGAGGAGACCACAATATTCAAGAGAAAAGCAACTAAACAAATTGGAAAGAGAGATAGCTTCTGTTGAGGCAAGACTTCAGGAAAACGCGGCGGCTCAAGAGGAGAACAGTTCTGATTATGAAGTACTTATGGAGTTGACGGCTGAAGGAGCGTTAATTGAAGCTGAACTCGAAGATCTGTATGCCAGATGGGAGGAACTGGCTCAATGAAGGGACTAAAGAAATATATATGGTATATTGGCATTGCACTGATAGCGGCAATTACTGGAAGTATATTTTTATTTGCTCTGAGCGGGTACAGCTTTTTGGGGATGGGATTATTGGGCGTTTCAGTAGTTTCTCTGATGTATATGGGATTGAGAATGCTGAAAGCGAAAAACGAAAAACTGTCAAAGACATTAAACCGCATACTGTCCTACACCCTGATATTATTCCTTATGGCTGCGGCTGTCACAGAGGCTTGCATAATTAGCGATGCCAAGTCTGAGTCTGAAATCGATGCAGGGTATGCCATAGTGCTGGGAGCAGGAGTAAATGGGACAGAGCCGTCCAGATCTCTTCTGGCAAGGTTGGAAACGGCATTAGAGTATTCCCAGAAGCACCCAGATACAGTTATTATTGTTTCCGGAGGCCAGGGACCGGGTGAGAGTATTTCCGAAGCTGAATGTATGTATCAGTGGCTTGTGGAAAATGAAGTAGAGCCTGAACGGATAATCAAGGAGGATAAGGCAAACAGCACACTTGAAAATATACGCTTTTCAAGAGATATAATATTTGGGTTGGAGCCGGATTATCAGGGGAATGTCTGTATAATAACAGAAGGTTACCATGCGCTGCGCGCCAGATTGATGGCTATGGACAATGGACTTTTAAATGTTACTGCGGCCAGCGGCAGCACCGGTCTGCCGGTACTTACTGCGAATTATTATTTTCGCGAAGTGTTTGCCATATGGTACTATATGTTGACAAGGTAGAGCCGATGGAGACGGTGCAGGCTTTTGTATATCTACACATAGTGGGAGGGGCTGGTATAAAGTCAGCCCCTCCCACTATGTGTAGATGCAGCTTTTGAAATAGCAATTTTTACTGGGCAGGTATTAAAATGCGAAATTACCATCAATAAACACGGAGATCTCTTCACCGTCATGGGTAATACCTGTAATTGAGAGATCAGGTGTGCCTATCATAAAGTCTTCATGCATTATGGAGTCGTTGAGACCTATGGCACGGCGCTGCTCTTTAGACATTTTAGCTCCGCCCTGAACGCATGGATAGGAATCGCCAAAGGCCAGATGACAGGCGGCATTTTCATCAAAAAGTGTGTTGTAGAAGAGAATTCCGGAGTTGGATATAGGGGAATCATATGGAACTAACGCCACTTCCCCAAGGTATGAAGCGCCCTCGTCTGTAGCTATTGCGGACTCCAGAAGTTTTTGACCGCGTTGTGCGTGAGTTTCAACGATTTTCCCATCTTTAAAAATAAAGTAGAAGTTCTCGGCAATGTCTCCGTTTATAACAAGTGGTTTTGCGGCATATACAATCCCATTTGTACCGTCTCTCTTTGGCGCGGTAAATATCTCTTCAGTTGGAACATTTGCGTTAAAGGGAATGCCTTTTGCAGAATGAGAACGTCCTCCGTCCCAGTAGTGGCCTTCAGGCAACTCGATTGTTAGATCAGTACCGAGGGCGTTTTTATATTTGAGATATTTAAAGTTATACTCAGTGAGTTTTTCCTTGCGAATCCTGAGATTCTCGTTGTGTATGCGCCATTCCTCTATTGGATTGTTAAACTCGCTTACACGAACAGTTGCGTAGATTGCGTCC
>CALWYO010000016.1 GCA_944385785.1 uncultured Oscillospiraceae bacterium | reverse complement strand
CAATTTACTCTCATAATCCGCTCTTGCCAATTGGATTTTTGATTTGCTGTATTGTAAGGCCGCGATTTTCTCATCGGCCTTTTTTTCTGCCATAACTAAAAAGTCCACAATTTTTTCGAGATCATCGTACTCCAAAACCCTCTTTATCTCTTGCAGGGACAAGTCCATAAGCTGCAGCGCCCGCACCGTATTCAGACGGACAATGTCCTGTTCCGTATAATAGCGGTAGTTCGTCCACTCATCTTTTTTACTTGGCTTCACCAGTCCGATTCGGTCGTAGTGCCGCAGCGTCTCGCTGGTCGTGTGGACAACTTTTGCGGCCTCTCCCACTGAAAAATATTTTTTCATTTCTCTTATCACCTATTGACCTTTGTGTAACACAAAGGTTTAGAATTCATTTTAGCACAGTGCGCCGTGGAAATCAATTGGCAGCGGTGTTCTCAGTAAGAATGATCCGGTTATAGAACTCAGACAGATGGCAACAGGAATGCTGGATATAGCCGGGAGGCCCTATGAATTGGTATTATAAATTCGATATAAATATGGAGGTATTAAAATGAAAAAAAAGATTTCACTTGTTTTGTGTCTCGTGTCAGTGAGTCTTGTTCTGGTTGGCTGCTCGAGTAGTGACGAGCCATTTGAGGAAAAAAGCTATACACCGGATACGCAGGTAAACGGGATCAATATCGATGTGGAGGATAGGATGATCGAGGTGTCGTTATCCCAGGACGAGCAAATCCATATTATATACTTTGAAAACAGTAAAGAGTATTACGATATTTCCATTTCCGATGGAAATGTGCTGACTATGACAAGTGAAAGCAGCAAAAGCTGGACAGATTATATCGGGGTAAAGCCCGCCGCTGAAAACCGTAAAATATCCCTGCAGGTACCGGATGATCTTTTGGACTCACTCACACTGTCCACAACAAACGAGGATATATCCCTTCCGTCGCTCACGGTCAAAGGGAGCGTGACTCTCTCATCTAACGGCGGAAATATCACTTTCAACGCCCTGGATGTGGGGGAAGCCCTTGATCTGACTGTCAAAAATGGCGATATCTCCGGATCTGTCATGGGAAGTTATGATGATTTTACCATCAAGTCGGAGTACAAGAAGGGCGAGACCAACTTGCCGGAGAATAAGCCCGGCGGAGATAAGGCTTTGAACGTGTCCAGCAATAACGGGGATGTGAATATCGGGTTTACGGACATGTAAATGCAACTTCTAAAAATACCTATAACTCTTTTGAAACATAATGGAGCGGCTTTAGTTTAAAGCCGCTCCATTGTGTTAAGCGTTACATGCTTTATGCGCCGTGGGAAAGATATCTGCTATATTTTTTCTCACTTTTCTCACACGTATAGGCGTGAGAACACCTCGCCTATACTGTCGTTTATAACCAGGTTTGCAGCAGAGTCATACGGGGTGCTTGTCTTGTTTATCAGCACAAGCCGGCTGCCGGAGTAGTAGTTTATGAGCCCCGCCGCCGGGTATACCACCAGTGATGTGCCGCCTACTATCAGCATGTCGGCCGCCCGCAGCTCCTCTATAGATCTTAGCAGGACACTCTCGTCCAAACTCTCCTCATAGAGGACTATATCAGGGCGCACGACGCCTCCACAGGAACAGCGAGGTATATCCCCGCCGGTAAAGCAGTAGTCCCTGTCGTATGATTTGCCGCACCGGGAGCAGTAGTTGCGCAGCAATGTCCCGTGGAGTTCAAGCACATTCTCGCTCCCCGCCGCCTGGTGGAGCCCGTCGATATTCTGAGTTATCACCGCGGCGAGTTTCCCTGCCCGCTCAAGTTGAGCCAGATATATGTGGGCGGCGTTTGGCTGGGCGCCCCTGCAGTCCAGCTTGTCCCTGTAGAACTTATAGAATATATCGGGGTGCGCCTGGAAAAATGACCTGCTTATTATCTCCTCAGGCGGATAGTCATACTTCTGGTTGTAAAGCCCGTCCTGGCTGCGGAAATCTGGTATGCCACTCTCAGTGCTGACCCCCGCGCCGCCAAAGAACACTATCCTCCCGCTCCCGTCTATCATCCTCTGGAGACGCTCTATAAGGCTGTTGTCCACACTGTGCTCTCCCTTCATGGGCGTCCGGCCATGTAGGCGCCTATGACGCTTCTGGTGACAAATTCCAGATCCTCTTTTGAGGTGAGCCTGGCCTTCTCAAAGGGCACCGCCCGAAGATTCGTGCTGAAAATCGACGTGACGCCTATCTCGTACAGGGCGGCCGCCTCCCTTTTAACGTCGCCGGCTATTACAAAAAGCGGCTTCCCAGCGGCCTTGGCGCCTCTTGCAACGCCGGATATAGCCTTTCCCATGGCGGATTGGTCATCGACCCGTCCCTCGCCTGTTATTATGAGATCAGCTTCTCCGGCTTTGGTGGCAAAATCTGAAACTGAGAGCACCAGGTCAATACCACGTCTCAGATGTCCCCCCAGGAAAGCCGCGGCGCCGCCGCCCATGCCTCCCGCAGCTCCCGCCCCTGGGAGCGTCAGCATATCAAATCCCACATCTCTCAATGCAACCTGGGCAAGATGGGCAAGCCCCGCGTCCAATATAACTATATCCTCCGGAGACGCCCCCTTCTGAGGCCCGAAAATCTCCGCCGCGCCCAACTCTCCTGTCAGCGGGTTGTCTATGTCGCACATGAGCTCTATGTCTGTCTCACCGATCCTCTTATCAAGGCCGGACATGTCTATCCTGTCTATCCTCGAGAGGTTTCCGCCAACCGGTACAAACGGTTCCCCGTCCTTGTCCAGAAACTTCACCCCCAGTGCCGCCGCCATACCGCAGCCGCCGTCGTTTGTTGCGCTGCCGCCCAGGCCCAGCAGGATCCGCCTGCTTCCGGCATCCAAAGCTTTGGAGATGAGCTCACCTACGCCGAAAGTCGTTGCCTCCATCACGCCAGTTTTGCCTGCGGCCATTGGGAGCCCTGCCGCGGCCGCCATCTCGATCACAGCTGTTCCCCCGTCAAGCATGCCAAAAAAGGACGGAGTAACTGCCCCATCAGGTCCAGTCGCTGTCGTCTCAACAAGTTTCCCCCCGGCAGCCGATATGAGCGCTTCTACAGAACCTTCGCCGCCATCTGCCAGCGGTACACGCACTATCCCGGCATCCGGATCCACAGAGCGTATGGCGCGCTCCATTATCTCGCAAACCTCCGTCGAACTCATCGTGCCTTTGAACGAATCAGGCGCGAGAAGATAATTTCCCATCCTTGTAACCTCCAGTACAAATTTGGTTTTATGTATCATCTCACATATCGCCCATCTGGTCAAGCCGCACTTGAAAGTTATATGCGTCTAATTTTTTATTTTTTTCTCTGTACCCTATTGACAAATGTATATGCTCATGGTATATTCCAGAGTGGTTAGTGAATGCTAACCACTTTAACAGTCCTTTGGTTAGTTTATTCTAACCGTCTCGGTTTAGGAGGCCTAATTATGATGCCATTGACTCTGGCAAACGCGGGCGAAACCGTAGAAATAGTAAAGATAACAGGCAAGGATGAGGTACGCCAGCACCTGGCCGAGCTGGGGTTCGTCACAGGCGAGCAGGTAACAGTCCAGACGCAGATCGCCGGAAACATGATCCTGGCAGTAAAGGACAGCCGTGTGGCGCTGGATAAGGCTATGGCCGGCAGGATCATGGTCGAGTAATCACATCTATTGTCGGCACTTGATTTAAGGTTTCCCGCCTGGTTTACAGGCTCAGAAGCGCTAAACTATACCAGGCATTTTTGTACTGGCATATGAGGAGGGATGGATAAGATGAAGACGCTCAGGGATGTAAAGGTCGGCGACACTGTAACTGTCGTCAAACTTCATGGTGAGGGAGCACTGAAACGCCGTATCATGGACATGGGTGTCACCCGCGGCACAGAGGTCTATGTGCGCAAAGTGGCTCCGCTGGGTGACCCAATCGAGGTCACTGTCCGCGGCTATGAGCTCTCTATCCGCAAGGGCGATGCCCAAAATATCGAGGTGAGCTAAGGGCACAGGGATTTTCCAGTATATTTCTTTGATCTACAGTTAGTGTTTTCTAACTTAGTCAGCTTAGGAGGAAAAGCAAATGGATATTAAAATCGCCCTTGCCGGAAATCCAAACAGCGGCAAGACGACAATGTTCAACGACCTGACTGGATCCAACCAGCGGGTAGGAAACTGGCCGGGTGTTACAGTCGAGAAAAAAGAGGGGCGTCTCCGGGGACGAAAGGATGTAATAATACAGGACCTGCCTGGGATCTACTCCCTCTCCCCTTATACTCTGGAAGAGGTGGTGTCCAGGACTTACCTGGTGACCGAGCACCCCGACGCGATAATCGACATCGTGGACGGCACCAATATTGAGCGTAATCTCTACCTCACCACGCAGCTTCTGGAGCTGGGAATACCGGTGGTAATCGCCCTGAACATGGTGGATCTGGTACGCAAAAACGGCGACGTGATCGACACCAGGAAACTGGGCGAGGCCCTGGGGTGCGACGTTATGGCCACTTCCGCTCTCAAGGGGGAGGGGTCAAAGGAAGTAGCTGAGCGGGCGGCCCAGCTTGGCGCCCAGCACAAGGTTGGGCCTTTTCCATCAGTATTCACTGGCAGCGTAGAGCACGCCATAGCCCATCTCGAGGAGTCCATACAGGGCAAGGTGGACGACCAGTTCCTGCGTTGGTACGCCATCAAGCTCTTTGAGCGTGATGAAAAAGTGGTTGAGGAGCTGCGGCTCGACGAGGCCACCATGGACCACATCGAGCAG
>CALWYO010000015.1 GCA_944385785.1 uncultured Oscillospiraceae bacterium | reverse complement strand
TATGACAATGCGATGGCAGAAAATTTCTTCTCAATCCTCAAAACAGAGTGCATTTACCGGCACAAACCGGCTACGTTTTCTGAGGCCAACGAGATGATTGACCGCTATACCCACTTCTACAACCATGAGCGCATCCAGCTTAAAACTGGAGAGGCGCCGCTTACGCAACGCCTCTCCGCTTAAAACTCCATATCTCCTACTATGGGCTTTTTTGTTCTGTCCGCACAATCTGGTCCGGTTTATTACTCCTGGGAGATTATTTTTTGCTCTATCTAATGCTCTTATCTTACCTGATAAAATTCGTTGGAGTCCAGGGTTCACGTTCTGGGAGCTCTATCCCAGAATTTTTACCGGCGTCGATGCACTTTAATATCCACGCCATATTTTTACCCAGGGTACGCATTATCTGCATTCCCTCTTTATCCTCCTTAACCTGCTCTGGAGTATTTCCATGCACCATATTCCAGTACTGAGAAGTTACGATCGGCATACCGCTGATGAAAAAATACTTATTGAGCTGGTCAAGGGTGGCCGTAGTACCAGCTCTTCTGGCAGAAGCCACTGCAGCAGCCGGCTTACCGCGCATAACGCCTCCAGTGGAGTAGAACAGTCTGTCCATAAACGAGGTAATAGCGCCTCCTGCCGAGGCGTAGTGAACTGGGGAGCCAAATACAAATCCGTCAAACTCCTGGAGCCGCGCGGCAATCTCGTTTACCTGGTCGTTATATACGCACTTGCCCAATTTGCCGCAGGCCCTGCAGCCCATACATCCGTTTATCTGGCCCTTCCCTATCCAGTATATCTCAGTATCTATTCCTTCCTGCTTCAATGTAGAGGCTACTTCACTAAGAGCCGTATATGTACAGCCCTCCTTGTTGGGACTGCCGTTTACAAGAAGCACCTTCATCTCTCTACCCCCTCGTAGAACGCGGCAATATCTTTTAAGAAAGACGTGATCTTGATATTCTGCGGGCAGGCGCCTTCACACTGACCACACTCTATGCAGTCCGAGGCTTTCCCATGATTCTGAGACATATGCTCATACCTGCTGGCCTGAGTAGGCTCCTTACCCCTGTCCACGGCTATCTTATCAATATTGTACATGGAGAAATACTCTGGAATCGGTATGTTCATAGGGCAACCGTCTACACAGTACCGGCAGGACGTGCATGGTACGGCCTGGGAGGCTTTTATCTCCTCCAACACCCTGTTTAACACATCTCTCTCTGAATCTGTCAGCGGTTTGAAGTCCGCCATATAGCCGGTGTTATCCAACAGCTGCTCCATATTTGACATACCTGAGAGTACAACCATCACGTTTTCACAGCTGGCTGCAAATCTTATGGCCCAGGATGCAGTCGACATATCCGGATCAGCGTCACGCATCAGCTTCTCCGCACTCTCGGGGATGGTCGCCAGAACGCCTCCCTTTACAGGCTCCATAATTATTATCTGCTTGCCGTGCTTAACCGCCACATCATGGCACAGGTGTGACTGTACGTTATCGCTGTCCCAATCGAGATAGTTTATCTGCAGCTGAACCACATCCACCTCCGGGTGCGCCGTCAATATCTCATCCAGCAGCTTTGCATTACCGTGGAATGAAAAGCCGAACTTCCTAACACGTCCTTCTTCCTTCATCTTCTGGACAAACTCGAAGCTGTGGCACGCCTGGGCTTTTTTGTAGTTATCCTCGGACATATTGTGAAGCAGGTAGAAATCAAAATAATCTACTCCGCACTTCTCAAGCTGTTCGTTAAAGATGCGCTGGTTATCCTCTTCTTTCTCCAGGCGCATGGCCGGAAGTTTTGTTGTCAATGTGAAACTGTCCCGTGGGTGTCTTTTCACAAGGGCCTCTCTTGCCGCTATCTCACTCTGGCCGCTGTGATACATATAGGCGGTATCAAAATATGTAAATCCCCGCTCTATAAACGTATCTACCATCTTCTCCACTGTCGCCATATCAATGCTGGCCTGATTCTGCTGATCTGTGATCGGCAGCCGCATAAGTCCAAAGCCTAATTTTTTCATTTCTCCACTCCCTCAAATTTTCAATAGTCCCATTCCTATTACCTGCTATCCTCACACTCCAAATATCGGCTGCACCACTTTTTATGGTGATATAGCCAAAAATATCCGGAGTCTCTCCACAGGCCAAACGTCCCTCATGCCTGAATCGCCGGCACAGCGAAAAGGGCATGCACTGTCTTTAGTGCAACAACCCTTAAATAACTACACGTCAGCCTGAATGAAAGCCTTATTAACAAATACACTCTGCCTCAACGCCAGAACTCTATCAGCCTTCCACACTCTGCTCCACAAGCGACTCGATCTCGCCTTTTTCCGGCATAGCCGGTATGGCACCTTTCTTTGTGGTGGAAAGAGACCCAGCGGCGTTAGCAAAATCAAGAAATCTCTCCAACTCCTGACTGTCAAGCTCCTGGGCCCTCTTCCCTGATTTCACAAGGCAGTACAGAAAAGCTCCCCAAAACGCATCTCCGGCGCCAGTGGTATCGATAGTGCTCACATTGCTGTATGTAGGTTTCCTGATAAACGTATCTCCTGCCAACACGGCCGCGCCTTCAGCGCCCAGCGTCACTGTAAGCAGTTTCAGTCCGTACGTATCCCTGAGTTCCCGCGCCGCTTGCTCAATATCCTTATCCCCTGTGAGAAATTCAAGTTCTTCACCGGAGATTTTTACAACATCGGCCAATTTCATTCCCTCAAGTATGGCCTTTTTGGCATTATCCAGGTTGTCCCAGAGGCGCTCTCTCAAGTTGGGGTCATAAGACACCATGACGCCATTATCTCTTGCATATTTGGCAGCCGCCAGTGTCGCGCTCTTAGAGGGCTCCGCAGTCATTGAAACAGAGCCAAAGTGCAGTACACGGCTTCTGCCAATAAGTCCCGTATTCAGCTCGCCGCTCTCCAGCATAACGTCCGCTGTACCGTTTCTATAAAAACTGAAGCTCCTGTCTCCACGGTCGTCCAACGTCACCATCGCCAAAGTAGTGAGCTCTTTGTTTGTAAATACTATTCCTTCTTTTGAAATACCGCAGTCCTCAATTGTGTCCGTCAGGTACTTGCCGAAGGCGTCAGTAGATATCTTGCCAATAAAAGCCGCATCCAGTCCCAGTTTCACCGCCGCCGCCAATACATTCAGCGGCGCTCCGCCGGGATTTCCTTCCATAATTAGTCCGCCGGTGTCCCTGTCATTTCTCACTATAACATCGATAAGGGATTCCCCTACCGCAGTCACATCGTAATATTTTTCCATTATGCCGCTCTCCGTTTCGATCAAATAGTCTTAGTAAATAAGCCCAAAAAATTAGGTAAAACAGGCCTTTTCATCAGCATCATGTTACTATTATAAATATTATTAGCAAAAATTGCAACAACTCTGTTTTTATATTCTTTAGATTAATTAATGGGATTTTTTTGCTATTTTGTACTGTTTTTTATAAAAAATATAGATATTTCAACTATTTATACTTTATTTTGGGCAAAATCTCTGTTATAATAAATAGGGATATGTAATAAGTTGTGTGTATTGTCTTTCGCGTCGAATTTTTACGGCAGGTGTATTATTTATGTATGATGTTGGTGATTTGATTATTTATGGTAGTGAAGGTGTATGTAGAGTGGAATCCGTCGGCGCGGCGCCCGTCTCTGGAGCAGATAAGGGACGGCTTTACTATACTCTCTCCCCCTTATATCGCACAGGGCATGTGTTTACCCCTGTAGATTCCGGCGTATTTATGCGCCCAGTTATTTCTCGTCAGGAGGCACTGGATCTTATTAAGCAGATACCGGATATAGAGGGCGAGATATATGAAACGAGAAATCTGCGTTTTCTGACAGAGCATTACCAGGAGTGTTTCCAAAGCCACAAATGTTACGACCTTGTGAAGCTCATAAAGGACGTGTATTTAAAACGCAAGTGCGCTATTGCCAAGGGCAAAAAGCTCGGGCAGATCGATGAGCGTTTTATGAAGCGCGCAGAAGATATGCTCTACGGGGAGCTTGCGGTGGCTCTGGGTATTCCCAAGGACGACGTGTCAGGCTATATAGCCGAGTCTGTCGAGGCTGCCGCAGAGACAAACTGATTAGGAAGGAAATTCCGCCGGTGTAACCGGCGGAGGAAAAACGCTTGGGTGCTGCCTTGTCAGCCTCAAGCGTTTTTCCGTTTCTGCCCATCCCATGCGCTGAATTGTTTCTGCATCCACCTCGCTTAGCCGCTTATATTGGCAATGACTTGAGGGCATGGTATCCCTCCTATTTCCCGTCCTTGGGGAATCCCCGCGGGACGGCCCCCCACCAGGCTTCGCCGGCATTCATTTCCCGCCGCTTTTTAAAGCGGCGTTTTCTCTTCCCCATGGCGATGCAAAAAATTTTTCAAATACCTATTGACAAACAGCAATAGATGTATTATTTATTAATTGCTTAATACAATAATACATAAGGAGGTGCCTTATGGAGTGGCAATTCGTTGACAACGCACCGATATACTCCCAGATAGTCCAGCAGATGAGGCTGAATATCGCCTCCGGAGTACTTGCCCCAGGCGAGCGTCTTCGCTCTGTGCGGGATATGGCCGTGGAAGCAGGCGTAAATCCCAACACAATGCAACGGGCTCTGGCGGAGTTAGAGCGCGACGGGCTTGTATATTCCCAGCGCACATCAGGAAGATATGTAACGGAGGAAACATCCATGATAGAAGAAACACGTAAAACCATAGCAAAAGACTACGTAAAAAGTTTTATGGAATCAATGAACAGACTGGGATACAGCAGCAGGGAGATAGCCGACATAATTGAAGCCTTTGAGAAGGAGGATGGAGCACATGGCAATCTTAAAATGTAACGAGCTG
Source organism: uncultured Oscillospiraceae bacterium (assembly GCA_944385785.1). Lineage (GTDB taxonomy): Bacteria > Bacillota > Clostridia > Oscillospirales > Oscillospiraceae > RUG626. The sequence continues at coordinate 13,069 of CALWYO010000015.1, read as the reverse complement.
ACAAAGCAGTACGGCTCAGTATGCGCTCTGGACCACATAAGTCTGACTATTGAGCCTGGACGCATAGTCGGCCTTCTGGGTCCCAACGGCAGCGGAAAGACCACCCTTATAAAGCTGGCTAACGGACTTCTCACTCCCTCCTCCGGTGAAATACTTATAAACGGCGATAAGCCGGGCGTTGAGTCTAAAAGGTTCATATCCTATCTCCCCGACAGAACCTGCATCGCCACCTGGATGACTGTAAAGCAGTTGATGGACTTTTACATGGACTTCTATGGGGATTTTGATGTGGATGCAGCCAGGCAGATGCTCTCCCGTCTGGGAATTGATGAGAAGCAGAGAGTGCGGCAAATGTCAAAGGGCACTCGGGAAAAAGTGCAGCTTATACTTGTGATGAGCCGAAAAGCGGGCCTGTATCTTCTGGATGAACCAATAGGCGGAGTTGATCCCGCCACAAGGGACTATATTCTCAACACCATAATAGGCAATTATAACCCGGAGGCATCCGTAATAATTTCTACACACCTCATTGCAGACGTGGAAAACGTATTAGATGACGTTATTTTCATAAACTGCGGTCAGATTGTACTGACGTCCTCTGTGGACGATATCCGTGAAAACAACGGAAAATCGGTAGACGCTCTCTTCAGGGAGGTATTCAAATGTTAGGAAAACTCATAAAACACGAATTTCGGGCTACCGCGCGGATAATGCTGCCCCTTATCGGCGCACTGCTGGCGGTATCAATACTGGCTAATCTGTCAATGAGGCAGGTGGGCTCTCCGAATGCCGGACAGAGCTCCGTGCTGAACATACTCAGCACCATAGCACTTATACTCTTCGGCGTAGGCATAATGGCTGTCTTTATTATGTCAATAGTTCTTATGGTACAGCGGTTTCGTTCAAATCTATTACAGGATGAGGGCTATATCATGTTCACTCTGCCTGTAACAGCTCACGGACTTATCTGGTCAAAAATCATAGTATCGGCAGTGTGGTTCCTGGCCACTATTGCGGCCATAGCCGCCGCCGGCGTAACTTCAGTGCTCCGCATGCGCTATATACGAGATCTCATAGACGCAATACGTCAGGCTCTCCCAAGGCTTACGGCTTCTCAGGCCGTTGACGGAACTGCGGCTGTGATAGAGATGGTCTTGATAATCATATTTGCCGCTGCCGTCATGTGTCTCATATTTTACGCCGCCCTGTCAACAGGACATGGTTTTGCAAACCACAAAATGCTCCTGTCTGTAATCTCTTTCATTGTATATACAGTGGCAATGGAACTTATAAGTTCTCTGATAGCTAACCTGTTTACATCCATGGGCTGGAGTCTTCCATTCTACAACACATTAGGGCCGTCCGGCAGATTCCATCTTACCTGCGGATACCTCATGTTCTTCATGGCAATTTCCGGCGCTGTATTCTATGTTATAACCGCCGTAAATCTAAAGCGCCGGTTGAATCTGGAGTGAGGACGCTCACACAGTTTATATATAGATTTATTAAAGCCGCAGGGTGGTATAACCCTGCGGCTTAGACTGCCGGAAAAGGCTGCCGCCTTTTCCGGCAAATTAGGATGCGGCCTGCTGCAGCGCACTCGCTGTCCGCTGTAGGCGGACGACTCGCACGTTTGCAGGCCGAGAAGTGTTTTTCCCGACGCGCATGTCGCCAGGAAAAACTGACTTCAACTTCTTCGCGGCGTGCGCGCCGCGAACTCTACGAGGTTTTTAACAAGCAAAGCCGCGGGGATATACCCCGCGGCTTTGCTTGTTAGCTTATTGTTTTGGGCTTATTGTCTCAGTACGCCTTCAAGGAATTCGTCCAGGGCCCGCTGAACTCTGGGCATATCAACAACATAGCTCATACCATGGCCGGCCTTGGGAACCGTTATCATCTGTTTTGGGCCGCCGTAAGCCTCGTAATTTCTCCGTCCCATCTGGCACGGTACAAAAGCGTCCCCTTCACCATGGATAAAAAGCGCAGGCAGACTGGCCTTACGGCACTCCTCCAGAGCCGAACACCCCTGTATATCAAAACCGCCAAACACGCGGCCGGAAAACCGTACTATGGGATATAGGATTCCCGGCAGGTGCAGCCTCTTCATAACATGTCGGATTATCTCGTCAGGGGAAGTGTAGCCGCAATCGGCTATCAGCCCCTTAACATAATCAGGAAATGGCGCCGACGACGCCATAAGCACTGTGGACGCGCCCATGGATATTCCCTCGATTATAATGTCCTCTCCTTTAAACCTTTCAGCTGCGTAATCGGCCCAGGAGTGTATATCATACCGCTCCTTAACGCCAAAAGTCATTGTCCGTCCGCCGCTCTTCCCGTGGGCACGCTGGTCAATAAGGAGTATGCCAAATCCTCTGTTGTGAAACTCCTCAATTGCACAGGAGAAATCGTTTTCAGGTATTGATCGGTAGCCATGGCAAAGTATCAGCAAAGCCCTTTCATTTTCAGCACTGTAGTATTTTCCGCAGAGCCTGAGCCCATCGTAGCTTCTGATAGATATGTTCTCATAGGGCGTTTCTCTGGCGAAGGCCACGCCGTCCAATATCAATTTTTTATAAGGTGCAAACTTCTCTCCGTCCAGCTCACCGGTCCTTGTTATGTCGTGGTAGACTCTGCCACGAAAGGTTATGAGATATACCACATACGTCAGCAGGAGAAAAAAAGCCAAAATTCCAATGGCTATGTATACCCAAGTCATACAATCTACACCACCTAGAATCTCTCATAATCAGTATCACCAATATTATAAACTCACTGCCGATATAAAGCAATTTTCACTGAGAGCACCTTACTCTTTTCTGTCTTTTTCCCTCATGGGAACTGTCACGTCCAGACCGTCAAACCCCTCTCCCATTATCTCATTGGCAGGCAAAAGCATTACAAAAGCACCTGGACATTTTTCCCTGATCAGGTCTTTAACCGCATACACTTCTCTGGGCCGCACAACAACAAGCAGCATATCGCGTTTTGTCCGCTGGTACATCCCCTGCGCCTGCACCAGCGTCACACCTCTACCCAGTTCCATTATTTCCTTTGCCAGTTCCTCCGCCGGCCCGTCGGGTATAATCTCAAAAAGGCACGCCCTGTTCACACCGCGTATTGCCGTATCCATCACCGTGGACAACACAAACAGCGAAACCACGGCCAGAACGCCGGATTCAATGTCGCCAAAGGCTATCACCGACAGGATTACAACAATTCCGTCGCATACCATAAGTATTGCGCCCAGTGAGATTCGGCGGAAGCGCGTCACCAGAAGCCTTGCCAGCAGATCCGTACCGCTGCCCGACACCCCTCCCATAATGAGTACCGATGCCGACACGCCGTATAGCGCGCCTCCGCATATGGCAGCCAGAAGCCTGTCCTCTGTGAGATTCGGGAAAAAAGAAAATACATCCAGAAAAACCGAAAATGCCAGAGTTGAGGCCAGTGCCGAAACCGTATATTTTGGTCCCTGCACTATATACGACCATATAAATACCGGAACAGACATCACAAACACGGCAACGCCCGTGGAGACAGGCAGGATGCTGTTTATTACAAGTCCCAATCCGCCAAATCCGCCGGCTGCAATATTGTTCTCTGTAAAAAAGCAATTGAAGGCTACGCTGTATCCAAAATTCCCCAGAAGCAGATACAAAACGCCTTTTATCGATCTCTTGAATTTTTTCAAAACATCACGCTCCTTGCCATTACTACTATTGTTTCCCTGTTATCTTATCTCAGTCGTCCGGTTTCCTGTTGATATATTCCCATATTCAGGCAAAAGGATTTTATGGCTCTAATTTGTACCGTTATCCATCACTTTGACCCTCAAATGTCCCGAATCATAATTTCAAGCCACGTTTTGTTTCAGTAAATTCATTGAATATTTACATCTATTATTCTCGGAAAATGTTACAATATTTTATAGAGAGATTTGTGCAAATATATGAAAAGTCGGGCTTACGGGGTGATGAAATTGCCGTTTATAAAATTTGAAAATGTTAGAAAGATATATAAAACGGGAGAAGTGGAGATAGAGGCCCTTCATGATGTGACTTTTTCGGTTGAAAAGGGTGAAATCTGCGTTATCGTAGGCCCATCTGGCGCGGGAAAAACAACTCTTCTGAACATACTGGGCGGTATGGATACGTTGACATCAGGTGAAATAACTCTTGACGGCGACCAGGTATCCTCTTATTCCCCAAAAAGGCTTATCACTTACCGCCGCCGCGACGTGGGATTTGTATTCCAGTTTTATAATCTTATAGAAAACCTGACGGCTCTTGAGAACGTAGAGCTGGCGGCTCAGATATGCCCTGATCCGCTGGATGCTGCCGACACGCTGCGTAAAGTCGGTTTGGGCCAGAGGCTTGACAATTTCCCCTCACAGCTTTCAGGAGGCGAGCAGCAGCGTGTGGCTATAGCCAGGGCACTGGCAAAAAACCCCAAACTTCTTTTATGCGACGAACCAACCGGCGCTCTGGATTACGGCACTGGAAAGGCCATACTGCAGCTTTTGGAGGATACCAGCAGGAAAAGCGGAATGACCGTTATTATCATAACCCATAACCAGGCGCTTACAGCTATGGCCGACAGGGTTGTTAAAATCAGAAACGGCACTGTCAGTTCCGTCAGCATCAACGAAAATCCAACGCCTATCAGTGAGATCGAGTGGTGAGCCATGAAATCTTTACGTAAAAATATTTTCAGAGAAATAAAACGCTCCCCGGGCAGATTCCTGGCGATACTGGGCATTATCGTATTGGGAAGCGGTTTTCTTGTGGGTCTGCGCGTATCGCAGCCGGCTATGATAGAAACTGCCGCCGTTTACTTAGATGAGCAGTCCTTTTTTGATTTTTCAATATCTTCAACTCTTGGCCTTACTGACGATGATGTAGCGGCCTTTGCAAGCGCTGAAGATGTGCTCTCCGCCGAGGGATCTGTTTCTGCGGCTGCTTTAGTCGAAGGCGACGACGGTACCACGCCTGTAATAACTTTCTATTCGCTTCCTGAGACTATCAATCTCCCGAAACTCATAGAGGGTGAGATGCCGGATGCCTCAGGAGAGTGCCTTGTTGACGGCCAGTCGGAGTATATAATTGGAGACACAATAACGGTGTCTTCAGATAATGAACAGGACACTATTGACACCTTTGCCGTCACAGAATACACAGTAGTCGGGCGGGTAACATCGCCTCTTTACATGAATTATGAGCGCGGCAACACCTCTCTGGGCGCCGGAACCATATCCGCATATGTATATATACTACCTGAGGATTTTAACACAGACTATTATACCACAATTTACATAAGAATGAAGGATATGCCTGACGCTTACAGCAGCGGCTATGATGATGCCGCCGATGCACTGGAACCGTTAGTTACTGAGCTTGCGGAGGAGCGGGCGGATATCAGGTATAACACCATAGTCTCTGACGCTGAGGCTGAGCTTGCCGACGGGGAAGCAGAATATCAGGACGGTCTTGAGGAGTACAATACTCAGCGCGCCGACGCACAGGCTGAACTTGATGACGCCTGGGCGCAGCTTCAGGACGCCCTATCTCAAATAGAGGACGGTCAGGCAGAAATAGACAGCGGCTGGGCGCAGCTGAACTCCAGTTCGGATCAGGCCAGGCAGGAGCTATATGACGCGCAGGATCAATTGGATCAGTCTCTTGTAACGCTAAATGACGGAGAAGCTGAATACCAGGCTGGTCTTGACGAATACGAGGACGGTTTTCTGCAATATCAGTCTGGGCTCGAATCATACAATACCGGTATGGAAGAGTACAACGAAAACGCAGCTTATCTTGCCGGCGTAGGTTCCCAGCTCTCCAGCGCCTATAACACCATTACGGCCCAGCAACAGAGTTTTAACACTCTTATGGACAGCCTCATCTCTTATCTTGTGGACCCATCCACCGGCCAGCAGATGTTCCCTGACAGCGCAACTCTTTTAAGTCAGCTCCGCGCTGGCGATCAAATGACTATAGCTGCTGTGAACGCGGCCCTTTCAGCTATGTCCGCCATGTCCCCAGATGTTCCAGCCGACAGCGCCGCCCTTATCTCCGCCGCTGACGCCCTTGATTCAGGTTGGGCTCAATATAACTCTGGCGCCGCTCAGTATAACGCCGGTATGGCTCAGCTTTCTGCCGGAAAGCAGGAGCTGGACGCCGCCTGGGAGCAGTTGGAGGAAACCCGAATACTTCTTGAGGAGGCCGACGCCACATTGGCTCAGTCCCGTCAGCAGCTTGACGACGGCTGGGCGGAGTATAACGCCGGCGTTCAGGAGGTTGAGGACGGCTGGGCGCAGCTGAATTCCACCATCGCCGACACCAGGAACCGTCTGAATAATGCCCAGGCGGAGCTGGACGATGCCAGGGCTGAGTACGCCGACGGTCTTGCTGAATACGAGGACAGCAAAGCACAGGCTGATCAGGAGTTTGCCGACGCACAGGCTGATCTTGACGACGCCAGAGCGGAACTTGACGACGCCAGAGCGGAAATAGACGATATAAAATACCCATCTGTGTACGTTCTCGGCCGCTGGAGCAATGTGGGGTATAGCTGTTTCGACAACGATACGACAATTGTAGCCAGCATATCCGCCGTATTCCCGCTGTTTTTCTTTCTGGTAGCCGCTCTGATATGCGTTACTTCAATAACCCGAATGGTGGATGAGCAACGCTCACAGCTGGGCGTACTGATGGCTTTAGGCTATGGAAGGTTTGCCATAATGAGCAAGTTCCTGGTTTATTCGGGCACCGCCACAGTTCTGGGATGCGCTCTGGGAATTGTTATAGGCTCCTGGATCATACCGGCTGTGGTCTGGCAGGCTTATTCCATAATGTACGACTTCTCCACAGAAATAGTCTTCTATTTTAGTGTACCCACTTCTCTCATTGTGTTCTGCGCGTATTTCGGCGCTATGCTCCTTGTGACATGGCTGGCCTGCCGCCGAGAGCTTTCAGATACTCCGGCAAATATTATCAGGCCACGTGCCCCAAAAATAGGCAAGCGTGTGCTTCTGGAAAAAATACCTTTTATCTGGAACCATCTCAGCTTTATGTGGAAGGTCTCCATGAGGAACCTGTTCCGTTATAAACTCCGCGTATTCATGATGATCCTCGGAATTGGCGGCTGTACGGCGCTGATGATAACAGGGTTTGGCATCAGGGACTCAATACAGCACGTTGTCGACGACCAGTACAGTGAAGTTACACTATACGATATAGCTGTCACATTTGACGAACCAGTTGACAATATTGCCCAAGATGAATTCTCATCAAGTGTCTCAGAAATATCTGACAATCTCATGTACGCATATCAGGGATCCACCACTGTGTCCGCTGGGAACTCCGAGCAGTCCGGATATCTCACCGTGGTTGATTCAGACAGCAATATTCAGAACTTTATTGATTTTCATTCGAAGGATGGCCAATTAGAGCTTCCGTCAGACGGTGGAGCACTTATAAACATAGGTCTGGCTCAGGATCTGGAACTTGAGGTGGGCGATAGTTTTTCAATCCGCGGCGACGATACCGGCGTTATGACATTCACTGTCAGCGGTATCTTTGATAACTACATATATAACTACGTATACATAACCACCGAGACGTACACCTCAATATCGGGTGCAGAACCGGAGATAAACACGGCGTTTCTTACGGTGCCCGACAATGTTGACCAGAGTTCCGCCGCAGCGCTTCTCCTGGGTATGGATAACGTCATAAACGTATCCGAGAGCAACGTAATGCGCGATAGAATCGGCTCTATGATGGACAGTTTAATATACATTGTCCTGCTTACCATCGTCTGCGCCGCCGCCCTGGCATTCATAGTTATATACAATCTCACAAACATCAACATTACTGAGCGTCTAAGAGAAATCGCCACAGTAAAAGTTCTCGGTTTCTATCAATGGGAATCGGCTATATATGTGCTCAGAGAGAACATTGTGCTTACCGTATTGGGAGCACTTGTAGGAATACCACTGGGCTTTGGCCTTAACAGTTTTATTATAAATGCAATTAATGTAGATCTTATCCGTTTTACGCCTCAAATAGCATTCAGAAGTTTTGCCATATCGCTTCTGCTCACATTTGTATTCTCAATACTTGTTGACTTCCTCATGTATTTCCGGCTTAACAGGATAAATACAGCTGAAGCACTAAAAGCGGCCGAATAGTACCAACCCGATATTCTCTTTAATTATAATTGTTCCATAAATGAAAGGGGCCGCAGATTGAATCTGCGGCCCCTTTCATTAAAAGCGCCATTATTCCTCATCCTGGAGGGCATCATATCCTCTCTCTCCAGTACGTATTTTTACAACATCCTCCACGTCATAAATAAAGATCTTCCCATCTCCCACATGTCCGGTGTACAGAACTTTCTGAACTGTATCAACAAGAGTCTTGGTGGGTATCTTACAAATAACAACGTCAATTTTCACCTTTGGAAGCAGCCGTGTCTCCACTGGCGCGCCACGGAAATATGTCTGATGGCCTTTCTGCATGCCGTGTCCAAATACGTTAGTAATCGTAATACCCGTTACCCCCAGCTGCTCAAGGGCGTCTTGCAGCTGTGAGAATCTGGACTGGTTTGTAATAATAGTCACTTTTGTCATCTTGACACCAGGCGTCTCCCTGTGTACAACAGGTACTGCCTCAGACTCAGGCACCCTGGCCTCCGCCGGCACCGGCGTTACTGCCGGAGCAGTTATCGCATCGTCCTCTGAGAGTTCTCCGCTGGCTGCGGCAGGAGCAAAGTCAGGGTACGCCACGTTGCCGTGTTCGCCTATGTCAAGGCCAGCCAGCTCCTCCTCACGTGATACCCTTATGCCCATTGTCTTTTTCAGAACAAGCCATACTAACGCCGACGATACGAATGTGAAAGCTCCTATTGCGACTATGCCCACAAGTTGGATTCCCAGAAGCTCAAATCCGCCTCCGTAGAATAGCCCGTTGGCATGGGAAAGCGATGTTACGCCTTCCTTGGAGAAAAGTCCCACACATATTGTCCCAAATATTCCACAGCAAAGGTGGACGGAGGTGGCGCCCACCGGGTCGTCAACTTTTACCTTGTCAAAGAACATAACAGCGGCAACTACCAAAACGCCGGCAATCGCTCCGATAAGCAGTGAGACTTCAATCGTGACATATGCACAGCTGCCTGTCACCGCCACAAGGCCCGCAAGGCACCCGTTAATTGTCATGCCAAGGTCAGGTTTGCCTATCATAATCCACGAGGCTATTGTCGATGTAAGAACCGCAGCAATGGCAGATGTATTTGTGGTCACCAAGATGTGCATAACATCAGAAGGGTTCTGAAAGCTCATCGTAGATCCGGGGTTAAACCCAAACCATCCAAGCCACAGCACAAACAGTCCTATTACGGCTAACGACATGTTGTGTCCGGGAATGGCCCTGGGCTTTCCGTCTTTTCCGTACTTTCCTATACGTGGCCCCAGTATAATCGCTCCAGCCAGAGCTGCCCATCCTCCTACAGAGTGAACAGCTGAGTCTCCGGCAAAATCCAGGAACCCCATGTCGGCCAACCAGCCGCCGCCCCATATCCAGTGCCCCACAATCGGGTAAATAACCAGCGTGAGCACAAACGAAAAAACAATAAAAGACACGTATTTGATTCTCTCAGCTACTGCACCTGAAACTATAGTTGCGGCTGTTCCACAAAACACCAGCTGAAAGAAAAATTTTCCCCAGAATGGCACATTGGAAGTCAGGGTTTCGTCATAGGCGGAAAGATCCGCGCCCCCAAGTATGAACAGGTTTTCTGTTCCTACAAACGGGTTATCACCGCCGAACATCAGTCCCCATCCCAAAAGCATAAAGCCTAAAGAGGATACGGCGAACACGATAAAGTTTTTCGACAGGATATTAACCGTATTCTTTGCCCTTGCAAATCCGGCCTCTACCGCGGCAAACCCCAGGTTCATAAAGAACACCAGTATAGCCGCCAGCAATACCCACAAGGTGTCAATTATCATCGCGCTGTCCATTTGATCGCCTCCAAAAACAAAAATAGGACGATGACGTCCTTCCGCAAAAGAACGTCATCGTCCTCGATAACCGAACTTTACCACAGTCCGTTCTTTATTGTCAATACAAAACCAGCGCGTATTTAAATTTTCGTGTCTTTGTACTAACCAAAATAAAGATTGTCACAAAAAATTCATCATTTTTTAATATTTAATCTACTGCAATCAGGCATATAGCGACATTGAATCGAATTATTTTATACAGCTTTAAAGCCCTTTTACAGCTCTGCCTGTTTGTCTTTCTCTTAACATAACAGACACAAATAAGCACAAAATAGAGGGCAATTACGCTTATTTATGTCATATTACGGACAGTATTAACATAAGCGCATTGTCTGTGTCTACGTAAATATTATATTATTTTTTACATTAAACTGGATTTGTTAACATTTTTCTGCAATAATATATATAGTTTTTTCTGGAGGTAAGAGATGTCGGAGTTCAGAGACAATTGGAATGTTTATTTCCAAAGTGATTTTCATGGCCGATGCGGCCGCGCAGGAAGCCGCGGAAAGCGTGGAATTGAAATCAGGCTTGACAGGGAATTTACATGGTGCGGGCATCAGTGGATTATACCCGCCGTATATCTCTGCGGGCAGGGGTTGGTGATTGATTTTTGTGTTGAGTCCAGCCAGGATGCGATCCAGGCATTTATGTCAAAGTGGTCTGATATTATTACTGACAGCACCAGCTCCATACCCGCCGAGGATTTGGAGCGTATAGAGTCAGAAAATCCATTAGATCTTCAGTTTCGTCCATGCGTTGTAGTAAACGGCAGGCGGCTGCAGGATTATCACGGCCATTCTGCTATTTACAATCCTTGCATCGGCGATTCTCACAACGGAAGCGATGAGAGTATATATGCTGCCAACCATTATGGTTTGAACTCCAGCTCCGCTTGGACAATCTGGCGATATTCATTTCCCTGGGCCACTACACGAAAGCCCAATGTAAAAAGTCTGTCTCTGTCTCTATCTCAGACACCCGTTTCTATTCCCGGACCTGTTTTTACTGCCGACATCGGAAAAGAAATACCTTTTACACGCCCGTCCACTAATACGGACCATGTATTAAAAGTACTGAGTCTGGAACCGAGAGAGATTGATAAAACTTTTTCTATACCATGTTTTGAAGTTCCCAGAAACTATATATCTATGACGTACTCAATATCTCCAAATCTCCCTGAAGACGCGATCTCTGTTACTGACCGCTTCAAGGGCGATAATAAGCGTCCCGTCTCCTATAGTCAGCAGTCGTCCTCTCCATCTGATACCGATTGCGCGGCCTCGATAGGCATTATCGGCGGTTTTGACGGACCAATAGCGATTATTATTAATGAAGACCATCCTGAAAACACTCATATCGCTTTTTCCTCATTGCGGTTTGAACTTCAGAAAAATATTGAATGGCTAATAACTTTTCACGAGAAAGAGTGTGACGATATTATCCTCGATCTAATATAAGAATATCCCTACGGAAAAATTCCGTAGGGATATTCTTATATTAATTATGATAGGTTTTCCGACAGTTTTGTCTATCCGTTAATTCCCATTACTGCCATCCATGGCCCTTTTCGCCATTATGGCCGCCTGATACCTCAGTGCCAGGCCCATAGGATCTGAACCGTCGGTAATGCCTGCTTCTTTCGCGTCCCTCAGCTCTTTAACCGCCCATTCCGGCACCGGCAGTCCGGCCAGATACTCGTTCAAAGCATCATAAATTTCCTTACCTGTCATAGCTTCCTCCTCATACTTCGGCCTATACGCTCCTACAACTTTTACCTTGGAAGTGTCGCGTCTCTTTCTGGCGACGCATCCGCCGTTGTATTGGCTGCCGCTGTTTGACGGAGCCGTGTTTCCCTCTATTGCAGTAATTATATCCCCACTTACGCTCTCTACTATTCCGGCGTGGTTAGGCGTCGCCTCAGTACCTGAGAAATCATACAGCACTATATCTCCCTGCCTGTACCCCGACGTAACCCATAGGTCGTGTTCTACCGCGTAAGCTCTCAACTGTCTGCAGGACGCCGTTTTACCCCCTCCATAAAACAGTTGAGACGCACCTGCGGTATTAAAACACCACCAAATAAAGATTACGCACCATGGTACTCCATTCCAGCCATATGCCGCTCCATATTTTGTCATATTGCTGTTTGCAGGACTCTCGGTATATCCTATTTGGCTTGCAGCTATCTCCAGCACACTTTCCGCTGTCATTTATTCACCACCGGACTCTCGTATTAACCGCCGTATTCCCCATACATTGGTCACACTATTATATGCAAAACCGTTTTAAGCTGTCACTAATGCCGTATGGTATTTTGTTTTATTTCAGCCTCCCCCACAATTTTTTGATAAGTTGTAAAATTTATCCGTTAACAATGTAACAGCGAGCACACCAGTACAAAAGTAAGTACAGAGTATATCAAAAATAAAAAAGTCCTGGAATCCTTGATATAGTTCAAGGATTCCAGGACTTTGGCGCGGAAGGAGGGATTTGAATCTTAAGAAACGGGCATTTTGTGATAAAATGCAGTAAAAAACCGTGAATATTAAAATGATTTATAGGTGATAAGTTCAAAATTTAGATAAATCCTGTAAATGGTAATAAACGCTCTAAAGGGTATTTTAAAGGGTACGGATTTAAGCCATTTGTTTATCCTAGATTGATTATTACATGCCAAATAAATCGGCATGTGTACCAGTTCTAAAAAGCTGTAGCTCATTGTTAGCATAGCGATATATAAGGAGCCAGTCAGGCCCTATATGGCACTCCCTGTATCCGGCATAATTGCCGCTTAGGTTGTGATCTAAATTCTTTGGCGGTAGGGCATCAGGCACCCTGAGAGTGTCAATGACCTGCTCAAGAAGCTCTATCCTATACTGGCGCTTCACACAGGCTTTAAAATCCCTCTTAAACCTGGTGGAGTATCTCACATCCAGCATATCAGTCCTCCATCAGCTCATTTATAAGGTCTTTGGTACTGCCTTGATAAGACTGTCC
>CALWYO010000014.1 GCA_944385785.1 uncultured Oscillospiraceae bacterium | reverse complement strand
GCCAGATACCTGGCGTTTGCAAGATCGCCATAGAGGTTGCACAGCTCAGGATATAAAATTTCTATCTTCATCTGTCATCCCCCTGGATATGCTCAATAGCCTTTGCTCTGACCTTGTGTGCAAGGGCCACAGAATCAGTACCGTAGAAGAAATAAACGCTGCTGCCTGGCTCAAGCCTGAGCAGATCTGCGGCCTCAAGCTCATCCCTGGCCCAGTCAATTTTCTCCTCCGGTACACCTGCAAGCAAAAGCCGGAGTTTATAGTCTTTTCCCCTCGGTCCCGTTACGACTATGTGCTCCACACCTGGTCTCGCTAAAAACTCAAAATCGCAGTCATAAAGCCAGCATACGTTCTCGGACCAGTGTTTCTCATCGCCAAGGCAGTTGACCATCAGGAACAGTTCCTTATCTCCCGGTTGCTCTGTCACATAGTCAAAAGCTCTAGAGCAGGCCAGGGCATTTTTGTCCTTGGCCATCTGCATTACCAAAGTAATATCGCCCACGGTCATCTCATTATAGCGTGACTCTACTATGCTTATCTTTCCCATATATCTGGATATCTCGTCGTGGCTCATACCAAGCTCCCGCAGCAGAGCGACGACTGCCACCATGTTATATATGTTAAAAACGCTGTCAGACAGCAGATCATAACTTCCACTGCCCTTCCTGTCTCGGACAGTCATCGTCATATTTCTGGTGTCCACATCTCCGCCAGTGTAGTCATATGCAGGAGAACTAAAACCGCATTCTGCACAATACGCCCGTCCTATGTGATGATAACGCAGGTACTCATATTTCAGTTCCCCCAGGCACCGAGGGCATACCCGCATATCATTGATAAGGTTTATGCACTCAGTCACATCTGTGTCCATGCGCTCTATACCGAAATATACTCTTGAATTTTCAGGAGCTACCGACGAAGAAATAAGATCGTCAGCGTTAAGCACAAGTTTTGTCTCAGGAGGTATGCTGTCTGTAAGAAAATCGGCAATATACTGAGGATGGGCATTACGCATTATTGAATCCCGAAAAAGATTCGTTATCACCATAAGCTCCGGTTTAACATATGGGTAAATCCGTTTTGACGACCGCTCGTCCACTTCGAGAACTGCAAAATCATATTTTGGCCTGTTAAATATGGTAGCTCCTGTCAAAAGGCTCGTGGATATCCCTGAATTTATATTAGACCCCGCTCTGTTATTAAGAACTCGCTTCCCCGAAAGTTCCAGAATATCGCATATCATATTTGATACCGTGGTCTTGCCATTAGTACCAGTAACCGCAATTATTCTCTTAGGCTTTGCAACATACTTTAAAAAATCCGGACATATCTTTAGTGCTAACTCACCTGGGAAATTAGTACCATTATGCCGAGTAATCTTCAAAACAGGGCGAGACAGCTTTGCCGCCCACAATGCTAAAATAAATCTCAGCTTCATTCTTATGCATCTCCCGGCCTTTTCGCCACAAGTCTGTTTATTGGCATACCCTGGTCATAAAACTTAGCTTCGTAATCTGTCATAACGCCAGTCGGTCCATTGGCGTGCAAATCGTCTGTTACCTGTAAAAGCTCCCAGCCCTGTCCCTCAAACTGCTCCTTTGACCACTGGAACAATGGGACATTGTCTGTTTTAAACCATATTTCCCCACTGTCTTTTAATATTTCCTTATATATCTTCAGGAAAGACGGCGCGGTCAGTCTCCTCTTGAACTGCTTCTTCTTAAGCCATGGATCTGGAAAATTTATATATATTCTGTCCACCTCTCCAGGGGAAAATATCTCCTGGCATCCGGCGGCGTCAAAATCGAGAAAGCGCACATTATTAAGTTCCATGGCACACACTCGCTCCATGGCGACAACCATCGCATCGGGTACTCGCTCAACTGCTACAAACAGCACTTCTGGATTTTCCCGGGCCATCTCAGCCGTAAACCTGCCCTTTCCACACCCCAGTTCCAGATGGAGCTGGCTGAATTCTCGATATTCTTTTAGCCAGCTTCCTCGCATACGTGCAGGATCCCGTTCCAGAACCCTTTCGCATTTCTCCATGCGTGGGACAAGATTAGGCTTCTTTCTCATTCGCATAAAATCACCCAAAGCATTGTACCACAATAGCCATAAAAATCAAACAAAATTCTTTAATTTTCATCTTGCATCTTGGAATGGAATAGGTTATAATATGTAGGCTTTATCAAATCGGGGTGTAGCGCAGTTGGTAGCGCGCATGCTTTGGGAGCATGATGCCGGGAGTTCGAGTCTCCCCACTCCGACCACGTCGGGGCAAGCTTTGTATCGCTTGCTCCGATTTATTTTATAGACACTTCATCTGCCGCAGGTATTCAAAATTTTATAGCCGCCCAGACGGGCGGCTATTTCTATACCATTTCACTTAATAAAATATTAAGCATAAACGCCGTTTGCTCATTACGATATTTTTCTCCAAAGTCCGCCTACTTCCTCCAGACTCTCCGTAAAGCACCTGTCTATAAGCTCAATTGTCTCCTTCAATTCGTCTAAAGTTGTCTCAGGATGAATGATGCACATACGCAGAACCTTTTTCCCATTAAGCTCTGTAGTAAATACGCCGGCATATCCGTCTTTCAAGATCTTTTCAGATATCTTGCTGTTTAGCATATTTCTCTGACGTTCACTCATTCCGACAGGCGCATATCTGAAGTTGACAATTCCGAACTGCGCCGGTGAGACAATTTCTATTGTACTGTTCTCTCTGAGCTTCTTTTCTGCACATTCCGCCAGTCTTATCCCGTGTTCTATATTTTCGCTGATAGCATGACACCCCATAACTTGCAGTGTAAGCCAAAGTTTTATACAGCGTGCCGGACGCGTCAGTTCAATTCCAAGGTCCCATGGGTTTATTGAGGAGCCGTCTTTCTCCAAATCCTTAAGGTACTCCGGATGGACGCTGAAACTGTTAAGCATATATTTCTGATCACGTACCAGAACCATGCTGCAGCCAACTGTCTGAAAAAGCCACTTGTGGGCATCCCAGCTGAGACTATCAGCTGTTTCAATACCAGCCAGCATGTCGCTGTAGTTTTCAGAGAGCACCACTGAAGCCCCAAATGCCCCATCCACATGCATCCACATGCCATATTCGTTGCATATGTCGCGTATCTTGCTGAGGGGGTCCACGCTGCCAGTGTTGGTGGTACCTGCCGTAGCAATCGTCAGAAATGGCATGAAACCGTTCTCCACATCCTCCTTAACCGCGCGTCTTAGGGCTTGCGTGTCCATTCTGAAAAGGTCGTCAGTCGGTATCTTCCTTATCCTGCTGCTGCCTATTCCAATAACCTTAAGACCTTTTTCCACCGAACTGTGAGTCTGATCAGATAGATAAGCGGTTCCCCTGCTCCAGTCTGACTCTTCAAGCAGGTTGTCTCTGGCAATCGTCATCGCCGTAAGATTTGCCATAGAACCACCTGAGACAAATATACCGCCAGCCTTTTCTGGAAATCCCACACGGTTGTTCAGCCACCTTATGAGTTCCTGTTCAACGCACCAGATGGCCGGTTGGTTATCGGCGCTTCCGGCATGCCGGTTATATGCAGTGGTTATTATATCCCCAAGCCAGGATATGGGCGAGGCCGTACTCGGAATAAATCCGAAAAATCTCGGATGGTTATTGTGGTTCCCGTATGGCATTATATCACGGCAGAGCTCTTCAACAACATCATCTAAAGGTCTGCCCTTAGCGGGTATCCCCTGTTGGAGTATCTTCTCCAACTTATATTGCGGTGCCTTCTTTGATATCGGTCCATCTGGCAAATGCATAGAGAATTCCGTATAGTCTCTTATAAAATTTATAGCCGTATTTTCGTAATTGCCCATATCATACATAGTTTTTATACCTCCCAGATGGCTAAAATTGCTTGACTCTTCTTGAAAAACAATGTAGCATAGGAGATAATATTAGTCAAACTAATAGTTTTTATATATACATCTATATTTTTGATAGGTTGTGCCCAATGGAATTTCGAAATATACGTACATTCATATTGGCGGCAAATGAGCGGAGTTTTTCAAAAGCCGCAGAACAACTTGGTTACTCCCAGTCCAATGTGTCTTTTCAGATACAGCAGCTGGAGCAGGAGCTTGGCGTCAGGTTATTTGAGCGCACAGGCAGGACGGTGCAGCTTACCCAACAGGGCAGGCAATTTCTGTTCTACGCAAATGAGATTCAAAATCTCAGTGAACAGGCCGCCGCTTCAGTCAAATTCTCTGACGGCACAGCTCCAGAGTCATTAGGCGGAACATTGCGAATAGGCAGTATAGAGTCCATAGCTACCGCGCTGCTCCCTGATTTGCTGGCAATGTTCCATATGGAACATCCAAATATTAAAATCACAGTCTATACAGAAAACAGAAGTGCCCTTGTCGAGCGTGCAAAAAACAACATGGTAGATCTTTTCTTTGATCTGAATCATACAATCATAGACCCTATGTTAAAGCAAAAAACACTTCGCAAAGAGGAAATTGTCTTTCTCTCGTCTGCCTCGGAAAAATGGGAGCTTGCTGGTCAAGTACCGCTTGAGCAGTTGTCAAGGGAGACATTTGTTCTCACTGAATCTGGAGAGAGCTACAGAAATGAACTGGACAGGTTACTGTCAGAAAACGGCCTTTTTATTTCACCTATAGTAGAATTTGGAAATCCTGAAACTATAGTCCGTATGGTAGAAAAAGATGTAGGGCTATCCTTTCTTCCACTGTTCTGCATTCAGGAAAAAATACTGGCGAAACGCCTTTGTATTGTAAAGACAGATGCTCCGCCGGTTTATATGTACAGTCAGATCCTATACCACAAAAATAAATGGATCACACCTCAGATGCAGGTTTTCCTTGCGTTCATATCCCATTATTTTGAATCGTCTGATTAATAAAACAAATCCGGTGCAGCAGCTTAATGTTTGCTGTTGCACCGGATTTATTTTATTTACGTTTAGCTTCTATAAAAACCGCAATTAATGACAGCACCCGTCATGTCCGCCATGGCCATGATGACAATGACCTCCATGGTGGTGTCCCTCTCCTCCGTGGCAATCATGGTGTCCGTCTTCATGGTGATGGTCGCAGGTGGCATCTGATGAATACGTAAGCTCGCCTGCAAGGAGCGATTGAACAGCCTGGTCGGCACTGCCTGAAACGCCCGCATAGAGCTTTATACCCGACTCTTCAAGAGCCTGCCTGGCTCCAAATCCTATACCTCCGCAGATAAGCGAGTCTGCTCCCAGTCCTTTTAGAAATCCCGCCAGAGCAGAATGACCGCTGCCTTCAGTAGAAACGACCTGGGAATCGGTAACCTTGCCATCCTCCACCGTGTATATCTTCATCTCCTGAGTATGGCCAAAATGCTGAAATACCTGGCCCTCCTCATATGTCACTGCAATTTTCATTGACCAATAGCTCCTTTCCGCTTACGCGGTTATAAATCATAAGTAAATTATATATCGTTTTTGGCATAAGTCAAGAACTGTTTTTGAATTATGTCAAAAATTTATTTGAATTTATCTAAAATTGTGTTATTCTTATAGGTAGAAGAAGGTGGTGGATCAAATGGCCAGACCCAGCAAAATAAGAAGAGTGTGCCGTATGCCAGGCACAATGGAGTTCGCCCCTTGTGGTGTTGATCGCCATGCAGACACAGTAGTTCTGACTGTTGACGAATATGAAGCTATACGTCTTACAGATCTGGAGGGCATGACTCAGGAGGAGTGTGCCGCTCAAATGGCCGTATCCCGGGCAAGTATATGTTCAACCCTTGACAGCGCCAGGCGCAAACTGGCCGATATGGTGGTAAATGGTAAGCGCCTGAAAATTGCCGGAGGTTCTGTAGTCATATGCGGGCGTGACGGCTGTCACGGGCATAGGGGTGGGCGCGGTCGTTGTTGCGAATGCCATCCTAAGCAAGGATTATAATATCTCAGATTCCGGCAAGGGTTAATAAAATTCTACGCTTCACAACTACGCGGCACTGATTTTCTTACTCCACCATCAGTGACAGTTCTATTTCGTCTCCATCTGCTGCTCCCGTCTCGATGAAGCCTCTGCTTTTGTAAAGCTTTATTGCCTGGGTATTATCTCGGTTGCATGTCAATGCCACACGATTTGAGGCTCCAAAAGGTTTAGATCTGATGTAATCGAGCACCAGCTCCAATGCGGCGCCGCCATAGCCACGTCTTTGATTCGATTCGTCAATCATCATATGCCATATATCATATTCAGGAATATCATAATCGTAAATTACCATAACGTAGCCAACCATAGTGTCGTCCTCATATATTCCAAAAGGCTGGCACTGCTCCCTATAGACATAGGCCTGTGCGAGGCTGCGAATCGGATGTGAAACAAAGCGTTCCTGTTTGGGTGCAAGTTTCAAATTAAAGGCATCAATAAAGTTTTCTTCTGTAATTTTTCTAAGATAAATCATAAATTCCTCCATAAATTATCATTACTTAATCGGTAAACCAATCTTTTATGAACATCTATAAGGAACAGAAGATTACATCAAAGCAAGCAAAAAGCCGTGGTCAATTAAACCACGGCAAAAAAAATACATATAATAACCTTATAATGCAACCGAGGTCCTTAAAAGATATTCAGATTTTATATCGCCTCTGTTTTTACTCATAATTTAAGCACCTCACTTTCTATAAGATTTCATACGATTATAGTACCACAAAATAACCGCAAAAAGCAATAACCCTGACATCACACGTAAACACTGACTGTAAGTACGCCTACTGTATAGTCGTTTCCCATATGTTTCTCTGAAAACTGCACTTTACCATTTCCATACATCCTTCTTATCGTTCTATGAAAAAAGTAGACACCCACACCATTGTGAGTGTCTACTTTCATTTTAAAAGTGTACAGAGAAATTATGACTCTGATTTCTCTAAATGCGAGGCGTGTTAAACTTTTATTATACTTTTCAAAGGGCTCAACACATCCGGTTACTACTTCATCAGCGCTCAGCGTTACTTCCAACGCAACGACAAAGCAAGTTACGACTTCGCCAATATTCAATCCTCTGGAGGTCTCTCAACTCCGCTTTCAAGGCGCTTAAAGAGCCGACTGAGTATTACCGCCGCGGCAATTGACAATATAAATTCAGCAGTAAACTGAGCGTACGCTAACCCGTAAAGCGGGAATATCGCATTTAGAATAAACAGCGCCGGAATTTCCAGCACTACCTTTCTGAGAACAGCAAAGATAAGGGATTCTTTGCCCATGCCGACAGCCTGGAAAACGCCTACCGCCAGGAAGTCCTGACTCAAAAACGGAAGTCCGAGACTGAATCCCCTCAGGAACTTCGATCCGTAATCAATAATCTCCTGATTATCCATGAAGAGAGATATAAAAGTCCTTGGGAACGCAAAGAACAGCGACGCCACAGATACGATAAGTATTAACGCTACTTTTCTTGCAAAAGACACTGTGCTACGCATCCGCTTTGCATTTCCGCTGGCATAGTTATAGCTGACCAAAGGCATTATTCCCTGGGACATGCCCTGAGACACATATTGTGGAACCATATATATTTTCTGGCTTATTCCCATAGCCGCCACAGCGTTTGCACCGTATCCGGCAGTAAAGTTGTTAAGTATCGTCATACCAGTGACATTGAGCAGATTCTGTATTGAGGCAGGTATACCGACAGCGCACACTCCCACTACAATGTCCTTCTCAAAGCTGAGTTTTTTGGGGTTAATCGATACAAAAGTACGTCCTCGTTTAATAAACAGAAGCACAAAGAAGTACAGGCACGCCACACAGTTGGATATAAATGTCGCGCAACCGGCTCCAGCGGCCTTCATTCCAAATCCCCAGGGCATAATAAATATGGGATCTAAAATCATATTCAGTATGCAGCCGCTCATGGTACCAATGCTGGCATGCATTGCAGAGCCTTCCGCACGGACAAGATATGCCATTACTACATTCAATATAGCCGGCGCTGCGCCAAGGGTAACAGTCCAGAACATATAGCCATAAGTTGCATCATACGTGGTATTGTCTGCACCAACAAGCGATAGGAGAGGCCCTTTAAAAATCGTACAGCCTGCTGAAAATAGCAGGGCAAATATCAGCGCACAGTAAAATCCAAAGGCCGAGCTTTTATACGCCGTCTCATAGTGACGTCTTCCCAGAGCCCTGCTCATCATGCTTGAGCTGCCAACGCCAAAAAGGTTATTCACCGCGTTAAATGCAAGGAGAACCGGCGCCGCCAATGTGACGCCGGCATTTTCCACTGGGTCTCCTAACATTCCCACAAAATATGTATCTGCCAAGTTATATAGCACCATAACCAGCGAGCTCAAAATTGTAGGCACGGCCAGTTTTGCCACGGCCTTTGGAATTGGCGTCTCTTCAAACAAAGTTATCCTATCTTTCGTATCATTCATATAACCATCTCCATAAAACTTAAACGACACGCCAAAAGAGAATTTCATTCCCCAGCGTATCGTAAAAAAACTATTTAATAATGGCGAACAGAGGATATTATATCACTAAAAAAATATTTGTATAGCCCTTTTTCCGCTCTCACTTACCCTTCACTTTAATGGGCACGTTTCAATGTCAGTCCATTCCAAAGGTCATACGTTCTCAAGTAACCAGTAATATCCAAGCCCTGTTCAAAATAATGGATAAGGAGTTTCGCGCACGCAATACTGTCGCTTCCGGCATTATGGTGGTCCAATCCGATATTAAGAGACCTGCACAATGTATCCAGCTTATGATTTGGGACATCCTTCATACAAGCTCTGCCCATCTGACATGTACACGCATATTTTTTATATCTTCGCCAATTTATGCCATAATAGCGAAGGCATTTAGACAAAACGGCCATATCGAACTGTGCATTATGAGCTACTATCACACCGCTATCAAAAATATGTTCTATGCTTCTCCAAAGCTCAGGAAAAGACGGCTTGTTTTTTACCATATCCGGCGTTATTCCATGGATGCCGACATTAAACATTGAAAACTCGCACTCTGGATTCACAAGCTGATAAAATTCATCTTTAATTTGCCCGTCTTCCACAATACACATTCCTATAGAGCATATCCTGTCATTGCGCCAGTTTGGAGTCTCTGTATCAAAAACAACAAATCTATTGTATCTCTCTTTCACCGGCTATCACCTCTATGCCTCTGGCTATTCTCTCAGGCACATCACTAAAATGCCCGCCTGGTTCCAGACGAAAAACGCATTTTGATCCTGAGTTTTCAAAATAATTGGCCATTTCTCTGGTGCATTTTTCTACCGCGGCCATCCTTTTATTTCTGGATTTTTTCTCTCCACTGCCAACAGACAGATATACAAGTTCAGGCAGTCTCACCGGCCGTTGCGCCCTGGCATATTCAAGAAAATTGTCAAACCACAGGGAACCCGACATAGACGCAACTGCCGAAAAAATATCGGTATTCCAAAGAGTCCACACTGCAAAAAGGCCGCCCAGGGAATAGCCGGCTATCCCTAAAGATTCCGGCTCATATTCCAATACTCTTAACCCTTCCGGCAGCAGCTTTTCCAGAAGAATACATAGAAATTTATCACTCTCGCCGGCAAAGTCTCCCTGGTTTCTAAACACGCCAGGCGCTGGCCACGGCGACAGTTCTCTGTTCCAATCCATCCCCGAAACGGATATAATAGTTGGTTTTGGTTCTTGTAACTTATTCCACACCTGGTCGCATTCCTCTAAGCTGCCTATAAGGCATACCGCCCTTGGACTTTCCCCGCTGGAAAACACAGCCACATTATAAGGCGGCAGTTCGATTATCTTCTCCATATGTAATCCTCTTAACCATTACTGTTGAAAATGGATGTACAGATTGCGACAATCTGATATAAGTATTATAATACAACGGTCAAACTTAATAATGAGCGCCTGATTATTATAAATTCTCCTAAAACGGAGGTAATAGAGATATGATACGATATGACGAACATCTCAAGGAGTTTTGCATAGATGATATCAGAGAGCTATTCTTATCGGTGCATTGGGAATCTGGTAACTATCCGGAAAAAGTTGTCAAGGGTCTCAACAGCTCTTCTACCGTTGTAAGTGCCTGGGACGACGACAGACTGATCGGTCTTGTACGGGGACTTGACGACGGTGAAACCGTGGCCTTTTTGCACTACTTGTTAGTACGTCCTGAATATCAGGGTATGCACATTGGCCAAGAGCTGATGGAGCGGATTCTACACAAATACGAAAATATGCTCTATGTAAAAATAATGCCCTCTGATCCCTCGACGATACCTTTCTACGAAAAATTTGGTTTTCGTATATATGATAACTACTGTGCAATGGAGATAAAACGTCTGTAATCTATTTATAACTGTTTCAGCATACTCTTCATTTTATTTAACCACGCTTCAGATACAGCAGCTATATTGTGGCTGCTGTATCTGCTGTTATATTCAGTTCATTTCAGATTCATCTCGCTCAGTGTCCTCTGTAGTTATAAGCCCCAGGTCGATTTTAAGTTCAAGTATACGCAGCACCGACTGGTCTATGCTTTCTTCGGATATTTCTCCAGCCTCAACCGCCTCTACCACAGCGGGTATCTGAGTCTCAAAATCAGTACAGCAGATCAAATCGTTTCCCGCCTGCACCGCAAGTACTGCCGCCTGGTCATCGGCGGTAAAGTCACGGATTCCATCCATAGCTAAATCATCTGTAACTATAACTCCGTCAAAGCCCAGTTGTTCTCTCAATATTCTGTGGACTGAGGGAGATATGGACGCTGGTTGGTTGGGATCCATACATTCCACAATATTGTGACTTACCAGTACTATCTGAGCTCCCGCCTCTATCCCCGCCTTAAAAGGCAGAAAGTCAGAATTCACAAAGCTATCCATCGGCCTTCTGTCCCTGGCTATTCCCGTATGGGTATCTTCGTTATCTCCATATCCTGGAAAGTGTTTAAGTACACACGCAACGCCGCTATCCGCCATAGCGTCAACGACTGTTTTTACATATTCCGCCGTCTCCTGAGCGTCCTTTCCAAAGCTGCGTTGATATATAAAATCTTCCGGATCTTGAGACACATCGCACACTGGCGCAAAATTAACATTTACACCAAGGCTTAAAAGAAGCGCACATTTTTCAATAGCATCACGCTCAATCGCCGCTAACCCCCCATCTAAATATAGTTCCTGGGGAGATTTAAATGGCGTTTGGCGAAATGCCGGATAGCGGCTTATTCTGTTCACAGTCCCGCCCTCTTCATCTACTCCTATAAGCATGGGTATATCGGCCTCAGCCTGGTAGGAACTTATTTTTTCTCTGGCGCTTTCGACTGTCTCGTTTTTGAAATCTGATGCAAAAAGTATGTATCCGCCCAGGTGGTATTCCGCAGCCTTTTCAACTGCATTCTCACCTGGGCAGCGGGCAATAAACATCTGTCCAACTTTTTCCTCAAGTGACATTTTAGAGAGTATCTCCATAGCCTTCCGCTCTCTGGTATCTGTCAGGGGCTCTCCCTGCTGCTGTCCTGCTGGGACCTCTCCTTGAGCATTTCCCTGCTCCTCTAAATCGGCGTCTCCTTCAGTATTATTGGTTCCGTCTGATACCGCCGTATGGGGAGCTTCCTCATCTCTCAAATCAGATTCACTTTCTGGTTCCTGCTGTTCTCCGTTGAGCACATCTTTTTCCCTGTTCTCCCCATTCATGAAGAAAACACCTATGCCGATGGCAAATAAGGCAATTATCACCCCGACAATTGCCGCAATTCTCCAATATCTATGCCTTCTTGAACCCGCCATTTAATCAACCCCATATGGCATCTCCGCATACCGGCGTCGCCTGTATGCGGAGACTAAATCCTCTATCTGTCTTCTATCGTATATTAGTTTAGAAAATCCTTAAGTTTCTTGGAACGGGAAGGATGCCGCAATTTTCTTAACGCCTTAGCTTCTATCTGTCTTATACGCTCTCTGGTAACATTGAATTCTCTTCCCACTTCCTCCAACGTCCTGGTGCGTCCATCGAGGATTCCAAATCGAAGTTCCAGCACTTTCTTCTCTCTGGGAGTTAAAGTGTCAAGGACTTCCATAAGCTGTTCCTTCAGCAGTGTAAACGAGGCCGCTTCCGCAGGTTCTGAGGCGTCTTCATCAGGGATAAAGTCTCCCAGGTGTGAGTCCTCTTCCTCTCCTATGGGAGTCTCCAAACTCACCGGCTCTTGAGCTATCTTGAGTATATCCCTGACTTTATCCACAGGCATATCCATCTCCTGCGCTATCTCTTCAGGCGATGGATCATGGCCCAGCTCCTGTAAAAGCTGGCGCGACACTCTTATAACTTTATTTATAGTCTCAACCATATGAACCGGTATTCTTATAGTGCGCGCCTGATCAGCTATTGCCCGTGTTATCGCCTGACGTATCCACCAGGTGGCATAGGTGGAGAACTTGTATCCTTTCTGATAGTTGAATTTCTCCACTGCTTTGATAAGTCCCAAATTGCCTTCCTGTATCAGGTCCAGGAACAGCATTCCCCTGCCCACATACCTTTTTGCAATGGAGACAACAAGCCTCAGGTTCGCTTCTGCCATACGTTTTTTGGCATCTTCGTCACCTTCAGCCATGCGCTTGGCTAATTCAACTTCTTCTTCTGGAGTAAGCAGATTTACTTTACCTATCTCCTTAAGATACATACGTACCGGATCATCTATGGCAAAGCTATCAGCCAACGCGTCGGCGCTTTCAAGTTCTTCTTTGGAGATCTCTTCTAAATCCTCCAGTTCTTCCGCGCCTGGCGCCTCATCCTCGTCCAGGACTTCAAGAGGTTCCTCATCTATTGTCTCAATACCCATAGAATCGAGGGTATCGTAAAACTTATCCAGCTGCTCCTGGTCCAAATTCAGATCTTCCAATATGGACAGTTCCTTAGCCGAAAGCGTTCCCTGCTTTTTACCCTCTTTTATAAGCTCTTCAAGTTTTTCTTTTTGCTGCTGTTCCGTTATCTTCTCTGCCTCCGGTGCAGTATTAGTTTTCTTATTATCTGCCATATCCTTATCCTCCAAAGCCTTTCTTTTCTCTCAGCCTCTCGCGCACCGCCAGCAAATTATCGCCGGCGCTGCTTTTAAGCTGTTCAGTCTTTATTTTATCTATGTAATCTTTCAGCGCCTGAATAGCGTTGGACGCCGAAGTCGGTTTCTGCATAAGAGCCGTAAACTGGGATGCCTCGTCAGAGTTTAACATCGCTGCTATGGACGAGGCTGTCACATCTTCTCCGGCAGCCGCTCTTGTACGCACCATCTCAAATATCTTACCCAAAAGTGGCGAAGTGAAATCCTCAGAGGTCAAACCTCCAGTCTCACTCAAAAGCGAAGTATCTATCATAAGAAGACGTATCACTCCTTCCTCCGCCGCTGCCGAAGCAGGATTATTATATCTCAGTTCTCTTGAAGCCGGCTGTAATGTAATATCGGGCCTTAAATTTTGTCTCTCCCGTTCTTTTTTTCTGGCGGCGCTGATGCGCCGTCCAGCTTTCGCCGTTTCACTTTGTATTGCCTCTATCGATACTCCGGAAAGTTCGGCTACATGCCGTCCATAGATTTCCCGTTCAACAGCATTAGGTATTGATGCCAGAAATTCCGTCGCCTCCTTTAAAAAGCCTATCTTTCCATCATCTGTATTCAAATCATATTTTGACTTAACAGCAAGTAGTTTATACTCTATGTGATTTTCACTTCTGTCCAATAATATACTGAAAGCGTCCGGACCATTTTTCTTTATGAATTCATCCGGATCCTTGGCTCCCTCCATTCTCAAAACTCGCACATTTACGCCAGTCTTTTCCAAAAGTCCAATGGCCCTCTGCGCGGCCTTTACGCCGGCGTCGTCTGAATCATAGGATATAACAACATTCTGGGTGTACCGGCTTATAAGTCTGGCCTGCTCAGCAGTAAGAGACGTGCCCAGGGAAGCCACAGCGCAATCAAAGCCCGCCTGATGGAGACTCACCACATCCACATTTCCCTCTACCAGGATTAGCATACCGCGTTTCGACTTTTTCGCCAGGTTCAGCGCAAAGAGGTTTTTGCTCTTTATAAACACAGGTGTATCAGGCGAGTTTAAATACTTCGGCTCACCGTCCCCTAAGATTCTCCCTGAAAAGCCTATTACACTGCCGCGTACATCTATGACAGGAAATATCAGCCTGTTTCTGAACGTATCATATATTCCTCTGCCTTTTCCACGCCGTGCCAGTCCAGCATCCACAAGTTCTCCCGCTGAGTAGCCCTTGTCAAGCATCGCGCCGGTAAGTCCATTCCACCCATCAGGCGCGGCACCCAATCCGAATCTCTTTACCATTGCCGCAGATATGCCGCGTTTATTTATATAATCCACAGCTGCCGCTCCCTCCGGTTTCGAGAGATTTTCATAAAAATATCTGGCAGCGTCACGATTGAGTTCCAGAAGTCTGGCTCTATATGAGCGCATCTGACCTGGCACATCATCCTCCGGCATTTCCATTCCAACCCTGCGCGCTAAAAACGCCACGGCATCTCTAAATGGCAGGTTCTCAATGTCCATTATAAAATTTATTACCCCTCCACCTTTTCCACAGCCAAAGCAGTGGTATATCTGCTTATCCGGCGCAACGGAAAAGGAGGGCGTCTTCTCACTGTGGAAGGGACACAGTCCGAAAAGATTGCTGCCGCTTCTTTTCGTAAGTGCGACATACTCACTTATCACATCAACAATATCATTTCTGCTTATCAGCTCGTCCAAAAATCTCTCAGGAATGGCCAAATTCTCACCCCCAGAGTTCCCATCTGTTCATTTATTTTACCGTCCACGCCATGGGGACGAATATATTGTTATATACCTCTATGGCATATGGATCCGTCATGCCAGCCACATAGTCTGCCGCCGCCCGCCGTACCCCTTCGCGTCGGGCTATCTCCCTGAATTCCTCCGACATTCTCTCAGGGTTTTTCACATAATAGTCGAATATTCCAGAGAGCAGACCCTTAACTTTTTTCTCTTCACCTTTGACAATTGGGTTTTTGTATACCCGTTCATAGAGAAAGGCATAAAATATATCCACAGCTCTTCCGACTTCTTCGCCCATCCGGATATCGCCTTCGCATCCGCAGGATATAATATCCTCAACTATGGTATTTATTCTCTGACTGTATCTGCTGCCTAAAACTTCCATAACCTGGCGAGGCAGCTCATCTTCCCGGAGAGTCCCTGATCTGATGGCATCATCTACGTCATGATTTATGTACGCCGTCTTGTCTGCAAGCCTTACTACCTGTCCCTCCAGCGTATTCGCCAACGGATCGCACGTGTGGCGCAATATGCCATCCCTGACTTCCATGGTTAAATTCAGGCCTCTCCCCTCTTTTTCAATTATGTCAACCACTCGCAGACTCTGCTCATAATGTCGAAATCCGCCCTCATCTGCCAGAAGTTCATTTAAAGCCCGTTCACCAGCATGTCCAAATGGCGTGTGCCCCAGGTCATGGCCAAGTCCAATAGCCTCAGTAAGGTCCTCGTTTAACCGAAGAGCTCTTGATATAGTTCTGGCTATTCTGGTAACCTCAAGAGTGTGGGTAAGCCGAGTTCTGTAGTGATCGCCCTCCGGTTCCAAAAACACCTGTGTTTTTTGCTTCAGCCTGCGGAATGCCTTAGAGTGAGTTATCCTGTCTATGTCCCGTTGAAAGCAGGTACGGCAGCTGCTCTCCGGTTCCTGCATCAACCTTCCCTTTGAATCCGCTGACCGCACCCCCCTGGGGCATACGAGAACTCTTTCAAGCTCCTCAAGCTCCAAACGCACATTGCACATCATTCTACCTCCTGCCTTGGGAGAAAAACATCGTTTTTACTCTCTATTCAACTTATACGCCGCAGGTCTAAGAAATCCTTCAAAATTTTCAAAATTTTTTTATTTTTTTGAAAAGCAGCTTCCATAACCGCAAATTTGCATATTGACAGGTAAGATACCTATGCCCCGGCAGAGACGCTCCGCCGGGGTTTCAGTCCTCCCTATTGTCGCGCATCGTAAGCGGCATTGGTCTTAATACCTGGCCAGTAATCTCCGCTACCGCCGAACCTGACGACAGTTCCCTCATCCTTTCCAAAAAAAGCTCTGCCATATCCGGAGGCAGTATAAGCGACAGCTCTACATCAGCGCCGTACACAGTGTCCTGCAACTGCGCCCTGTACCTGGGAAGTTCAGGCTTAAGCCGCTGATACTGGGAATAGCTGCATATAGCCGTTATTTCAAATAGCCGCTGCATTTCAGATTTTCCCGCAGCTTCAAGAGCAATAGCCGCCCCTTTTGTATATGCACGGACTAACCCTCCCGCGCCAAGGAGCGTGCCTCCAAAATACCTGGTGACAACACAGCAGAAGTCCTGTACGCCTGCTGTTCTAAAAACATTGAGAACGGGCATTCCCGCTGTTCCTGAGGGCTCGCCATCATCCGAGTACCTCATTATATTTCCGCTTTTTAATCCGTAGGCGTATACATTATGGGATGCGTCCCAATGAAGTTCCCGCATCTCTTTTATATGGGCAATGGCCTCTTCTTCAGATTTGATGTTCCATACACGTCCAATAAACCTGGACCTTTTCTCAGTAAATTCGTCCTCTCCATATCCGGATGGGACAATATACTCTCCCATATGAGTTTCCTTCTCTTCCATTAAGGCGATGATCTGCTACTGTCAAACTGACGTAACATATCCCAAAGTTCCGGACTCACCACCGCCTCTACGGCTATAAACTCGTCTTTATAGTCAACATTGGACACTTGTGCGCGCTGGTGGAGAACACCTACTATATCAGATCTTGAGTAAGGTATATGCAGCTCTACTTTACGCTTTCCTCTTCCCAGCTCCTTCGATATCATTCCCAAAAGTTCCTGTACGCCTTCACCCGTTTTCGCCGATATCGCCACCACGTTGTTCCCTCTGGGCAGATCATCCAGAGATATCAGCTTGTCTGATTTGTTATAAGCCTCAATACACGGAGTTTCAGGATCGGCCAGCTCTTCAATCAGCTGACGAACCACCCTTACCTGTGCGTCCCGTTCAGAACTGGACGCATCAATTACATGTACAAGCACATCCGCATACCTCAGCTCCTCCAATGTTGCCTTAAAAGACTCCACAAGGTGGTGGGGCAGCTTTCTTATAAACCCCACCGTATCAGAGATAAGCGCCTGGCTCCCTGGGGCCAGTTCGACCCTTCTTGTAGTCGTATCCAGCGTATCGAAAAGTCTGTTCCTCGCCGGTATTCCAGCGCCTGTCAGACTGTTCAGCAATGTTGACTTGCCCGCATTTGTATATCCCACAAGAGATATAACGGGCAAGCCGTTTTTCTCACGGAGCCGGCGCTGTGTACTCCGAACCCGTCTAACTTCCTCAAGCTCTGCCGTAAGGCGCTGTATCTTTCTCCTTATATGACGTCTGTCAGTTTCCAGCTGAGTCTCGCCAGGACCCCTTGTGCCTATTGGGCTGCTGCCTCCTGAAGCCGTCTGACGGACAAGATGCGTCCACATACCGGTGAGCCTCGGAAGCAAATACTTGTACTGGGCAAGTTCTACCTGGAGCCTGCCCTCTCTGGTCCTTGCTCTGCTGGCAAAAATGTCAAGTATAAGCTGCGATCGGTCCAATACCCGAACTCCCAGCTCTTCTTCCAAAGCCCTCGTCTGAGACGGCGAAAGTTCATTATCAAATACCGCCAGTCCGCACTCCTGAGTCTCAATAAACTGACGCACTTCTCTGGCTTTACCGGCGCCGATAAAGCACCTGGGGTCAGGCGCGGGTCTGGATTGCAGCACCTTCCCCCGGCACTCGCCCCCGGCTGTCTTTAAAAGCTCTTCAAGCTCCTCCATACTCTCATCCGAGGACCGTTCATCTTCTTCCATACTGTCAGCTCTCAGGCCCACAAGTATGGCTTTCTCTTTATCGTTATTTCCCAAAATTACCTCTCAGAAAATTATTTTTTCAGCACTTCCAAAATTTCTCCGATGAATACTTTGTGATAATCCTTCTCCGGATACCAGTTGTCAATGCTTTTCATTACAAAGTTTTCAGGCTTAAACTCATCCACATACAGCTTGCGACACACCAGCACCAATCGCGCTTCTTCAAAATAAGGCGCTCCACAATTTGCATATACTGGGGTAAAACCGGTTGCCTTTACCTTGTCAATATCTCGGCCGCTCTGAGTTCCGCAGATATTCAGCTGTTTTCTATATTTCTCATTGTAAAAGCTCAATGTGTAGTAGTCGTTCTCTTCCATAAATCCCAAGGTATATCTGGTGGGTCTTATATAGCAGGTAGCCACATTTTTACCCCAAAGCTGTCCGGTGCTTCCCCAGCTGGCAGTCATAGTATTCAATCCGTCAGCGCCGCCTGCAGTTATAAGCATCCAATCTTTGCTTATAGCCTTAAACATATTGTCGGTTATATCTTCAGGTGTGATTTTTGTAAATTCCATATTACCGCCTCCTGCTGCCCCGACTTTGCGGAGATAATCTATTATAATTATATCACGCAGTACAAAAAAAGTACACTGCTACCACTAACCGGTACATAAAATTCACTATCTGGTACATCTCGCCAATGCAGCACATTGTACAAAGGACGCT
The DNA here is from genome assembly GCA_944385785.1 of uncultured Oscillospiraceae bacterium. Lineage (GTDB taxonomy): Bacteria > Bacillota > Clostridia > Oscillospirales > Oscillospiraceae > RUG626. The sequence goes on along the minus strand of CALWYO010000014.1, from coordinate 17,740 downwards.
GTTCTCGGCGAAACGTGCTGTGATCTTCCTGCGGTATTTGTATATCGCCCTGGGAAAATTGCTTCATTTTTAAAGCCATCAAAAGGTCTGCGGACTTTTTCGGCAGTCCGAAAGTTAAGGACGCGCTATAAGCACGTCCTTAATCATATCCAATTTATGTTGGGGCAAATTGGCTATTATAAAGCTTTGCGTACATTCCGCCTCTCTCTAAAAGCTCCTGATGACGCCCGCGCTCAACTATCCTGCCGTCCTTCATAACAAGGATAACGTCCGCCTCACGTATTGTAGAAAGCCTGTGCGCCACAATAAAGCTGGTCCTTCCCTCCATCATATGGGCAAACGCCTGCTGTATTCTTACCTCGGTCATAGTATCTATAGAAGACGTAGCCTCATCCAATATCAGCATTGGCGGCAGGCACAGCATTACTCTGGCAATACATAACAGCTGTCGCTGTCCCTGAGAGAGTCCGCTGCCGTTTTCACGGATAACAGTGTCATAACCCTCAGGCAGCCTGCGGATAAATGAGTGCGCGTGAGCCAATTTTGCAGCGGCGACAATCTCCTCTTCTGTAGCCTCTGGCCGTCCATAAGCTATATTTTCACGTATAGTACCTGTGCACAGCCAGGTGTCCTGTAGCACCATTCCATATCGTCCTCTGAGATCGTGGCGCGTCATTTTTCTGATATCTGCGCCGTCAACATATATGCCGCCGCTGTCTACGTCATAAAAGCGCATTAACAAGTTAATAAGCGTGGTTTTTCCACAGCCTGTAGGTCCGACAATAGCAATTCGCTGTCCTGGCTCTACTTTTAAAGAGAAATCCTCTATAAGCGGCCTCTCCGGTTCATACCTGAACGCCACGTCGCGTATCTCGACCATACCTTTGGCCTGCGGGGACTCCGGCTGCCTGCAATCGGCTTCTTCGTTGTCCTCATCCAACAGGTTGAAGATTCTCTGGGCGCAGGCGATAGCGTTTTGAAGCTCAGTGATAACCCCGCTTATCTCATTAAAAGGTTTTGCATACTGGCTGGCATAACTTAAAAGTGAACTGAGCTGTCCAACAGTAATAGCGCCTGAAATAGCATTTAACGCACCTACAAATATTACAACGGCGTACACAAAATTATTAACCATCCGAGTGCTGGGGTTAGTAAGGCTTGAAAAAAATGTGGCATTAAGAGCTACTTTTCTCAACTTCTCATTAACTTTATCAAAGTCATCAAGGCTCTTTTTCTCATGTCCGAAAGCCTTTACCACTCCCTGACCGTTTATAAGCTCATTTGTCAGAGCCGTCTGCTCTCCTCTTACCTGCGCCTGTTCAACGAAGTATTTGTGGGTCCTGGTGGCTATAAATCTGGCAACAAATATCGACAGCGGCGTCAGCAAAACCACTGCCAAAGCTATTACTCCATTCAGGCAAAGCATGATTATAAGCGTGCCGATAATAGATATAGCTCCTGTAAACAGCTGGGTAAATCCCATGAGAAGTCCATCTGCAAACGTATCAACATCGGCCACCATTCTGCTGACAAGATCTCCAGACTGGTGTCTGTCAAGATATGCAAGAGGAAGCCTGTGCAGTTTATCGCTCACATCGTCCCTTAAATCTCGGCACACACAGTAGGTCATCTTGTTGTTGCAAAGCGCCATGACCCTTTGTGCAATAACAGTGGCTGCCGTTACGCAACCGATAATAATTATCTGATGCAGTACCGATTCAAAGATAACTCTCCCCTGACCTATCATGGCGTCAATGGCAAAGCCGCACAGGATAGGTATTGCTAACTGCCCACTGGAGCTCACAAGTGCACAGAAGACGCTGGCAGCAGCTAAAAATCTGTACGGTTTTACAAGCCCCAGAACTCTCTTTACTGTACCGCCTTTCATGCGCTCGCCTCCTTTTTATACTGACTTTCATATATCTCCCTGTATACCTGACAATGCTCCAGCAGCTCCTCGTGGCGTCCGACCCCTGCCAGGCGCCCATCATCCAGCACAAGAATAATATCGGCGTGTTGGATAGAGCTTGTCCTCTGGCTCACAATAAACACCGTCATATCTCCAGGGAGTTTTTTTATTGCATGGCGCAAAGCCGCATCGGTTGCATAGTCCAGGGCAGATGAGCTATCGTCCAATATGAGCACCTCTGCCTTTGAAACAAGAGCTCTGGCTATTGTAAGGCGCTGCCGCTGACCACCAGACAAGTTCCTTCCCCCCTGCACAACAGGCTCGTCCAGCCCATTGGGCTTTTCTCTGACAAAATCGGCCGCCTGAGCAGTTTCCAGGGCATCCCACAGTTGCCTGTCTGTAGCATTCTCATCTCCCCACAGCAGGTTGGAGCGGATTGTTCCTGTAAACAGCTGGGCCTTCTGCGCTACCACAGCCACTTTACGCCTTAAAGCCGCAATGTCCCAATTCTTCACATCTTCTCCCAGAACTTGTACAGAACCCGACGTCGCATCATAAAACCTGGGAATAAGGTTTATCAAACTGGATTTACCGCTGCCCGTACCCCCGATAACACCAACTGTCTGGCCTTTTAGCACGGTAAACGTTATGTCAAGAAGGGCCTCTTCTCCGCCGCCTGAATAACGGATTCCGGCAGCGTCGAATTTCACAGCCTCAGCAGTATCACAGCCCACGCTTGTGCCGTCAAGTAGCATGGCGCTTTTGGTGTCGAGTATCTGCCCAACGCGCCCCATGCTGGCTATGGCTTTTCCTATCACGACAACAAGATCGGCCAGTTTTACGAGTTCAACAAGTATCTGGTTTATATAGTTTATAAGAGCAACAATATCACCGGAGAGAAGCGTGCCTCCGTTCACCTTATTAGATCCAAACCAGAGTATAAGGATTATCGCCCCGTTTACGATTACATAGGTAAGCGGATTCATCAGGGCAGCTATACGGCTCACTTTAAGCTGAGCCTTCAGGAGCATCGCATTTATCTTATGAAATTTTTCCCGCTGGCTCTCTTCCCGTCCAAAAGCTCTTATAACTCTGACACCGTTGAGGTTCTCAAGAGTCACCTCTGTTACGTCGTCCAGATTTCTCTGGACTCTTTTATACATAGGTGATGTTATTGCCATTGTTCCAAACACAATGGCAAATAAGACGGCTATCGCAGCTACAAAGATAAGCGCAATCTCTGTATTGATAGTAAAGGCCATTATCATCGATCCAAACACTATAAATGGGCTTCGTAAAAAGAGCCGCAGAAACATGTTGAGTCCATTTTGCACCTGGTTTATATCGCTGGTCATTCTGGTTATAAGTGTTGAACCGCCGATTTTGTCCACAGTAGAAAAATCCAGTCCCTGTATATGGTCCAGCAGCTGATGGCGCAGTCCGGCAGCCGTCCCTATTGCTGCTTTTGCAGCAAAGTACTGCGCCGTAAAGCTACATCCCATGCCTAAAAGCGCCATAGCCAACAGCAGAGCAAAATCCCATACGAGAGACATTGTGCTGCCTGACGGTATACCCTCATTTATCATCCTTGCCACCACTAATGGCACCAGCAAATCGAAAGTCGCCTCCAGCATCTTAAATAGCGGAGCAAGTATGCTTTCCAATTTATATTTTTTAAAATATGGTATTAAATATCTCATCTTCTCTCGCCCACCTCCAACAAAATAAGAGTATACCACATAAGAATACAGTTGAAAAATATATAGTTATTGATAAAATTATATAAAAAACATATGGATCGGTGAATCACAATGGATATACGGCAGCTTCACTATTTTGTCACAGTCGTAAGAGAAAAAACTGTAACCGCCGCAGCAAAAGAGCTCAATATGACTCAGCCTCCCCTGACATCGCAGCTTCACTCACTGGAAGGGGAACTCGGGTGCAGTCTTTTCAGGCGCGAAGGGAGAAGGCTATATTTGACAGAAGCTGGGCAACACTTTTATGTTCTTGCCAGTCAAATACTCGGCATGTGTGAAACCGCAAAGCAGGAGATGACTGATTTCAGAGATGGCTCTATCGGGACATTGCGTATAGGAGTCGTTTCCTCTGTACGCGGCTCTCTCTTTATGAATCTTATCAAAGACTTTCACTCAGCTTATCCCAATATAAAATTATCCATACACAGCGCCAATACTTACGAGCTTTTAGACACACTTCAAAACAGGGAGATAGATTTGGCCCTGGTGCGTACGCCTTTTTCAAGCATGGACCTGGATGTATTATATATGCAGCGTGAAAAGATCCTCGCTGTAGGGCTTCCGTCCTATTTTAAAACGCCAGTTGAAAAACCTCTCACTCTCAAGACGCTGGCATCAACGCCCCTAATAATTTACAGGCGCTGGCAAAAAGTGATCGAGGCAACTTTTGAAGCTGCCGGTCTTATACCAAACATCTTTTGTGTAAACGATGACGCCTCCATGACCCTCCTTTTGGCAAGTCAGGGATTTGGCGTAGGTCTATTGCACCCTTCAGCACTGCAAAGAGAGTCGGCAGAGCATGTAGTCTACCGTCCCCTGGAGGAAAATTCGCTTGTGTCTCAGATTGCTCTTGTCTGCCAAAACAGACTGCAGTTGCCTCAAACAGCCCTGCGTTTTTGGGACATGGTTAAAATCACATACCTGCAGACATAAAGTGTCGCCTTATTTATGCTTTCTGGAAATTTATAAATTTTCGGATTGACTTTCAATTCCAACTAATGTATTATCAGCATGTTTTCTGATATTTTTATATCAGATCTCTCTATTTTATAGAAGCTGTCCTGTAAGTCATTATCGCAGGCCAGGCTGAAATGCAGGTGCGTTTTATGGTATATGCAATCATTCTTTTTGCAGTGACTTATGTACTGATGCTGGCTTTCAGTAAATACAGGCCCTATATAGCCCTGGGGTCAGCTGTAATATTCATCGCCACGGGGATGCTTCCCGTCAACCAGATATTTGCCTCTATTGACTTTAACGTCCTGCTTATGATAGCCGGAACAATGGGGCTCGTCAAACTCTTTATTGACAGCCGTATGCCCGCGCTACTTGCTGATCTGATAATGGAGAAAGTCCCAAATGTACAGATGGCCGCTGTATCGCTGGCTCTCTTTGCCGGAATTATCTCTGCATTTGTTGACAATGTCGCCACTGTACTTATGGTAGCTCCCATTGCTCTTGAGATTTGCAAGAAGCTGAACACTAACCCAGTACCTTTTATAATCGCCATAGCAGTTTCCTCAAATCTTCAGGGAGCGGCGACACTTGTAGGCGATACCACCGCCATCATGTTGGGTTCCTATGCAGGAATGAGCTTTCTGGATTTTATAATTTATCAGGGCAAACCTGGTATTTTCTTCGCGGTGGAACTGGGCGCTATAGTCGCAGCACTCATACTCGCCTGGCTGTTCCGCAAGGAAAAATCCCCAGTTCCAAAAGGCGCGCCTCGGACAGTTGTCACCGACTATGTGCCCACAGTGCTCTTAGTCGGCATGATCGCCCTGCTTATAGGCGCATCTTTCATACCTAACAAACCGGATATCACCAACGGGCTTATCTGCGTCGGACTGATGATAATCGGCATCGCTTATACATTCATAAAAACGAAAAGCACTTCTTCTATAACCGAACCATTAAAGGCAATTGATTTTGAGACCATCGGCCTGCTTTTCGGGCTCTTTCTTGTAATAGGCGGTATCACCCATATGGGCGTTATAGATGCCGTGGCTGATCTTTTGGCCCGGGTCAGCGGGGGCAATCTCTTCCTGATCTATACAGTGATAGTGTGGGCATCTGTGCTGTTCTCAGCATTTATAGATAACATACCGTATGTGGCTACAATGCTCCCTGTGGTAACCGGTCTGGCGGAAACTCTCGGCGTGGATCCAACCCTTCTCTATTTTGGTCTTCTCTCCGGCGCCACTCTTGGAGGTAACTGCACACCTATCGGCGCCTCTGCAAACATCGCCGGTATCGGCATACTCAGGAAAAACGGGTATGAGGTGAAGACAAGGGACTTCGTCCGTATCGGCATTCCATTTACCTTTGCCGCTGTTATACCGGCATATATATACTTCTGGGTGCTTTTCAGGTAACTATTAACAGTATTTTAAATCTGCACAGCATTTTCCTGCTGTGCAGATTTTTTATTATCAGGCAGATTAAGACTACGGTAGTTTTCAAAGACACTACGGCACAGGCACGGCCTCGTCAAAGCGGATGGGGCCAAGGCTATGCTGATTTCAAAAATCAGCCGCAGTATAGATAATCTCAATAATGTATTTTAAACGCGATACTTCTTGTCCCACTGGGGATCCTCTCTCGGTTCCGGCGTCAACCCGTTAGCTGCCCTGAAAAGATTCTGCGCCATAGTTTCTATTACATCCCGCAGCTCCAACGCCTCCAAGTTAAACGCATTGGCGACTGCCTCGCTACCCATCCACGCTCCCAGTATATTGCCGCAGATTGCTCCAGTTGAGTCGCTGTCACCGCCGTGGTTCACCGCAGCACGTATAGCTGCTCCAAAGTCCCTCTGGTGTCTTATTGCACAAAACAGCGCAATAGCTAAAGCCTCTTCGCCCACTGCGCCCTTTCCAAGCATATGTATTGCATCTATATCGGAAATATCCTCACTATTTGCAAGTGCGACTGCTCTCTCGATAAAACTGCGGAGCTCTCCATTTGGGTCTGTTTCACGAGGTATTGATATCAGTTTTAAGCTGTCCTCAATGCGGGCATCTTCCCGCCGCTTACCATATACCGCAATCCGAACAAACTCGGCAAGCCATGCCGAACTACCCCAGGCCAGCGGGTGCCCGTGTGTCAGCGCAGCATCCTCCCAGGCCATTGCCGCTGGGGTCCGCCCTCCAGGTCTGTCATTTGCGCTCCCCGCCATAATTCCATATACGGCGGCGCGCATAACAGTCCCGCAGCCCTTGCTGTTGTTCACTGGATGCTCCGCTGTACCTCCTTTAGCGCTGCTGCTTATGGCGTCCATGCACGTTATGCCTGGAGCCCTAACAGCGTGCATACCCGGCTGGGTATAAATCCACATTTTCGGGGACTTTGTATCCATCCGGCTTGTATCCCCCTGGGTGCCAAGCCACTCTCTGTAGGCCAGCCATACCGCGTCTGTCAGGGTAATCTCAGAGAACCTCCCTCTGCTGCTTACCCAGTAGATGTAGGCATTCGCCGCAAACAGCGACATCTGGGTATCGTCAGATATCTTAGCCGGAGTTCCCGCCTGCTCCAGAGACTGTATACCGTTTTGTCCATACTCCTGCCGGATCATCTCCTCCGTTTTAAACTCAATGGGATATCCCAGGGCGTCCCCTACAGCTCCTCCCAGCATACACCCGAGGCATCTGCTCCAGCATAGCGTCTCAAACTGCAAGTCAGTATATCTTTCCGCCCGTACGCCATCTGGCTGTGAAAAATTCTGCATAAACATTTTCATCCCCCGTCTCAATCTCTTCTATGGCCTTGCCTTGAATGCGTCTCTCACCCAGCGTCCTATCAAACAGGCCATATTCTTACACATCCATCGCCTGGCAATTCTTGTTCGTCACCACAGCGATAAATTATCGAACGGCTATATTAAAGCAGGCCCAGCCAAACAGTTACGCTCCAACCATCGGGCGACACCGTCCTCATCATTGGCAGCTATGACGTCCGTTGCCATATTTTTCAACTCCTCAACAGCGTTTGCCACAGCGTAACACTCATCCGCCATTTTAAACATGTCTATGTCGTTTTTGCCGTCCCCAAATGCCACCACTCTGTCGCAATTTAAAAGCTCTTTCAGCTTCATGACTGCGTTTGCTTTTGAGGTCCACTTTGGCATAATCTCCAACCACTGCTCTCCTGTGTAAAAATCCCGTTGGTACACACAATTAAATGAATTTCTGAATTCCTCATATAGCGGGAGGAGCTTTTCAGGTTCATCGATGCAAGTTATATAGAAGCACTCTCCTTCTGTCAGTTCCTCGGTACTTTTTACCGGAGTTCTTCTTCTGTCCCTGCGCGTGTCGGCGAAGTCTAAAACTCCCTGGGAGCACTTATCTTCAATAAAGGCAAATCTTTCTATGCCGTCGATTACAGAATACACCACCGGATATATCCCGCGGCGGAAAAGCTCCTGAAAAACCTTCTCCACCGAATAGTCAAAGCTATTCGTCAGTATCGTCTCACCCGTGGCGTTATCAACTATAAACGAACCGTTATAGACTACCAAAGGTATCTTAGCCACCAGGCCACGGGTAACCTGCTTTGCCGTTATATAAGAGCGGGCAGTGGCGTAAGAAAAATTAACTCCCCGGTCTGTAAGGCCGTTTATGATACGGCATGTGTAATCAGATATGGTGCCGCTGCTGCGGAGCAGCGTTCCGTCAAGATCTGATACGTACAATGTTTTCAAACTGTTTCTCCTTTGCCATTCTGAATGGGCGTCTCTTTGTTCTCACTCAGTCTTTCATACATTGCTCTTTGCTTTGTCCAAAACCTCTATCACCCTGTCGCACCAGGCGTCAAACTCAGGGTCCTCAGTCTGGCACTCTTCAGGGTGCGAAAAAGCGTAGTCAAGCGCCAGTCTGATTCCCTGATGAATGCCGATGTTTGTCTGCATATTTGGTACGACACGTTTTAGTTTGGTATTATCAAAAACTGCACAGTCAGTTTTGTCTCCTAAAAGGCTTCCCTCAAAACCATAGCCGTATCTCTCCCCAGCCGCAGCTAAAAATTCAGATGAAACATGGCAGGTGTGAAGTTCTACTCCAAGGGCATCGGCTATAGTCTTATGAATCTGGTTCCAGGACATGGCCTCATCACCAGTTATATTAAAGGCCTCTCCAATAGCGCGCGGATTTCCCATAAGGCCGGTGTAGCCTATCGCAAAATCGCTGTTGAACGTAAGAGTCCAAAGGGATGTCCCGTCGCCGTGAATTATCACCTTTTTACCGTCCAACATCCGCTTAATGACCTGCCATGGGCCTTTCTTGCCGCATATTCCTATTGGTATATGCCGTTCATCATATGTATGGCTTGGCCGGACAATGGTGACTGGAAAGCCCTCTTCCCTGTATTTCTGCATCAGAAATTCCTCACAGGCAATCTTATCGCGTGAATACTGCCAATAAGGATTAGCCAGAGTAGTCCCCTCGGTAATCAGATAATTTACAGCCGGCTTATGGTAAGCAGACGCGGAGCTTGTAAAGATGTATTGTCTTGTTTTGCCTTTGAAAAGTCTGTAATCCCGCTCTACATCCTCCACCTTAAAGCCAATAAACTCACACACCGTATCAAAATCAAGATCTTTAATTTTCTCAGCCACATCTTTCTCATTATTGATATCGGCTGTTATTTGACGGACCCCATCCGGCAAAGCAGTGCTCCTTTTCCCCCTGTTGAGTACCCAAACTTCCCAACGGCGTTCTTCTGCAAGCCTCTTTACAATAGCCGCGCTGATAGTTCCAGTTCCTCCGATAAAAAGTGCTCTCATGCAACTGTCCCTCCTTATTTATATTGTGCAATGTTTAAACGGTCGGTCTATCATAATTTGCAATTATATTGAAAATGTTTTTTCACCAGCAAAACACCGTGAGTTTATTCTACTACAGCCAAATCCGTTCCGCCAGCAAAACCTTGACATAAATGTTGTGAATTGGAAATTCAATAAATCAGTCACAACTACTTTATTTAGAGGCAATGTACGTACCGCATCACTATTCGCAAATACATATTTTGCCAAAATAAATGAGCTATGATCTCTTTCACCTTTTATCTGTAACATTTGAAGCAGACTTAATTAATGATAATAAGTAAAATATTAATATCTAAATAGTCTCTTCTGTACACATCGCAGCAAGGTTTTGAAAATCCGATATGATAATTTCTCCTCGCCTTGTTTCGATAATACCTTTTTGGCGCAGCACCGCCAGTTCCCTTGAGATCTGTATACGGCTAATACCTAAAAGTTCAGCCATCACATCTTGCGTTATACATATGGACGAGCCAAAACTCGACGGATTGTTTATTGTAAGAAGATACAACAAATTGCATAATTTCGTACGAGCGTGATTGTAGGTCTGGTGCATCGTCTCAAAAAGAAGCATATTAACATACATGGAATACCATTTTATCACGCATTCACTCAATTTCGTATTTGTCTCAAACATCAGCTTAAACTGCGGAACAGTAAATTCCAGCACTTCCATCTCCGTGAGAGCAACTGTAGTCAAAGAAAGCTCCACATGAAAATCGTCCAAGCGATATCCTGGAAAGACAGTGCCCGGACCATGAAAACTAATTATTTTCCTCTTTCCGCTCTCATGGTCGGCATAGTGCATCCCTACACCGGAAATTATGTAGTGGATTTTCTCATACGGCGCACCAGGCTGCCATAGAAATTCACCCACTTTAAAGTTCTTCTTTTCATGGGGCTGCGAACTGAAATATTTATAAAATGCACGAAAATCTTCAGCAAAATAGTATCTTGGTATCAGCATGTCATTTATCTCGCTCTCAAATCAAAATCTCAGTCTCTGAATTTTATTAAACTTTATTAAAAGGAGAGGTAAATATGAAGCACAAAGTCAAGGTCACCGTTATAGACAAGAAATTATACCCTGAATTGCAACAGCAATATTGCGTCAACCCTAACGCCGGAGTCTGTCCTTGCTACAATGTAGGCGATGAATTTATCTTTGAGCAAAACCATCCTGACAGCTTCTCACGTATGGGCCTGAACACACTTACAAAAACAAATGCCGATCCCAATACTGTCGCCGGAGGTCCTGCACGTCCCCACTGCGCCGAAGCCTGGGACGCCATTTCAAGGTACATATATACCGGATTGCACGGAGGTTCAATTATGGAAAGCTGGATGAAAGATGAAAATACCATGATAACCTGCTGTAACGACGGCACACGTCCGGTAATATTCAAAATAGAACGTATTGACTTTGAAGATTAGCCTCAGACATAATATTTTTATCGACATATTGTCCAGCGGCATAAGCCAATCTATATGTTGAAAAAACAACATGAGTATTTAAAGAATCAGTCGGTTGCTATTATTGCATCCGACTGATTTTTACTTTAAGAACAGTTCCATTATATCAAAATCTACCAATTCGCCGTTAACCTTAAAATAGCCGCGGAACGTGCCTATCTTTTCAAAGCCAAATTTTGAGTAGAGGTGTATTGCGCTCTTATTGTCGCTCCTAACCTCTAACGATACTATCTCCGCCTCCGCCGTATTCTTTGCAAAGTCAAGTATTTTCTCCAGCAGCTTTGTACCTATTCCCCGATTCCAGTGGGACTTCCTCACAGATATGCCGAATTCGCCCCTGTGGGCCATTCTCTCCTGCTGAAAGGCTGAGAAACTTCCCGTTCCGACAATCTCTTCCCCGTCTCTGGCCACATAAAAAACATTTTTATCAGAATTCTCAAGGGATGCAATATACTGTTCTTCCTCTTCCAAGGATATCTGTATGCCTTTTTCCCCAAAGCTCAGATTATCAGTCTCCCCGCCACACACTTTTGTAAAATCAAGAATCGCTTTGGCATCCGCAGCTTTGGCTCTTTCAATTTTAATCTCCATAATATCCTCTTTTCCAAAAAATACGGCTTTTTAGCATACTCAACCGAACACTTCAGCCGCAGCTACAACTCTGAGTATCGGTTCATATGCCTTGTCTCTCCCATATGCGTCAAGGAAACGCTTTCGATACTTATCAGTCTTTAAATTAAGATAAAGAGACCAGACTCCCCAAAAGATGTCAATGTGTCTGTCACCAACCCCAGCATAACCAAGGTCAATAACCCCTGAGAATTTCCAATTATTAAGGATAATATTGGGCAGGCAATAATCGCCGTGAAGCAGAACGTCGCTCTGTAGTGCCTCTTTCTCCGCCATAAGGACGCTATAAGCTTCTTTTGCAGAGCGATACCCAAATTTGTCCGAGGGATACTCCTTATCGTATTCTCCCCCACGGTAGTTCTTCTCAGCGACGGCAAGGTATTCCCCCGTTCTGTCCATCACTGGACAACCGGAATAGTCGGTTTCATGTAATCTTCTCAGCTCGTACGCGACAGTATCGCACAGGAGTTCTGGCTTCCTTAAATACTCTTCATACGTACCGTCTTCTCCAGTAACAGCCGTTGTTAGAAGCCAGTCGCTGTCATATGAGGCATAGTTCAGCACCTCGGCGCCAAGCCCCTTGGAGTGAAAGTACTCTGTCATTCTGTATTCTCTCTCCAGTTTCCCTTTGCCCGAGCACTTCAAATAATATCCGTCTCCCCTGTCAATAAAATATACTTTTGCTTCAGGAGAGCAGGAACTATCATAAATATTTGCCGTCGAGATAAAGCGGCGAATGTCCTCCGGTATTTCACTGGGGATTCCGTTTAACAATGTTTTATTCATTTTCGATTTGGTTTTCTTTTAATAGCCAACAAATTCATATAATCGTCAAATTCGTCCGTATTCGTTGGTTTAAACATTATCCATTTTCCATCATGATAAGTCTGTGCTTCGTCATATTTTTCCTGGACTTCTCTTGAGTATTTTTCTCTGTTAGCTTCAAATTTTAGTCTTTCTTCTCTCCCCAGGATAATCATAAAACCTACGCATCTTTCTCTTGCGTATAATGCACAAAGCGTTTTGCCACCTCTGCGATATTTATACTCATAAACCCAGTTCTTACCGCCTGTGTTCCATACTCGTTCCATATCGTATTTTTCTTCAATTAGAGCGCACAGCTTTTCCCACACGTCATATAGAGGTTCTCCAACTAAAGCCGTTATGTCCTCTGTGCCTGGTACTCTGTCAAGCATGCCGTCTCTCCTTTATCCCCGCAGATTTTCCATGGCTGAAGGGTTGCCGGATATAATAGCTCCGACAGTTGAACATGTCTCTAACTTAGCACACTGACCGCAAGTGGAAACGCCTTTTTTCATAGCGCATTTCCGGATTTCGCACATATTTTCACAAAATACTGTTTTAACTCCGTCTGAACGGCAACCATGGCAGTTGATATGCTCCGGCAGGATAGGCGCGTTATTTAGCTTGGCCCACAGTTTCGCCGTCTTCTCACGCAGAGACTGATCGTCATTTGCCGTCGCAATATATGCGTCGCATTTTTTACAGTCCAGTCCGCAGTATGCTATCATATCTCCCACAACCGTCGCCCTCCATATATTCCTATTAACTCGCTTCTCTAATCCCTCATTTTATTGGGTGCCGAATAACCGTCTTCAGCTTTTCCGGAGCCACTCTCCTGGCGTCGCTGAGATAGATCTCATGGTGCCGGCGCTTGTCTGTAATATCAAGGGTATACCCCTGGCTCTCCATAAACTCATGCATTAATTCCACCGTTGCCGGTTCCGCGTCATAGGGACCCACATGCAGGCACTGGACGCACAGGCCCTCCTGGTAGGTCATAAACTCCACTTTGGAGAAGTCTGTTTTCTTTTTCTCTGCGGCCTCCTCTATAGCCCATTCAAAGTCCGCCTTTTTCACAAAGTCCGGAAGCCGGATGACTGATATCCATTTAAAATTCTCTTTGTGGGCGTAATCGATGCCGTCTGCGCCCTCCTGCCACCAGAAGCCCTCCAGCGGCGGAACTACATAGTCAAAATACCCCTCTATCCTGTGATCGCCCTTTTTGCTCATCTTAATCGTAAAGGCAATCCCATATAAAAGCCCGATGGCCCGCTTATACTCGCCGTCCTCCGCATTGGGATCCCCCTTGCCTCTCACAGCTATGAAATTCATCTCGGGAACCTCAACGATAGCCGGCCTATTCTTTGGCATGTAGAATTCTCTGTATTCCTTTTTATAGTCAAACGCCATGATTTTGCTCTCCTTGCGTATTTGCAGTGTAATGATATATAAAGCTGCCGCTGTTCTGTAAATCCCCCGCGATGCAGCTACCCTCCACCCCGTTTGGCTAATTTTATCATATATTTTGTCAAAATGCGATAGTAGACGGGGAATTGTCGGAGGATGTAGAACCACAATAGCCTCTATGCAATTATACGGGCCATATCATTCACAGGACATTTCTCCTGAATATCTTTAACTTACATGCAAGCGGTTTCCCGTGTTTGAAAAAAGAATTTTGACATTTATAACACCAAATTAATCGACTACCCCAGAATCAAAGAAATAACACTGACAATTAAGGATAGGCCAGAAATGATTAGCGTTGCAATCTGACGCCATTTTGTCCCCTTGATTTCCTTTTCATATAACGCATTTTGGTGCTCTAACGCTGCAGCAGAGCGGCTTGAATTTATAGTTTCGGTTGTTCGCCAATCCTCATCAGATAGTGATACTGCCATCATCTTTGTACCATGTTCATTAACATAAGACCCCACTAATTTTCACCTCAGAAAAATACTATATGAGTAAAATTTTCCTAAGCCATGCGCTTACTTGTGCTCGTTTCTCCCCTGGTCAACAGCACTACGCACTCAACATGCGATACTTAGGCTATTAGCAAATATACCTACAAACTTCTAAATCCTTATTTCATGGGATTTCGATAGCTATTTTATCTTATCGACCTTGCATTTTTGATTAGGCTATTTCATCGTAAATAAGATAAACATTTAGCTTTGATAATACGCCATAATTTCTTGTATTAAATCTTCTTCATTACAATTATCATGTACATAATCCATATACTGTGTGCTTCCCGTTTTTAGATATAATAGCCACCCTTGCAATGATGAAATATAATCATCTTCTAATGTAGATAAACTTGAATATTTACCCACATACATATTCCCTGAATCCCATGATTCATGTCTAACTGGATATAAATAAGAAAATTCATCTCTCTTTATTACATTTGCATATCCGTTTTCATCAATTACAAGTTGATTATTTACCCTATCGTCCGCATTTCTCATAGCCTTCTCAACTTCTTGCTTTGTGAATAAATGCATCGGCTTTCCACATCTAACTGCTTGTATTAAAAAACATGATTCGTATTTATCCAATTCTACTAAATGATTTTGATTAAGAATTTCTGCCACTCTTTTTTCAAGATTATATTTTAAATCTATGGCAGTTTTTCTATCATAAAGGCAAAAACATTTCTCATCTGAATGTGGATTCATTTTTTCTATGTGTCCATCTGTACAAATATAATAATTTATTTCTTCAAAATCTCCTAAAGAAAATTCATTCCCAGAAGGTAAAAATTTAAATGCAAATTTAATAGTTTTTGAATTCGATAATGGACTAATGTGAAGCATATCACCAAAATCCCAAACTTTAAAATTATTTTTTATATATTCTTTACTCCTTTTAAGTTCTAAATATTTTTTCTTCTTATCAGATACATCATGTTCCCTAAACAATTCTTTTTTGAACGGATTTTTATTAAATTCTTTCAAATTTAGTATTCTATTTTCGATTTCTTCATCAGATAAATCTTTAAGTTCATCATCACACTTTATATACTGATACAGTTTTGAATAAAGATTTAACATATATTCGATATAATTTCTGAATTCACTGGTGCTACAATCACCATGTCTTCCATCATACGTTCCACTTATTCCGTTGTACGGTCCATTCTTCATTACAATTAAGAATTTTCCCCTGATATAACGGTATACTTTTTGAAATCCTTTCGGCAAAGGATTACCTGTTTCATAATCATAAACACCATATTGAGCATACTGGGCCGAAACATAATGAGCAGGATAATCCTCAACTAAATATTCACTATCAAAATAGCCTTCCGCACTAAGAATAGGATCTAATTCTTCAAATTCTAACAAGAAATAATTCCATCTATAATTTTCATCAAACCCTTCAAAGTATAATATTTTAGGTCTTATTATATAGCAAGAGCCCAATGTATCATACAACTTTATACAGTTTTCTTCAGCTGCTACTTCTGCAAAAGAAAAGTCTAATCCACCTTTATCATGAAAAAGCATATGATTATATGCAGGAGTTTTACCAATAATATTTAAAACCTTAACAATTTTATTAATATTCCTCCACGATGACGATTCTGGGGGATTAGCGCCAAATAACTGTTTATTTAGGAAATTCCAATCACTGGCTTGAGCTTTATAAATGTCAGAATATATATCAATCCAATTAATTAATCTTTCTTTAAACTCCTTGATTGTCGGACGAACATCAGGATTGTTATCGGTAGAATCTTTTAAAAGTTCATCTATTTCTACAAGATGAGTATTTTGATATCGTTCAAAATAACGTAAACTGTGACTAGAATCCAAATAATTATATGCTCCATCAAATCCTTTTTCATTATTAGTTAAAAACATCCACATTGTTTTGGCTAACGAAAACACATCTGCTTTTTTACTATCTGCAATTTTGGGATTCCGCTTCATTTCTGGTGCAATAGTGAAAATTGCCCCAAGTCCTTTATCGGATTTAGTAAAGTTATCTGTATTATCCGGAAAGTCAACTAACCCGAAATCACCGAATACAAATTTATTGTTGTAATAATAAATATTAGAAGGCTTTATATCACGATGACAGATACCTCTTTCATGTAACTTTTCCAAAGTTTCACATAAAGAAACCATACCCTTAACAATTTCTTCAATATCTAATTTGTTTTCAGCTATATAATCTACTACAGGTATTGCAATAGGCATTGTATACCAGTATTCATCTATAGAAAATTTATAGATAGGAATAATCCCCTCTATTTCTTGATAATTATCTTTTATAATATTAATTTCGTTAACAAAACGACTGTACTTTTCCTTCCCGCCAACAATTAAATCTTTTAGAGCATATTCTTCATTATCTTCCTTACTTTTTACACGATAAACTTTTGCATTTCCACCTTCTCCTAATTCATCAATAATTTCATAATAATTATTCCAGCTTTTCTGTTTTGCCATATGAAAACTCTCCCTATCTGTGCCACACAATCCACAATTCATTTTTTCTTAGAACTATACTTTTTAGTTTTTCTACGGATTCCATTTTTATCTTTTGTCAAATTGCTCCGCCTAACTTTTTCAATTTGCACAGCTTCAAAAACCTCTTTTGATATTATCGCAGGATTATTATCCGAAGACAAATATTGAACCTCGCTTTTACCGGATTTCAGAAGCCGGACATCTCCGGTATATTTCTCATTACTAAGCATTACATCAATTGTTCTTTTACACCACTTTTCTTTCCCAGTAGGCGAAAAAATTCTCCGTTTTTCTAATTCTTTGATGATTCCTATAACACTTTGACCTCTAAGATACAAATCAAATATCAGTTTAACATTTTCAGCTTTTTGTTCATCAATGACCAACTTGCCATCCTTATCATGTTTATAGCCATAACACTTCCTGTCATAAAGTTTCGATATTCCAGATGCTGCTCTTTGCTTAATTCCCCATCTAATATTATCGCTTCTTGATTCATTTTCTGCCTGCGCCAGAGATTCAATAATCGAAATCATTAAGTCGCTATCCGTATTCGCAGTATCTAGTTCTTCCTGTTCAAATATCACACGAACACCCAGTGTTCTTAATTGTTTCAAGACATCCAAAATTTCTACAGTATCTCTTCCAAATCTGCTGATATTTTTTGTAATTACTATCTCAATCTTTCTCGAATTGCAATCTTCCAGCAAACGATTGAATTCTTTCCTTGATGAACCCGTCTTGCTGGTGGCAATATCCATATAAACATCTGCCAACACCCATTGTGGCATGGCAGCCGTCAATCTTGTCAAATGAGATACTTGAGCAGTCAGGCTTTGAATCTGCTCCGCTGAATTTGTACTTA
>CALWYO010000013.1 GCA_944385785.1 uncultured Oscillospiraceae bacterium | reverse complement strand
TGAAGGAGACAAGCTGGCCAAATACGGCGACGTGGTAGTAGTCACAGTAAACCACAGGCTGAACATCCTGGGATACCTGGACATGTCCGCCTATGGTGAGGAGTATAAAAACTCTGTCAACGCCGGTGCGGCGGATCTGGTGGCTGCTCTCCAGTGGGTGCACGATAACATAGCGGCCTTCGGCGGCGATCCGGACAATGTGACCATATTCGGTCAGTCCGGCGGCGGCGGAAAAGTGCAGGTGCTTTTGCAGGTTCCGGCTGCGGCGGGCCTATTCCACAAGGCCATAATGATGAGCGGTATACTGCCCCAGAGGGAATCTGCCCCAACCGATTATAAGAAGCTCACGGATTGCATGCTCTCCAAGCTGGGCATAGCTCCTGAGAATATTGCAGAAATAGAGGAAGTGCCGTATCAGGTGCTGACCAGGGCCTATATAAGCGCCAGCGAGGAGACCGGCATAAGCGTCAACTGGAATCCACAGCCTAATGACTGGTACATAGGCGACCCGATGAAATTCGGCTTCTCTGAGTATGCCAGGAAAGTACCCGCCATGGCTGGCTCCACCGTGGCCGAGTTTGGAATGAAGGCCACTCAGAAGGACAATCTTCTCACCGACCAGGAGATTATGGCGGAGTTGAAGGAGAAGTTTGGCGACAACACTGACGACATTGTAGCAGAGTTCAAAAAAGCCTATCCAGATAAGCGTATTGCACTTTTGAATGCCCTTGACGTTAACTTCCGACCGGCTACTCTTGCTTTCATGGAGAAGAGAGCTGCCGAGACGGATGTCCCGGGATATGTGTACAACTTCACACTGGAGTTCCCAGTGGAGGGCGGCGCTTTTGCATGGCACTGCTCGGATATCCCCTTTGTGTTCCACAACTCAGAGCGGGTTGGCAACTGCAATATAGAGGGAGTCACCGAGACATTGGAGAACGAGATGGCCGGCGCCTGGGTGGCCTTCGCCTACTCCGGCAACCCCAACCATGCTGGCATGGCCAACTGGAAGGTATTCGGCAAGGACCGTGAGACCATGACCTTTGACCGCGAGAGCGTGTGCAGGGACGACTATGACTCGGCTCTTGTGGAGAAAGTCGTAAACGCCACTCACCCAACATATATTTCACCTGCCCCCAAGCCCGGCGATAAAAGCGCCAAGAGGGAATGGATGTATTAATTTACTGAAAAAGGAGACGTGACGATGGCAAGAGAATTTATAAGCGCGATTGACGCCCCTGTTGTAGAGACAAAGGCTGGAAAGCTCAGGGGTTTCTGCCTTGACGGTATTTATACGTTCCAGGGCATAGAGTACGCCTATGCCGACAGGTTCCAGGCTCCAAAGCCCGTGGAGCCCTGGGAGGGGATAAAGAGCGCCACCAACTACGGCTATATCTGCCCCGTTCCCGATGAGCCCGCGCCCTCCAGCGAGATATTCATCCCCCACCGTTTCTGGCCGGCCAATGAGCACTGCCAGTTTTTGAACGTGTGGACTCCAGGGATCAATGACGGGAGAAAACGCCCTGTCATGGTGTGGTTCCACGGGGGCGGATTTTCCAACGGATCATCAATAGAGCAGGTGGCCTATGAGGGCGACAAGCTGGCCGAGTACGGCGACGTAGTGGTTGTCACAGTAAACCACAGGCTGAATATTCTGGGATTCCTGGATATGTCCTCCTTTGGGGAGAAGTATGCAAACTCCGTAAACGCCGGAGTGGCCGACCTGGTGGCGGCCCTTCAGTGGGTGCACGATAATATAGCGGCCTTCGGCGGCGATCCGGATAATGTCCTGATCTTTGGGCAGTCCGGCGGCGGCGGAAAAGTCAAAACACTTATGAACGTCCCCGCTGCGGCTGGCCTCTTCCACAAGGCTATCATGATGAGCGGCGGATGCAGAGTTTCAACCACCACTAACGCGGACCACAGAGAGATGATTGAGAAGATGCTGGAGGTCCTGGGCCTCACAGTGGACCAGGTGGAGGAGCTGGAGAATGTGCCCTACGACGTGCTTGTCAGGGCCTACGAAAAAGTCAGCGACGCCGGCAACATGAGATGGGGCCCCGTGGCCAACGACTGGTACCTGGGCGATCCCTTTACCGTGGGCTTCTCAGATTACGCAAAGACCGTCCCCACAATATGCGGAACAGTTATCGCCGAGTTCACAGCCCTCAGGAACCTTGAGGATTACAGCCTCTCCGCTGAGGAGAAAGAGAAGCTGGTCCGTGAGAAGTTCGGCGCTGAGGCCGACAGTCTCATAGCCATGTTCAAAGACGCCTATCCTGGAAAGGACGTTATAGTCCTCAACAGGCTGGACACCAACACCCGCGCCGGCGCTCTCAAGTTCTGCGAGATTAAGGAAGAGGCATCCTCTGCCCCTACATATAACTACATGGTAGCTCTCTGCCATGATGTAATGGGCGGCGTGCCTGCCTGGCACTGCGGCGATATCCCCTTCGTGTTCCACAACGCCGAGCGGGTTGGCAACTGCAATATAGCGGGCGTAACCGAGACCCTTGAGGATCAGATGGCCGGTGCCTGGGTGGCCTTCGCCTACTCCGGCAACCCCAACCACGCAGGGCTTCCAAAGTGGAAGGAGTTTGGGCAGGAGAAGAACACCATGGTGTTTGACCGCGAGAGCGTTCTCCGCACAAACTACGACAGGGAGCTTATAGATACCATCGAGAGAGTCTGCCCGCCTATGACCATCGACCAGATTCTCAAGCAGAACGCTACAAAGGACAAGGACAATAAGCCCAAACACGACTGGATGTACTAATAAGCCTTTGCTGCTGCGAAGGCAAAAGACAGCTGAATATCTCCTCTTGAGAAAAGGGGAGATATTCAGGCTGGCAAAAAAGTATGTTTAGAGAATTTACGGGCAGATTCAAAGTTTGAGTAGCCCATAATCGGAGTTTTGTTGCCTCAGCAACAAAATATATTTAAAAGAGAGTAAAGGAGATGCGACGATGGCAAGAGAATTTATAAGCGCGATTGACGCCCCTGTTGTGGAGACAAAAGCCGGAAAACTCAGGGGTTTCTGCCTTGACGGCATTTATACGTTCCAGGGCATAGAGTACGCCTACGCCGACAGGTTCCAGGCTCCAAAGCCCGTGGAGCCCTGGGAGGGGATAAAGAGCGCCACCAACTACGGTTATATCTGCCCCGTTCCCGATGAGCCCGCGCCCTCCAGCGAGATATTCATCCCCCACCGTTTCTGGCCGGCCAATGAGCACTGCCAGTTTTTGAACGTGTGGACTCCAGGCATCAATGACGGGAGAAAACGCCCAGTCATGGTGTGGTTCCACGGGGGCGGATTTTCCAATGGCTCCTCAATAGAGCAGGTGGCCTATGAGGGCGACAAGCTGGCCGAGTACGGCGACGTAGTGGTTGTCACAGTAAACCACAGGCTGAATATCCTGGGCTTCCTGGATATGTCCTCCTTTGGGGAGAAGTATGCAAACTCCGTAAACGCCGGCATGGCTGACATAGTGGCCTCCCTTCAGTGGGTGCACGACAATATAGCGGCCTTCGGCGGCGATCCGGACAACGTGACCGTATTCGGACAGTCCGGCGGCGGAAGCAAGGTAAAGTGCCTTATGAACATACCGGCAGCAGCCGGCCTTTTCCACAAGGCTATTATGATGAGCGGCGGCCTTTCCCCGCTGACCTCCGTCAACACCGATCACAGGGAGATAGTTGAGAAGTTGCTGGAGGTCCTGGGTCTCACAGTGGACCAGGTGGAGGAGCTGGAGAATGTGCCCTACGATGTGTTTGTCAGGGCCTATGAAAAAGCAGGCCAGGGCGACCACAGAAGATGGGGCCCCGTGGCCAACGACTGGTTCCTGGGCGATCCCTTTACCGTGGGCTTCTCAGATTACGCCAAAACCGTCCCCACCATGGCCGGAACGGTCATCGCCGAGTTCGGCGCTCTCAGGAATCTGGAGGAATACAGCCTCTCAGCTGAAGAGAAGGAGAAGCTGGTCCGTGAGAAATTCGGCGCTGAGGCTGACAGCGTTATAGCCATGTTCAAGGCCGCCTACCCAGGAAAGGATATTCTTGTCCTCAACAGGATGGAGGTAGACAGGCGTGATGGCGCTCTCAAGTTCTGTGAGATCAAGGAAGAGGCGTCTTCTGCCCCCACATATAACTACGTAGTAGCTCTCTGCCATGACGTTATGGGCGGCGTGCCCACATGGCACTGCGGCGACATCCCCTTCGTGTTCCACAACGCCGAGCGGGTTGGCAACTGCAACATCGAGGGCGTGACAGAGCGTCTTGAAGATCAGATGTCCGGCGCCTGGGTGGCCTTCGCCTACTCCGGCAACCCCAACCACGCTGGGCTTCCAAAGTGGAAGGAGTTTGGCCAGGAGAAGAACACCATGGTATTTGACCGTGAGAGCGTGCTCCGCACAAACTACGATAGAGACCTTATTGATACGGTGAACAGGCTGTGCCCGCCTATGACCATCGATCAGATCCTCAAGCAGAACGCTACGAAGGACAAGGACAATAAGCCCAAGCACGAATGGATGTATTAAAATCCTGCTACCGGCATAGCGGGAAACGCAATATAATACCTCCCCTTGCACATATAAGGGGAAGTCAGTCTGTGGAAAAACCTCCCCGCAGGGAAGCCTCGCTTGAGTTCCTGCGGCCGCAGCCGCAGGAATAAAATGAGAATCTGTCATTTCTGGGGACATGCGCCTCAGAAATGACTCTTCTCATGGCAGACAGGACGACAATGTCGACGACATCGAGTCCTGTCCGCCATGCAGCCTTTTGTCGAAAAAGGCCGTATGGCCTTTTTCAACAAGCTGACCTCCCCTTGCACATATAAGGGGAGGTGTTTTCCCTGAGCTGAACTGGGACTGACCGAGGGGGAATATCGGGTAAAAGAGTCCCAATTCACACTATTTCTTTAAAAAACAGAGAATGGATAAAATATTGACATGGAGGCCGTCTCTTAAGATGTACAGCTCCTGTGTCTGTTTATCCGGATTACGCAGGCTGAACGTTGTCGCGCTCTGGTTTTGCCATAAATGAGTTACTGGGAAGAGATCTGTCTTTCCGTGGAAATAGAGGAATTTTCAAAAAGGGGAAAGAAAATAAAGACATGTTAACAAAAAGCAACAGGATATTCGTCATACTGGGATATCTTATAAGCCTGGTGACGGGCCTGCAAACAGGCGGATATCAGTATATCATCATCAGCATGAGGGATGAATTTGCCCTGACTAATGCGGGTATGGCACTCCTGGGCTCCGTGCAGTCCATAGTTGGGCTGTGCATGAGCTTCATATTCAGCCGTTTTATAGACAGGGTAGATAAGCGGAAGCTTATTTTTATTGGCGGCGGTATATATATCGTGGGAAGTATCTGCAATGGATTCTCCAACGGTCCGACTATGACCATTGCCGCTCTGGTAATCGCGGGGCTTGGCGGAAATGTAATGTCCTCGTCCCTGTATCCGGCGCTTATCAGCACCGACCCCCAGCACAGCAGCAAATACACCAACATGCTGCAGCTCTTCTATGGAACCGGAGCAATGACGGCGCCGATGATTATGTCGGTGCTCATAGGCGACATGCAGCTGAACTGGCGTTGGCATTACCGGATAATAACTGCCGCCATGCTGGCAATGATAGTCCTCTCAGCCCTTGTACGGCCGGAGACCTCAATGCGCCTTATCCCGAAGTCTGCCCCAGGTGAGAAGGCGCAGCGTCAGGTGAACACTGAGAAGATATACAAGACTGCCGCATTCTGGCTCTTCTTCTTCTCCATCGGCTTTTATATGAGCATGGAGACAGGTCTTATGAATTACGCCCGCCTGTACTTTGAGACGATGGGCGACTCAAGAAGCGCCGGCCTTGCAATATCGGTGGCCTGGGGGCTTATGCTGCCTACACGTTTTATTGCCAGCCGCCTCCGCCGCAATAAGGACAAAGTGGTGTGCATATGCTTTACCTTAGCGGGTGTGGCCATGCTGCTGATGGCCATGTTCCGTATCCCAGTGGTGTCGCTGATCTGGTGCGCTATTTTCGGTGTATTTGCCGGTCCCTGCTGGCCGACAATACTGTCGATGGGTATGGATACGTTTCCAAAGCAGTCCGGCAGAGCTCACTCGCTTATCGGTATCGGCAGCGGTCTGGGAGCCATGTTTGGCAACGTGGCCATGGGCAAAGTGGTGGACACCACCGGAGTTGGCAACGCATTCTACCTTGTGGCGTCTTTTGCAGTGGCGGGTGTGGTGACAGGCTTTTTCGCCATAAAAGCCTCTCGGAAAAAACTCCAGGCTGACAAAGAGGCGGAACTTCAGATTGAATCCCAGCAG
The DNA here is from genome assembly GCA_944385785.1 of uncultured Oscillospiraceae bacterium. GTDB lineage: Bacteria > Bacillota > Clostridia > Oscillospirales > Oscillospiraceae > RUG626. Next base: position 435 of record CALWYO010000013.1, on the reverse strand, counting down.
AAGGCTTAGCACCATCTATTCATACCACAATTTATAAAATTTAAATACTGCGCCCCAGCGCAAAAAAGCCGGTTTGGCCTTGTTGGCCGAACCGGCTTTTTTTGCCTCGATGACGCATTTTGAGCATCTCCGCAGTAAAAACGGGTTTGCAAAAAAGTGTACTTTTCTGCAAACCCGTCCAGTGCCCTATTAAATAGTAGAATACACCACAAACTGTCAAATTTCAAGTACTTTGAAACACTTTAGTCGGAAATATTTTTACTGTCAAAAAAGTACACTTTTTGAAATCTATAACAAATCCGCCTCTGCTTTAAACTTATGAAATAGAATGCGAGGAGGAACAAACATGAGTAAGAAACGATTACGTGTCCTGGGCATACTGCTTATCTGCACTATGCTCCTGTCGGCGCTGTCCCTGACCGCGCTGGCAGATGA
>CALWYO010000012.1 GCA_944385785.1 uncultured Oscillospiraceae bacterium | reverse complement strand
GAATATCGTACTGTCACGGCAACAGCTCCTTATAAAGTGCTGGGGGTACGACTATGATGGCGATGAACGTGCAGTGGATACCCACATAAAGCGCCTTCGGGAGAAGCTGGGGGATGCTGCCACCGCCATAAAGACGGTAATTAAAGCAGGGTATGTTATAGAGGGGTGATAGTATGGCCAGAGATAAGCGGGAAATAAGGGAACGGCGGCCAAGGGCGCTGTCTGCTGTGACGCTGAGATTATCGCTGCTTATGGGCGCGGTGTGGCTTATAATGATGTTCTGCATCACCATGGCGGCGGTGCTTAACCTCAAGGAGGTAATAGTTGAAGACATACATACTATTTTGGCACGCGACGGTAGATACACCAGAATCAGCGAAGCGTTGGAGTATGATGACGGTACTCCAGGTTACCTGGAGTACCGTATCTGGGACGAAATATACTGGGAGAGCCGCTACTCCAGGTATATGTCCTATGACAATGAGGTTATAAATGTGCTCAGGGATGTGGAAATACAGTATGAGCCGGCCACCGTCGTAATATATAAAGAGGGTGAAGCGCCCTACGAGAGCGGAGACTATATATACTTCTATTATATAACGGAGGATGAGTGGGACGCCGGATCCGATTACGGTGAGTTGGGCGCCAGGGCGATCCTGGATGAGGACATACTCCCCAAAGAGGACAGGGAGCGTGTTCAGGAGCTTTTCAGAGGCATAGAAGTGGAACTGATACGCGTAACAGGCCCCATGGAGGGGCAGGAGATCACCCCATGGCTCATAGAGTACCAGCCCTACTCCTGGGAAGACGAGGAGACCAGCCAGGAATGGCAGACATTGCTGCGGCGGGAAGGCGAGATGCCGGCGGATGCGGTGACGCTCTACTCATACCGCTTTGATCTGTTCCTTTATGATAAGGACAACGGCAGCGTCAAAGTAAACGGCACGGAATATGAGAACATGCTGGCCATGGCAGAGGCAGCGGCATCCGAGGGCTATCTTAAGATGAAAGAGGGGACATACACAACTCTTGCAGATTTCCAGAAGGAGACTCTTACGGAGGTGATCAGGGTTGACGTGGACGTATTCTACGACGAAAGGGATTGGCAGTACAGCGAGGAGAATCCCTCGCCGCCCCTGGCGCTTTACAAGGTTACGGCCATAAGGGCAAGGCCACTTCTTGCGGCGGTGCGTTCCCTGAGAAACGTGTATATTGTGTCATTTCTTATCTGCCTTGTGGGAGTCCTGGCCATGAGGAAAAAGATAAAAGTGCAGCTTACCGATGTGGTGGAGACGGTAGCTCAAAATCTGGGCACCGGCGAGCGGCCGGTATATTCCCCAAAGGACCCGCCGCTTAAATGGCGGGAGCCCCATGAGCTGTACGACCATTATTTAGACACCAATAATTTGCTGCGAAACAGAGGCGACGAGATAAAAAGGCTCCAGACTGCCCTGGACTATGCCAAAAACGCCGAAGAGCAGAGGCGGACGCTGACTTCAAATATGGCCCACGAGCTTAAAACGCCCCTCGCCATAGTCAGAAGCCATGCCGAGGGCCTTCTGGAGGGCATAGAGGGAGACCGGCGCCAGGAGTATTTAGAGGCTATCGTCTCAGAGACTGACAGAATGGACGGAATGATACTGCGAATGCTGGAGCTTTCCCGTCTTGAAGCAGGCCGCGTGAAGCTCCAAAGGGAGGAATTCAGGCTGGATGAACTGGTTGAGGAGACGCTGGTAAGATATCAGCCGTCCATGACCGGCAAGGGGCTGACGTTGGAAAAAGACCTATCTGCGACAGTTGTATCCGCAGATAGGGAACGGGTTGAGGAGATAATCGAAAATCTGCTGACTAACGCAGTTAAATACTGCCGGCAAAACGGAGGCATAAAGGTCTCCTGCCGCCAGAGAAATAGGGGAGGCGGGGAGTTTACAGTCTATAACGACGCCGACCCTCTTACCGAGGAGGCCATAGAGCGTGTGTGGGAGCCCTTCTATCGGGTGAGCTCGTCCCGCACGGATCGGGGGACGGGGCTGGGATTGCCTATAGTCCGAGGCCTTGTGGAACTCCACGGCGGAGAGACGTATGTACGCAACACTGATGGCGGCGTGGAATTCGGATTTAGAATATGAAAAAGGGCAGCTGCGAAAATATCTCCGCAGCTGCCCTCAGACTATTTAAGAATTATTTGTTTTTCCAGTTTATCACCAGTGATGGCGGCCGCCGTGATGGCCCTGGCCATAGCCGTAGTGGTGGGCAGAATAGTCGGGTGCCCCGTCGCATTCCGCCTGGTAGTGCTGGTGATGTCCCTGACAGTACTCATAATTATCGCACACACCGTCACCGTCGGAATCGGTGTACCGGCACGTATAGCCGGAGTAGTCGCACACGCCGTCCCCGTCCAGGTCAAGGTGCCGGCAGTTTTCGCCAAAGTAGTCGCAGACGCCGTCAAAATCCTCGTCTGCGTAATGGGTGCCCACGTTAACCGCGGCGGTATTATCATACACAGCGGCAGTGTCGGGCAATTCGGCCGCGGCCTGAGCCGAGACCATAGTCAGGGCCGCCAGAATACTTGCAAGTACGTTAAACATGTAAAATTACTCCCTTATCTATTGCTTCAGACATCGCTGGCCGTTAGGATGGGCTGGAGCTGCTCCGGACCCCACTCCTGGGCGTAGCTGTCGGCGTCACGGAGAATTTCTGCGGCTTCCTGATCAGTAACGGAACGGACCACTCTGCCGGGGACGCCCATAACCAGGCTGCGGGGAGGGATAACAGTTCCCTCTGTGACCAGAGCCCCAGCGGCAATAATGGAACCCGCTCCAATGCGGCATCCGGACAACAGTATGGCGCCCATGCCAATAAGACAGCCGTCCTCTACCTGGCATCCATGGAGCAGCGCGTTGTGCCCTACAACAACATGACTCCCCACCATCGTGGGCTCCTTGGCTCCCACATGGACGGTGCAGCCATCCTGCAAATTGGTGCCGTCGCCGACTGTGATGGGTAGGATATCTCCCCGCAGGGTGCATCCGTACCAGACGGTCACGTGTTCTCCCAGGGTTACATCTCCAATAAGGGCGATATTGTCAGCGCCCAGGGCTGTGGTTGCCACTTTCGGAGACTTTCCGCGGAATGAGCGAATTATCATTTGCCTGCCCCCAAAAATATAGATTATCTTCTATTAAAGTATAACTCATAAACAGCCGTCTGTGCAATAGGGGCTTTTGCGGACAAGCGGTCTTCAATTAATACCGAGGGCTTTTATACCCTATATTCCAAAGTGTATTACGTATTTACCCTCCCGCTGGGCTTTTTTCATAAGGTCCACCAGCTTGCAAGTCTCCGTTGGATCGGAGCTGGAGAGAAAATACTCTATAAACGGAGCTAAAGACTCAGGTGGTATCAGCGTGATTCCAGTGTAGTCCAGGCCGCAGCCGGGCTGGGAGAGCGTCTGAAAATACGTGTGTGCGGAGGTTACCTCCTCCGGAGCGCCTACAGCCCATAAAGGCTCTATATATTCATCATCAATTGTGACGCAGTTATACTTTTCAGGTTCATACTGGGAGTACCAGACACCGGGCTTCGGCGGAGTTTCCATTATGCCGAACTCGTGGTATGCCATCAGTTTTGCCCCTTTTGAGCGGATATATCTTCCGGTTTTACATCGGGATGCCTGTACTTAAAACGCCTGGCGATTGACTCATCAAGACTCATATATATGGCCTCCACAGGGCACCAGTGAAAACATGAGAGGCATGTTATGCAGTTATCTCCCATCTGGGCGTGCCCGTCTTGAAGGCTTATATTGTCCATAGGACACACGTTGACGCAAAGGCCGCAGCCTGTGCAATTCTCGTCTGCCTTTATTCCCCGGAAATTGCCCGGTTTATCTACCATTGTAGGTTCCAGCGGCTCTGGGGAATCGTAATCGGAGACTTCCATTGCGGATATGTGCTTTGCAGCTTCCCGCACACGCTCCGGCTGAAGAGACAGCATCTGAGCCGTCTCTTCAGGAGATGAAAGCCGGCTGTTACCGGGCATGGGAACGCCCCAGGAGAGAGACAGCTTCTGCCCGTGGCTTCTTAACAGCTGATTGAGCCTTTGAGCCGCAGCTCCCTGGTGCCCTCTGTAAGTGGGTACACAGAATATGTAGGGGCTGCCGGAGAAGTTCATCCTGCCCACTGCCTCCCGTAGGATATATGGCATATCCCCATAATAGACAGGGAACACAAAGCCCACAGCGTCGGCGGCAATATTTATTGTACCTGTTTTTGGCAGAGATGCCACAGGTATGCACTGGGAGCCGTCTCCCAGGCAATCTGCAAGCATTTTGGCGGTGGTCAGCGAGTTGCCGGTGGCAGAGAAATAATAGATATCAGCTTTCATCTTATACCTCCTGAACATGTAATGATTATCGTTTTTCAGCCCTTACCATCAGCATCATGGGGCGGCGCATTTCGTCAGACATCCCTGGTATATCTAAGGCAGAGGGCGACGGCTTTGCCTCCACGACTGCCGTAAGTAAAAAACCGGAGTCAATGAGTCCCATGAGTATCTGAGTCAAGGTGTGGTGATACTTTTTTACATTGTGACCTAAAAAGCGCGTAATACGCTCGCCTGGATAAAAATAGTTGTCTATTGGCCAGTAAAGGGCGGAACCGTCAGAAGCGTAAATCCAGTCCTCATTGACGCTGCCAGTGAAGGACGGATGTTCTATGTTCATTATAAACACGCCTTCCGGAGAGAGGGCAGTATATATATTCCTGTAGGCGCTGGAGAGATCCTCTACGTAGTGAAGTGCCAGGTTGGATATCACCACGTCAAATTCCTCCGGCCGGTAATCGAAAGTCTCAATGCCAGAGAGAAGGTATTTGATGTTATCTCCGCCGTTTATCTCACAGGCGCGCTGAAGCATACGCTGGCTGGGATCGATTCCCAGGATGCTGGAGGCGCCCATATCCCTGGCATAGGCGCAGTGCCAGCCATATCCGCACCCCAGGTCAAGGACCCTCTTGCCCCTTAAAGGCGGCATAAGTTCTCTCAGCTGCCACCACTCGCCGGCCCCATCAAGGCCCTGCCGGCTCCTGGACATCTGAGAATATGAGTCAAAAAAGCTCTCGTCATCGTATATTTTCATAAGTTCACCATAAATATTTGAATATTAATAATGGCGCGGATTCACCGCGCCATTATACACTGATTTAATATGCAACGCCCCAATATACCATATGCTTTGCAGGTTTCCCGCAGACGGGGCATACATCGCTCAGATGTTCCTGCTCCAAAGGAATGCAGCGCGACGATACGCCGGCAACCTCTTTCATCTTAAGTTCACAGGCCTCGTCGCCACACCACATGGTCTTGACGAATCCGCCGCGAGCAGCCATTTTATCCTTGACTTCTTCCAGGGTGGTGCAGGCATATGTGTTTTCATCAAGATTGCGCTTTGCTTTCTCATAAAGCCCCTGATGCACCGCATCCAGCATGCTTGCAACAGTTTCTTCTATGTTGTCAAGTGACACAAAGTATTTTTCCCCGTTATCCCGCCGCACCAGAACGCACTGATTTTTCTCGATATCTTTGGGACCCAGCTCCAGGCGCAAAGGTACGCCTTTCATCTCATACTCGGCAAATTTCCAGCCGGGAGAGTTATCGGATACATCTATTTTTACACGGAAGCCGGCAGCTTCAAGTCTCTTCAAAACTGCCTCGTTTGCCTCTATTACGCCCTCCTTGTGCTGGGCAACAGGTATGACAACTACCTGTATGGGAGCGATTTTGGGAGGAAGGACCAGCCCTGAATTATCTCCGTGAGTCATAATGACACCGCCGATAAGCCTTGTAGAGACTCCCCAGGATGTCTGGAAGGGGTGGTGCAGCTGGTTGTCCTTGCCTGTAAAAGTAATATCAAAAGCCCTTGCGAAGCCATCGCCGAAATAGTGGGACGTGCCGGCCTGGAGAGCTTTTTTGTCGTGCATCATGCACTCCACAGTGTACGTGGCTTCCGCTCCTGCAAACTTTTCTTTGTCTGTCTTTTTACCTCTGACCACGGGCATGGCCAGATAATTCTCACAGAATTCAGCGTATATATTGAACATCTGTTCCGTCTCAGCAATGGCCTCTTCAGCTGTAGCATGCATTGTGTGGCCCTCTTGCCACAAAAATTCACGATGGCGCAGGAAAGGACGTGATGTCTTTTCCCAACGGAGAACAGAACACCACTGGTTGTATAGTTTTGGCAGATCTCTGTGGGAATGGATAATGTTAGCGTAGTGCTCACAGAAAAGCGTCTCGGATGTAGGCCGGATACAATAACGCTCTTCCAGCTTGTCGTTTCCGCCAAAAGTGACCCAGGCGCACTCTGGAGCAAATCCCTCTACGTGGTCTTTTTCTTTCTGAAGAAGACTCTCCGGTATCAGGACGGGCAAATATACATTTTCGTGGCCAGTCTCTTTAAACTTCTGATCCAGGATTTTCTGAAAATTTTCCCAGATAGCATAGCCATAAGGACGGTAAATAAACATCCCTTTTATTGACGAATAGTCGATAAGTTCGGCTTTGCGGCAAACATCGGTGTACCACTGGGCGAAATCCACGTCCATATCGGTGATCTGTTCAACTTTTTTATCTTTAGCCATGACGAAAACTCCAAACCATGTGAGAATATTTACATGTAAGCTAAATTATTTTATATTCAAAACAGTCAAATGTCAAGACGCGCAAGGGAGTATGGCGGACTGATAATGGACCTCTGACAAATTGCCGCCTGTGAAATAGTCTGCTATTGACTTATGAGGAAAAATTCCATAATATGAAGTTGCTTAAAGCACTCTGTTTTATTTTTATTTGTAAGGAGATTAAACTGTGGATATAAAGATAGGCGCAACAGGACAAGTTGATATACTGGCGGACGAGAAGACCATGGCTAAGACCGTAGGTTCAGGAGGACTGGAGGTTTTTGCCACGCCATGTATGATAGGCCTTATGGAAAACGCAGCCTGCAAGGTCCTGCACCCAATGTTGCCTGAGGGACAGACGAGCGTAGGGACGTCCATGGACGTTAAGCATACGGCGTCCACCCCAAGGGGAATGAGAGTGTGGGCCTCAGCCACTGTGACTGGAGTTGACAGGCGGGCCGTAACATTTGCCGTGAAGGCATGGGACGAGAAGGGAGAAATAGGCTCCGGCATACATCAACGCTTTGTTGTGGATATTGAAAAATTTATGGATAAAACGTATTCTAAACTGGAAGAATAGTATTTTAACTGCTTTTACTTATTATTGTCCTACAAAAATTAAATTAAGACTGTCGTATGGGGAGAACCTGATTTTTTCTGGAACCTGGGTTGTCCAGAGGAGAAAAATACGATATAATTATTACAGAATGTATTTTCGCCGGAGAAGTTGGAATTGCAGCGTATCCGGTTAATAAGAGACTGGATACGGAGGTGTGATTTTGCGTTTAAAACCCAGGTATGAGACAGTTTTAAAAGAAAAGTTGATGGAATCACTCAGGTCGGTTGTGCCGATAACAGCAATTGTGTTTGTACTGTGCTTTACGGTGATTCCTGTCCCTACGGACATTCTGCTTATGTTTGTAGTAAGCGCCCTGATGCTTATCTTGGGTATGGGACTTTTTACTCTGGGAACAGACCTTGCCATGACACCCGTCGGGGAACAGGTGGGTTCTGCTGTGACTAAGTCTAGGAAGCTGTGGCTAATTATTGCCGTGAGCTTTCTGGTGGGATGTCTTATTACTATATCGGAACCGGATCTTCAGGTTTTGGCGGAGCAGGTGCCGAATATTGAAAACAGCGTAATAGTGTTGTCGGTATCGGTAGGCGTGGGTCTTTTCCTGGTGGTGGCAATGCTCAGAATACTCTTTAAAATAAGGCTTTCCTATCTGCTGGTAGCACTTTACGCGATAGTTTTTATTGTAGTGGCGTTTGTGCCGGAAAAATTTATACCGGTTGCCTTCGACGCCGGAGGAGTTACGACGGGCCCCATGACGGTTCCGTTTATAATGGCTCTGGGCGTCGGCGTGGCCTCCATCCGTCAGGATAAAGACGCAGAGAGCGACAGTTTCGGCCTTGTGGCTCTCTGTTCTGTTGGCCCAATACTTGCCGTGCTGATTATCGGGATGATATACAACCCTGAAAACAGCGTATATACTCCGGTGGAGATACCGAGTCTTGATACATCACGGGACCTTGGGGAGATGTTTGTGGAGGCGCTGCCGGAATATTTCGGTGAAGTGGCTGTAGCACTTTTGCCGATTATGGCCTTTTTCTTCCTGTTTCAGATTATTAAGCTGCACCTTAAAAAAGATACGATTATACGTATTGTTGTCGGATTCCTCTACACTTATTTTGGCCTTGTGCTTTTTTTATGCGGGGCTAACGTAGGATTTCTACCGATAGGCAACTACATAGGCAGGCAACTGGGTGGTCTTGACTTTAACTGGATACTTATTCCGATTGGCATGCTGATAGGTTATTTTATAGTTATGGCGGAACCTGCCGTGCACGTTCTGAATAAACAGGTCTATGAGATGACTGCCGGAGCGATACCTAAAAAGGCAATGAGTACCAGTCTATCCATAGGCGTGGCTATATCTGTAGGACTTTCGATGCTGAGAATAGTTCTGGGAATACCTGTGCTATATTTGATAATACCGGGTTATCTTATTGCAATTGTGCTTTCATTTTTTGTGCCGCCAATTTTTACCGCAATTGCTTTTGATTCGGGAGGTGTGGCCTCAGGGCCTATGACATCTACGTTTCTGCTGCCGCTTGCAATGGGCGCGGCGACGGCTTGCGGACGGGATGTGGTTACCTTCGCCTTTGGAGTTGTGGCGATGGTTGCCATGACTCCGCTTATCACGATACAGATACTTGGACTGCATTACAAGATGAAATCGCGCCATGCGGCGGTGCAGGAAGAGGTCGGCGATAGCGACAACGAGATATTTGAGATGGAGGATGAGGACTGATGAGCAGCCTGAGCCTTTTAATCAGTATACTTAATTCTGACTTTGAGCGGGAATATACCCAGTTCTATAGGGAACATGGGGTGGAAACGGCCATGCTCTCGCTATGTATGGGTACGGCCAGTAAAAAAACACTGGATTATCTGGGACTGGAGAAGAATGAGCAGGTTATGGTCCAGGTTATACTGCCAACGCGCAAAGCCAGGGAAATGATAACCCTTATGGTAAACAGGATGGGATTAAACATGCCAGGGACAGGTATAGCAGTTACAATCCCAGTGGGTAGCGTAGCTGGAAGTGCCAGCCTTAAGTACCTGACAGCCGGACAGCAGCTTACATCATCGGAGGCGGAGAAGATGAGCGAGATTAGATATTCACTTATAATGGCGATAGCGGAAAAAGGATTTTCTGAGATGGTTATGGATGCCGCCAGGGCACAAGGCGCCAGAGGCGGCACGGTGGTACATGCCAAGGGCACAGGTACAGAGTATATGGCGAAGTTCTTTGGAGTATCAATTGCGGAGGAAAAAGAGATAATATACATCGTTACAAAAAAATCTCAGAAAGACGATATAATGCGTTCCATAATGGAGAAGGCAGGTCCGAGAACAGAGGCGAAGGCCGTAGTCTTTTCACTGCCTGTCGATGCAGTAGGAGGACTTACAGGACTTGATGAAGATTAAATGAGAATAAAAAATATCTAAAAGGCGCAGGGACTCCCTGCGCCTTTTAAATCCTGCGAAACTTGTTGGCGCGCTGTACATCCTTGTTGACAGTCCGTCGTCCCCGATAACAGTTGTAAAGAACGTCCAGCCGCACTTTTCATAAAAATCTGTGTGGTCTGTCACAAGATATAGAGTGCTAAAACCCATGGCTCCGGCCTCGTATCTGGCGTTGTCAAGTATTGCCCGAGCTATACCGCGGCGGCGAAAAGGCTCTTCTACAAAAAGGGCGCACAGATTGGGTGTAAGATCCGGCCTTTTGTGGAAATCGTTTTCTATTATGCCTGCCCCGCCTATAATGCTGCCTTCCCTTATTGCCAAATACCACTGAGGTATGCGTTCAGGATTGGCGATGCTAAGTGATATGCTCTCCAGATATGTGCCGTAGGGTATGCCCCATTTTTCAGAAAACCATGCCGCCGCGGCATCGGCCATATACGGGATATCTCTCAGGGACTTTATGGTGAAAAAACTATCGGACAATTTCGTGACCTCCTGACATAATTTTCTATATAAAGTGATTATATAGCTTATATCGGGATATGTCCACAGAAGCTGCAAAATATGAAGTGAGTAGCGCCTCTGAGCGTGATAAGAATATTTTCAAAATGGATAAGGCGGAATTTCGGCACTGACAATTTGAAACTATTCCTCAAGCTGCTCTTTAAGATGGCCCATGGCCTTTTTCTCAAGACGTGAGACCTGCACCTGGGAGATACCCATAACTTTGGCTGCAGAGGACTGAGTCATGCCTCTGAAATAGCGCAAAACAACTACCATTCGCTCTTTCTCAGGAAGATTACGTACCGCCTCTCGTAGAGCTACCTGCTCTACCAGTTTCTCTTCCTGATTATAGTCGCCAAGTACCTGCTCTAAAGTGAAACCGTCCTCGCCGTTTTCCTTCTGCAGGGACTCTGAAGGGGAAACTGCAAGTTCACAGGCGGCGATATCCTCAGGTTCTATGCCTGTCTCCTGAGAGAGTTCACCAATAGTAGGTTCACGGCCCAGAGTTTGCTCAAGGCGCATCCTTGCAAGGCGCACTGTGGCGGCGCGCTCTTTTACGCTGCGGCTCACCTTTACCGCTCCGTCGTCTCGAAGAAAACGGCGTATCTCACCGGATATTTTTGGAACTGCGTATGTGGAAAACTGAGTGCCGAAGGAATCGTCAAAGCCCTGTACGGCCTTTAAAAAACCAACGCACCCCAACTGATAGAGGTCATCAGGCTCCACGCCTCTGCCAAAAAAGTGGTGGGCTACGCTCCATATCAGTCCGGAGTTTTCGCGGATCATCTCCTCAGCCGCGTCTTTGTCGCCGGCTCTGGCCGCCTCCAGAACGTCCTTTGGAGTTTTTATCATTTTCCGCTGCCGGTCCTCCTGTCCACACGCCGGCGCATTGTAACTGTGGTGCCGGAACCTAATTTTGAACGGACTTTCAACGTGTCCATAAAGCTCTCCATTATGGTAAAGCCCATACCGCTTCGGTCCTCTCCGCCTGTAGTAAAAAGCGGTTCCCTGGCCCGCTCTACGTCTTCTATGCCGCGGCCTTTGTCACGGACCGTTATCTCTACAATACCGCCTTCAAAAAGTTTTGCCCGCAGGTATACTGTCCCTATTGAGTCGGGATATGCGTGAACAATGCAGTTTGTAACAGCTTCGGAAACTGCCGTTTTTATGTCCCCCAGTTCCGTCAACGTCATATCCAACTGGGATACAAAACAGGCCACTGCTCCTCTTGCAAAGGCTTCGTTTGACGACTTTGAAGGGAACTGGATGGACATCGTGTTTATCTCTTTCATATGTAACTGCCCCCTTTATGAGAGTGAAGATATAGTTATAAGCCGGTCTATGCCAGAGGCGTCCAGTACCCGCATAGGCTGGGACGGAACATTTTCTACCCATAGTCTGCCGCCCAGCTCTCTCATGTGCTTATGAGCTCTGAGTATTACAGCGATACCGGAGGAATCCATAAATTTTACCTGGGACATGTCCAGTATGCAGTCCCTGGGCATACTGGTATCCAGCCTGTCCAGTATCTGCCTTACAAGACCCTTTGCCTCGTGGTGGTCCAGGTCTCCAGAGAGATATATATACATTTTTGGCCCCTTTTCCGTAATCGAGATTTTCATATGCCCACATCCTTTCGTGTTTAGTGTTACGATGAAAAGCGCACCGTGTATTTCAGCTTTATGATTTTCTATACTGAGAAAGTGCTGCAAAAATAGAGAAGAGCGCCGGCGGCAGAAACAGGTTTTAATAGTCAGGCCGTCAAAGTGGATTTAGTCTATATTTGCCGCCTCTGCATAATAAAAATACCCGTGTACAAGCGTACACGGGTATTTTACTGTATTTAGCCTGAGAAAACAGTCGAATTGGGAAAAAATGGTGAAATTAGCCCAACGACCTGAGCGTATCCTGAAGATTTTCTATAAGCGCCCGGGCCTTCTCAGCTTTTTCCCTTTCGGCGGCGACGACGGATTCGGGAGCTCTGGATATAAAGGCCTGATTTGCCAGTTTCTTTTCCTGAGCCTGAAGCTGCCCCTGAGCTTTCTGCAGCTCTTTTTCTATCCTCTGGCGCTCCTTTTCAATGTCCACAAGTTCATTCATGGGCATGTACATCCTGGCGCTCTGGGTGACAACCGATACCATACCGTCGGTGTTTTCAGGGACGTTGGAGGATACTGAGATCTCGCTGGCGTAGGCCAGCTTCTTGAGATATGCCTCTCCGGAGGTGAATGCGTCAGCCATATTTGTGACTATTATGAGGCTTGCTTTTCTGGAGGGAGGTACGTTCATCTCTGACCTTCTGGAACGTATTGCCTTTATGGCCTCCATTACCGCCTCAAAAGCGGACTCATCCTCAGGGAAAGAGAGCGACGGGCTGTATTCAGGGTAACTCTCAATTATAAGGGCCTTGCCGGAGTGTGGGATCGCCTGATATATCTCCTCTGTGATAAAAGGCATAAACGGGTGGAGAAGTTTGAGAATCTCCGTAAGGACATACAGAAGCACATGCTGCACATCTGTGTCGCCTTCCTGCAGGCGCGGCTTTGTGAGTTCAATATACCAGTCGCAGTAGGTATCCCAGATAAAATCATATATTTTCTGAGCGGCTATTCCCAACTCATACTTCTCAATGTTGTCAGTTACCTCTCGGATAAGAGCCTGAAGCTTTGAAAGCACCCATTTATCCGGCAGCTCCAGATTTTCCGGCAGGGAGTTTTCGGTGATGGTCAGGTTCATCATCACAAACCTGGAGGCGTTCCATATCTTGTTGGCGAAGTTACGCATGGCCTCGCAACGCTCCACGTAGAAACGCATGTCGTTTCCGGGAGAGTTGCCGGTTATTATATTGAACCTGAGGGCGTCGGCTCCGTATTTATCTATCATTTCGATGGGATCCACGCCGTTGCCGGCAGACTTGGACATCTTCTTGCCCTGGGGATCCCGGATAAGGCCGTGGATCAGCACCGTGTGGAAGGGCTCTTTTTTCATATGCTCCATGCCGGAGAAAATCATCCTGGCTACCCAGAAGAAAATTATATCGTAGCCTGTAACCAGCACGTCGGTGGGGTAGAAATACTCAAGATCGGGTGTTTTGTCTGGCCAGCCCAATGTGGAGAAGGGCCACAGCGCCGAGGAGAACCAGGTGTCCAGCACGTCGGGATCGCGCTCTATATTTTTGGAATGGCAGTGTTCGCACTCGGTGGCGTCCTCGCGGGACACGGTTACGTGGCCGCAATCGGCGCAGTACCAGGCGGGTATCTGATGGCCCCACCAAAGTTGCCGGGATATGCACCAGTCACGGACGGAGTGCATCCAGTTAAGGTATATCTTTGCAAATCTCTCAGGCACAAATTTAATCGTGCCGTCCTCCACCACACGGATGGCCTCACGTGCCAGCGGCTCCATCTTCACAAACCATTGGTCGGAGGCCAGCGGCTCCACGTCGGAGTGGCAGCGGTAGCAGGTGCCCACGTTGTGGACGTGATCTTCAACTTTTACAAGGTAACCCTGCTCCTGAAGGTCATGGACTATGGACTCTCTGGCCTCATATCTGTCCATCCCGTTGTATTTGCCGCCGTTTATTATTTTCCCGTCGCCGTCGATTACCAGCACCTGTTCCAGATTGTGGCGCAGACCCACTTCAAAGTCGTTGGGGTCGTGGCACGGGGTCATCTTCACGCAGCCTGTGCCGAATTCCATATCCACGTACTCGTCGGCCACGATGGGTATCTCCTTGTTTACCAGGGGAAGAATGCAGGTCTTGCCCACGATATCCCTGTAGCGGTCGTCGTTGGGGTTTACGGCAACACCGGTGTCGCCCAACATTGTCTCCGGACGTGTCGTGGCCACTACAACATCGCCGCTGCCGTCGGAGAGAGGATAGCGGATGTGCCACAGATGGCCCGGCTTCTCCTGATACTCCACCTCTGCATCGGAAAGGGCGGTGGTGCAATGAGGACACCAGTTTATAATCCTCTTGCCCTTGTAAATAAGACCCTTTTCATAGAGGGAGCAGAACACCTCGCGTACGGCCTTTGAGCATCCCTCGTCCATTGTGAATCTCTGACGCTCCCAGTCGCAGGAGGAACCGAGCGTCTTAAGCTGTTCAACTATTCTGTTTCCGTACTTTTCCTTCCAGGCCCAAACCTCGTCAAGGAATTTTTCCCTGCCCAGATCAAAGCGCGTCTTGCCCTCTTCCCGCAGTTTCTCCTCCACCTTTATCTGGGTGGCGATTCCCGCGTGGTCATAACCCGGCAGCCACAGGGCTGAGAAGCCCTTCATGCGCTTATAGCGTATGAGGACGTCCTGAATGGTCTCGTCGAAGGCGTGGCCCAGATGCAGTTGGCCTGTTACGTTGGGGGGCGGGATGACTATGGTAAAAGGCTTTTTGTCAGGATCCCTCTCAGCGTGGAAGTAACGGTTGTCCATCCACATTTTATAGATTTTTTTCTCCACTTCCCGTGGATCGTACACTTTTGGAAGCTCTTTCATATTACCTTTCCTTTCAGATAAAACCGTCGGACGGCTTTTACTTCTGCAATTACAATAGACAAAAAAAGCGCCCTGGCTATTCCCAGGGCGCAAAATCGCGCGGTACCACCTGAGTTCCCCAAAAGGGGCGCTCCGAACCCTTAACGCGGGCA
>CALWYO010000011.1 GCA_944385785.1 uncultured Oscillospiraceae bacterium | reverse complement strand
GGAAAAATACTGATAGGGGACGTTGCCTTTGAGACACGCCAGCAATTAAATCAGTGCCGGCAAGAGGTAGGCGACATATGGGACGACCAGGAAATATACTTTGTTGCCGATGAATTAAAAGCTGCGTTCCCAAAGCTCTCCTTTACTCAGGTCTCACATTGTGCGGGGATTCTTTCATTATCCAGATAATCTCTTTTTTATCAAATTTATCTCATTTTCCTTTTTGCCGCCTCTGCATTTATGTAATAATCGTCTCACTTACACATCTGGTGTATTCTATTACCTTTAAAAATGAAGCAGTGGGTTTACTCTTCAACGGGTAATTGGCTAATGTTTCCAGCAATTTAAGATTTTTCACCCAGACAGCATTTAGAATTTCGCAGATACTCTTTTATCACGCTCAGGTGTCGTTGCGTAGTGTTCTGCAGCTTCCGGATAGAGCCATTTTCCTGACTTAGAACATAAGTATAAAGAACAATAAGGATATTGCAGAAAACAGTATTTGCCACTCTCAAGGTCACTATACGCACGATTTGAAATGTGTAACTTTTCCGCCATTTTTCCATGGGATAGGCCTCTTGCCTTTCGCAAGCTGCATACAAACAAGGATAACAGTTTCCTATCAAGATTCTTGTAATTCCCAGTCATTGGATAAGACCTCCTTAATGCGACAAATTTGTATGGAAATCTTATCTGGGACTGAAGCATGTCATTAAATACACTTCAGTGTGCACTAAATTTTTTATTGGAATCTGCATACCAAAATTACCGCTACTTCATAACATATCATGTCAACTGCCGCATACAAATATATATAATTTTTTACATGTCTCAATTCTAATATCGCTTGACTTCCCATAGCGAATATCATATTTTATCATGTAGTAATCCATAGTTCTTGAGGTATAACCATGGCTTCAACTGATGTGATAAGGCTGATATGCGCTGTTATTTTTATTTTGCTGGCGGCAATAGCCGTTTGTACCAAGCGGCGGTACAGAAAAAAACTTCTAAAAAAAATTGTAATGCCAGCACTTGTAAGTATCTTTGTTTTTATAAGCACTTTTGTCGTCTTGCCCAGTGTTCCATCCGATGGCGTAGCCGATATACCAGACAGTTCAAATTTCCAGGTGCACTTTATAGATGTTGGACAGGCAGACTGTGCCCTTGTAATCTGCGATGGCCAAACCATGTTGATAGACGGCGGAAATGCTGAGGACTCTGATCTGGTGTACGCCTATCTTGTAAAATTAAGTATTGACAAACTTAACTACGTAGTGTGCACCCATGCCCACGAAGACCACGTAGGCGGTCTTGCCGGAGCATTAAACTATGCCACAGCAGAGACTGCAATTTGTCCCGTAGAAGACTATGACTCCAGAGCGTTTGAGTCGTTTATAAAATATTTGGGTAACACTGACATAACCATACCTGAACCAGGAGACGTATATACCCTTGGCAACGCCAATTTTGAAATATTAGGGCCAGTTGAACCCTCTGATAATGCAAACAACACATCTATAGTTTTAAGATTAACATATGGAGACACCTCTTTTCTTTTTGCCGGCGACGCCGAGGTTTCAGAAGAGGAGGACATTATCATGTCGGGCAGGGAGCTTGAATCAACCGTCCTTAAAGTTGGACATCACGGTAGCGACACGTCTTCTTCATGGGAATTTCTCTCAGCCGTATCTCCTGAGTATGCCGTTATTTCAGTAGGTACTGGCAATTCATACGGTCATCCTTCCCAATCTGTTCTCGATAGCCTCACCGTCATAGGCGCTACAATATACAGGACTGATATATCAGGGACGATCATATGTGAAAGCGACGGCGAGAATGTGTTTTTCAGTGTTGAACACAATAGTATAAATGCCACATTGTCTGATATTGCTGGATAAACCAATCCCTGTCTCAACTTCTTCAGCCTAATTTTCTCTTTTAAAATATGGCGCTTTCTGTTATACTATGCCTAATTACACTCTGGCAGTGTAGCCTGCCAGTTTTTCTGCATATTTTGCTGGAGGTAAATATATGTCAAAACTACCTGGGATTTTTGGCAGCATGGTTTTTAACGATACGGTAATGAGGGAACGTCTCCCCTCCGCTACTTATGCGGCCTTAAAAAAAACCATTAAGGAAGGTAAGCGCATAGATCCGGCTGTCGCCGATACAGTTGCTCAGGCTATGAAAGACTGGGCTGTAGAAAACGGTGCCACCCATTTTACACACTGGTTTCAGCCAATGACAGGAATTACGGCGGAAAAGCACGACTCATTTCTTTCTCCACAACCGGATGGAACCGCCATTATGAAATTTTCGGGCCACTCGCTTATTCAAGGTGAATCAGACGCCTCCAGTTTCCCTTCCGGCGGCTTAAGAGCGACATTTGAGGCCAGAGGTTATACCATTTGGGACCCGACTTCATACGCATTTATCAAGGAAAAAACCTTATGTATTCCCACCGCGTTTTATTCTTACGGTGGCGAGGCGCTTGATCAGAAGACTCCCCTTTTGAGGTCTATGGGTGCGCTTGAAAAGCAGGCGAAGCGGCTTCTCCACATACTTGGATCTGACCCAAACCGTGTCAGGTCAACTACAGGCGCCGAACAGGAATACTTTTTGATTGACAGGTCTACATACTACAACCGTAGAGATCTTATGTATACCGGCCGCACTCTATTCGGAGTAAAACCTCCAAAGGGCCAGGAACTTGACGATCACTACTACGGTATGATCCGCATACGTGTTGCAAATTATATGGCGGAATTGGACGAAGAGCTGTGGAAGCTGGGTGTTCCGGCGCAGACTGAACACAATGAGGTAGCTCCTGCACAACACGAGCTGGCATGTAATTACGACACGTCCAACCTTGCCTGCGATCACAACCAGCTTACAATGGAAGTTATGAGGAAAGTCGCTAAACGCAACGGCCTGACTTGTTTGTTCCATGAAAAACCATTTGAAGGCGTAAACGGCAGCGGCAAACATCTTAATTGGTCTCTATCTGCCGATGGTAAAAATCTTCTTGATCCGGGTAGTACCCCGTCGGAAAATTTGCAGTTTCTACTTTTTTTCTGCGCCGTTATAAAGGCTGTAGACGATTATCAGGACCTGTTGCGTATAAGCATAGCCACCAGCAGCAATGACCACAGGCTCGGCGCCAGCGAAGCCCCTCCTGCCGTAGTCTCAATGTTTATAGGCGATGAATTGGACGCCATACTAAAAGCTATTGAGTCCGACGTCAGGTACAGCCAGCAAGAGAGCGGTTTTTTGGGCATTGGCGTAGATGTTCTCCCCACCATCCCCAAGGATTCCACTGATAGAAACAGGACTTCCCCTTTTGCCTTTACAGGCAATAAATTTGAATTTCGAATGCCTGGCTCCTCAGTTGCAATAGCCAACTCTAACACAGTTATAAATACGATTGTCGCAGAATCTCTCCGGCAATTTGCTGATGAACTTGACGGTGCAGATGATATGGATACTGCGGTGGTAAATTTAATTAAAAATACGATGAAACAGCACCGGAGAATCATATTTAACGGCAATGGCTACAGTGACGAGTGGTTACAGGAGGCTCAGCGCAGAGGACTTTCCAATTATCCCTCCGCAGCAGAGGCCATACCGCATCTACTTGATCAGAAGAATCTGGACGTTATGGCCCGTCATGGCATATACACAAAGAAAGAGATGGTCTCACGTTGTGAGATAATGTTGGAATCCTATTGCAAGACAATAAACATCGAGGCGCTAACTATGCTGGAAATGGCAAAAACAGATATTCTTCCCGCAGTAATTAAATATGCCTCCCAGTTGTCCTCCGCAATAATCTCAAAGAAGCAGATATCCGGCGACATCCCCTGCAGTGCTGAAATGTCACTGTTAAAAAACATTTCTGGACTCACCGATCTTCTATATGAGCGCATAAACAGTCTTGAAGATATCGTCAAGTTTGCATCCAGTTTTCCAGATGAAAAAGATGCAAATCATGCACTTTATTACAGGCATTCTGTATTACCAGCCATGGACGCTCTTCGTGAATGCGCCGATAAGTTAGAGACTATAACCTCTGGTGAATACTGGCCATTCCCATCATACGGAACCATACTCTTTACTGTATAAGCGATTTCTCATGTGTCTGGCCATAAGTAGTCGCTATTTCAGATCTATTTAATCACAGCACTTTTAAATATAAAATGCACACAGCAGCTTCAGCCGCTGTGTGCATTTTATATTTGTTCGGTTCAAATTTGAATCAGTCAATTAATACATTGTCGGCGAGTATCTCTGGCTTGTAGCGCATACTATCCTCAGGTCCAATTTTACGGATAACTTTGCACGGAACACCAGCAGCAAAAGAACCCTCTGGTATATCCCTGGTTACTACACTGCCAGCGCCAATAACGCAGTTATCGCCGATCGTCACTCCTGGGCATACTGTAACCGATGCTCCCAACCAGCAGTCATTTCCAATATGTACAGATTTTGCGTAGCAGAGACGTTTTACCTCACCAGACGCCGTCAATATCTCGCGGCGCTCTTTTGCAATCATTGGATGTACAGGAGTGACTATTGTAACATTGGGGCCGAAATTACAGTTATCTCCAATTGTAACTTCGGCGTCGTCCTGGACTGTCAGGTTGAAATTGCCAAAAAAGTTCTTTCCAATCTTCGTGTGTCTCCCATAATGAAAGGCTATAGGTCCCTGAATAAATCCACCTTCGCCCATCTCTCCAACTATTTGAGAAAGAATTGCAGCGCGTTTTTCTGTCTCATCCTCATGGGTCATATTATAATCTACATCAAGATTATGCGTTTTCAGCTTTATCGCCTTAAGTTCCGGATCAGCTGGGCAAAAGAGCACGCCGGCTTTAATTTTCTCCTCTTCTCTCATGTTTTCCACTCCAATCAATTTACATATCGGAGGCCTTTTTGACATCCTCACTCAGTACAGAAACCAGATCATGTCTGGATGCGCTCTCAAGTGCCGCAACGCGGTCTGCGTGTACTGACACAACATTCTCAAACACATTGCGTACATCTCTTGCATTTCCGAAATTCTCGTCTCTGTTCTTAAAAAGTTCGTTGAAATATTCCTTGGCAAACTCCTGTGCCTCAACAGTCAACCTATATTCATTTTTTCTGCACATAGACGCAAATATCTCGTAGAGCTGATCCCCGTTATAATCTTCAAAAATAAAATATCTGTTAAATCTTGATTCAAGGCCCGGGTTTGAGGATATAAACTCTTCCATTAAATCCTCATATCCGGCAACTATTACAACCAGATCGTCTCTGTGGTCCTCCATTGCCTTCAACAATGTCTCAACCGCCTCATGTCCAAAGTCATTTTCTCCGTCGGAGACCAACGAGTACGCCTCGTCTATAAACAGCACTCCGCCTATTGCCTTTTTTATCACCTGGTCTGTCTTTATAGCAGTCTGTCCAACAAATCCGGCCACCAGACCGGACCTGTCCACCTCAACAAGCTGACCTTTTGAAAGCACTCCAATTGCAAAATAGAGCTGTGATATCAGCCTTGCCACCGTGGTCTTGCCAGTCCCGGGATTACCCATAAATACAAGGTGCAGTGACATAGCCGGAATAGGCAGGCCCATTTCCTCTCTCAATTTACGCACCTTTGCAAGGCTTATGAGGCTCCGGACATTCTGTTTTATCTTATCAAGTCCAACAAGACTATCCAATTCTGCCAGTAGTTCATCCAGGTCCGGGGTATCAGCAGATTCTTCCGCATGGGTTTTCGGGGCTTCTTTTGCCAGGGTCGTCTCTTTATCTTCCATCTCCTTCAATAACTGGTCGGCCGCCTGTTTTGCCTCGTCCATAGTATTTTGAAGTTCTGACATGTCAATATCGCCAGCCGTACTTTTCTCAGGACGCTCCAAAATCTCCTTCAAAACAGAGATCTCGTCTAAATATGTGCCTGCCGGCCGCAGTCCATAAGCGTTAAAGTCTATGTTCAGGCCATAGCCCTTACTTTTTTTCTTTTTAGCCATTATATTCCCCCGGCAAATCTCCATTAAAACTCGGCGCTTCCCACTGTACGCGGATATGGCAGCACGTCTCTGATATTTGAAACTCCCGTGAGATACATTATCATTCTCTCAAATCCCAGTCCAAATCCGGCGTGGCGGCAACCACCATAGCGTCGGAGGTCCAAATACCACCAGTAATCCTCAGGATTCATTCCGAGTTCTCTTATCCTGGACTCAAGAACGTCAAGTCTTTCCTCTCTCTGACTTCCTCCAATTATCTCGCCAATACCTGGTACAAGGCAGTCCATGGCCGCAACTGTTTTATTGTCATCGTTAATACGCATATAGAACGCTTTTATCTCTTTTGGATAATCCGTAACAAAAACCGGTTTCCCAAAATGCTGCTCTGTCAGGTATCTCTCATGCTCAGTCTGTATGTCCGCACCCCAATATACTGGAAAATCAAACTTCACCCCACTCTTTTCCAGAATATCTATCGCCTCAGTATAAGTCACATGTGCAAACTCAGAATCAGCCACATGACGCAGCCTGTCCACAAGGCCCTTGTCTACATACGAATTAAAAAAGGCCATCTCATCCGGACACTTGTCCATAACCGTGTTAATTACATACTTTATCATGGCTTCCGCCGTGTCCATATCGTCGTTAAGATCGGCAAAAGCCATTTCGGGTTCAATCATCCAGAATTCCGCTGCATGTCTTTGAGTATTAGAGTTCTCCGCCCTGAACGTCGGTCCAAAGGTATATATATCGCCAAAAGCCATGGCAAAGCTCTCTCCGTTAAGCTGTCCTGACACAGTGAGGCTGGCAGGTCTGCCGAAGAAGTCCTGGCTGTCGTCTACCTTGCCGTTCTCCGTTCTGGGAAGGTCATTCATATCAAGCGTCGTAACGCGGAACATCTCGCCGGCGCCTTCACAATCTGAAGCTGTAATTATAGGCGTGTGCACATATACAAACCCGCGTTCCTGGAAGAATGAATGTATTGCATACGCCGCCACGCTCCGCACACGGAAAACTGCAGAAAACAGATTTGTTCTCGGGCGCAGATGGGCAATAGTCCTCAAATACTCCACAGTGTGTCTTTTTTTCTGAAGTGGATAGTCGGGCGTCGACGCCCCCTCAACCTGTATGTCCTCTGCTCTCAACTCCAGAGGCTGCTTTGCATCTGGTGTTAAAACTACTGTACCTGTTACAATAAGCGACGCTCCAACATTCTGTCCTGCAATATAAGCATAATTGTCAAGTTCATCCCTTGACATAACAACCTGCAAACTTTTAAATGAGCTTCCATCGTTCAGCTCTATAAACCCGAAATTTTTCATGTCTCGTATTGTCCTGGCCCATCCGGCAACTGTGACGCGGCTTTCGGACAACTCTTCAGCCTGAGCAAATATCTGAGATATCTTTTTGGTCTCCATCTTTCTCTCATTCCTTTAGTATTTTTATAGTTAAGAGGTAAAACCTCAAACCGTCACTCTCTGACAACTATAACCTGCTGAGAATTAAAATACGGCTCAGTATATACAACTGACGGGTCCTCCCCGTTATTTGTAAGCCTCCCAACAGCAAAGGCAACCTTGCCACTGGAAGCCGTATATACCAGCATGCTCGAATCTGTAACTATAAACTCCGGTTCAAGTCCCAAATATCTGCAGACAGCCCTGACTACCTGCGCCTCCATACCCACAATACGCCCTTCATCGTCATAAAAAGCATACGGGACAAACTTCGGATCTATAGCCACAGTCACAGTCTCTGTGGCTATGTCTGCTGATGTTGATTCCGTTCCAATATAATCGCTTTCAAACCTGCCTGAAGTTATCCGCTGGATTGTTCCCTGGTCTTTTAATGCCTGTAGGGCTGTGTTCAGGTTCTCCAAAAGCACCGTATTATCCTCCGACACAGCAAAACAATACTGTCGATCTATAAAATACTCTTCCAGGCGCTCCAGCTGAGACGAATACCTCTCCATCTCTTCAAATGTCTCAACATCAGCAATTACACAGTCCAAAGAGCCATTTTTTAGTGCTGCAGCCATTGTTTCCACATCGTCATACTGTTCTATCGACATGCTTCCGCCGTATATCTCCATATAACTTGCTGACGCTGTCCCAGCAAGTACTCCCACAGTCTTCCCCGGCATGTCTGACGCGCTATATACCGTATTACCAGGGATTTCCTCCTTGCAGCCAGACAGCATCATTATCGTCAAGATTGCTATTACCACAAAAAAAATCTTTTTCATCACACTCTATGTATAACCTGTTAATCACTTTTGCAATCCCTTAAAACTGAAAAGCAAACCATATTCCAAATATCAACGTCTTATTATTGTATTATAAAATATGTTTGTAATCAACAGGTTTTTAAACTTTTCGTCTACGTCGCGTTAGCCGGTCAATCCCGAAGCTCACGCACCAGCCGTTCAATATCGCCGCAAAGCTCTCCGGCTATCTCTTCTGTCTGCGCCTCACCACTTATAATCAGTGTTCTGCCGTCTCTGCTTGGAGATATTCTTGTTCTGCCCCTCTCGGTTTCCATACTGAGGCCCCTTGCAAATTCTGCCGACATCTCAGCGTGATCTGCCGCTAACATACGCATTGCTTTCGCTCTTGAGCACGCCACGTCTATCTGCCTTCTCACCGTAGTAAACCTCGGGACTTCATTATATAGTTCTGACAATTTCACTTTTTCTTTCAGCATCGCGCCTGAGATAATTACAGCTGCAAACACTCCGTCACGCATAAATGTCTGCTTACTGAGAAGCTGGTTTGCATCGGGATCTCTAGATACTCTGAGCACCTGCACGCCATATTTTAGCGCCAGTCGTTCCACTGCTGCCGGAGCGTCGCATCCTACTGCCAGCTTTTGTTCTCCCAGGCGCATTGCCGCCGTTGCAGTTATGGCCAATGTCCTGTCCGATGTTAATTCTCTGCCCTCTTCATCCCACGCTTGCAGGCTTCCACCGCCTTGGCAAACTGAAAACACAGGTAAGCCGCTCCTTTTTTCCGTTACAACAGCTCCCATAGAATCCAGAGCTCTGCGAAGCATCCTGTTCTCCGCGCCATTTCCTGTCACGGCAATTCTGATATCTCCATCTGTCTTTTTTATTCCATACTCTCTTACTGTTTCCGAGATATTTGCTAAATATGCCCTGTCTGCTCCGGATATCCTGTATAATCCTCCAACTGATAGGCCATTTGTTCTTGGGTATTCTCCCGCGCTTGCGGATTCCAACTTTCGTAAAAGCTGACCGTCAAGTTCAAGTCCGTCTTCACCGAAGAAGCTCATTGTAATTCTTGTTCTGTCCTGGCGTATAAAAACGGCAGAATTCAGTGCAAACTCTTTAGCCGCACATGCAAGTTCAGCCTCAAAACTGCAGTCTAATTCGTAAAATTCTCCTCCTGCCCCAGTAACGCCACATCCCAGAGCAGCCGCCATAAGTCTGGCGGCCTCTCCGCCGTACCAGGACGTTCCTGTTCTGCCTAAACTTCCGAGTACGCCTCCAAAGGCCATGGCTAACTCAGGAGTTATTGAAGATACAAACTCACCACATAATTCCCCGCCGCCCAAGCTCGGTCTTTCCCGCTGCACCTCGCCAATAATGCTCTTTTTTATAACACTTCCGTCCGGTACCGCTCGCCCTGACCATACTCTAACGCCTGTTTCCACCAGCGCCCTGCTTCCTATCTGAGCATAGTCTCCTATAATGCATCCATCGTTAATCTCCGAATACTCTCCTACTGTGGCGCCTCTACCAATGACCGCATTCTTAATTTTCGCACTTTCAGATATTATAGAGCCATTTATAATACTTCCGGTTATCTCTGCTCCACGCATTATTGCGCTCCCACCGGAGACCACAGTATCCGGCCCCAGCGTAGAGCCAGGCGCTATTGTACAGCCTGATCCAATATACACAGGCGGAACAAATTTTACGCCCTTTGGTATTTCCCCTTGAGCCCACACTCCCGGAGAGCTCTCTCTGGCATCGACTTTCAGCTCCGTCCTGCCAGAGGCCACATCCAGACAGCACTGTCTATATGCCTCAGGCGATCCAATGTCACACCAATATCCATCTGCACTGACACCCCACAGATTCTTTTCCTCACGCAGCATTCTTGGAAACAGGTCTTTACCAAAATCATATTGTTTCCCCTCCGGTATCATTTCCACAGCTTCTGGCGAGAGTATATATATCCCTGTATTAATCAGGTTTGTCATAACCATATCCCAGCGCGGTTTTTCGACAAAATTCTTTATCTTACCGTCATTATCGGTGACAACAAGCCCGTATTCAGTTGGCTCAGGATGCTCATATAACACCAATGTGGCATCAGAGCCGTGGCGTCTGTGAAAGTCCATACAAGCAGCTAAATCAAAATCGCATACGGCATCTCCAGACATCACCAGCACATCTTCATCGCCGATGAAGTCGCGGCAGGCTCTTACGCCACCCGCAGTCCCCATTGGTATTTCCTCTATCCGGCTCACTATTTTTACTCCAAAGCCGCTTCCATCTCCAAAATAATCCTGTATAGTTTTGGGCAGATATTTTAAGGTGAAGCAGATATCATTAACACCGTACTTTTTCAAAAGCTCAACTGTATATGAAAGTACGGGTTTGCCAAGTAATTCAACCATCGGCTTGGGACGTCCACTGGTAACCGGTCTTAATCTTGTACCCTCTCCGCCAGCCATTACTATCGCTTTCATCTTACATTTCCCCCTGTTTTATCCTGTCCGCCGGCTTGGGCGGCTATCTTATTCTTTCCTAACCGATAAAAAATTATTTTATTAGTCTTAATTTCTGTTGTTAACAGCTAACAATTTTGCTATAATCTTATTTGATAACCATTTATAATTGGGGAGGGATCGCTACGAATAGAAAACTTAAGCACTTACTTGAACCAAACACTCGCCTTTTCTTTATCCTCCTCATACTGTTTTCCATTGCCACCTTCTTTTTTGGAGAGTACTCCTGGCAACTGGCTCTGGGAGAAGCTGTAGTCATAATTCTGGTACTCTTATACTCACGTCTGGTAGGCAGAAGGCGCAGCCGCGATGTGCTTAAATACATTGAGTCGGTCACGTCAAACATTGATTCAGCAACAAAAAATACACTTCAAAATTTTCCTTTGCCAATGGTTATATTTGGCCTGGAGGAAAATGAGATCATATACGCCAACGAGGGGTTCCTGGCTATAACCGGTGAGCGTGAACACGCTTTTACAATAAATATTTCGGAAATAGTCCCTGGTTTCTCTGCCAGATGGCTGATGGAAGGGAAAAATGAATATCCTGCTCTGGTTCCACTGGGCGGCCGAAAATACAGAGTATTTGGCAGTCTTGTCCGAGGCAGCAACGCGCCAGGCGTAAAAAACTATGTGGCCACTACCTACTGGGTCGACGAAACTGATTACGCTCAAATCAAAGAGGAATTTTCAAAATCGCGGCTTGTTTTTACTATAGTTATGATTGATAACTACGATGAGTTTATAAATGGTCTGGCAGAAAAGGATAAATCCCTTATAGTCTCCAATATTGATGAGCGCGTTACAAATTGGAGCGGCAATCGCGGCGGCTATATAAACAGATATGATAGGGATCGGTATATATTCATATTTGAAGAGCGATATCTTCAGGAATTTATCGATGACAAATTCTCTATTCTCGATACTGTTCGTGAGCTTGCAACGCCAAAGGGAATGCATCCAACAATAAGCATAGGCATAGGTAAAGACGGCAAAAACATAAGCGAGAGTTATCAATTTGCCTCTTTAGCCCTGGAGATGGCTCTATCCCGCGGCGGAGATCAGGCTGTAATCAAAAACAGATACAACTTTGAATTTTACGGCGGGAAAACTTCTCAGACAGAAAAGCGCACCAAGGTCAAATCCCGCGTCATGGCCAGTTCCCTCTCAGAGCTTATGCGGGATGCCTCGTCAATATATATTATGGGCCATAAATATGCCGATCTTGACAGTGTCGGCGCCGCAATTGGATTATGTTGCGCCGCTCGCTCGCTTAAAAAAGCGGCCAACATTGTAATCGACATGGACTCAAACGCCTCAAAAGAACTTATCGACAGAATGCTGACTCTTCCTGAATATCAGGAGACGTTTATATCCCCTCAGGACGCACTGTTGAATGCAAACGGTTCAACCCTTCTGATAGTCGTTGATACCAACAGGCCGGAGCAGGTTGAGTCCGAGTCACTTCTGATGAGTTGCAACAGAGTAGCGGTTATCGACCACCACAGAAGAGCGGCAACATACATTCAAAATGCGGCTCTTTCTTTCCATGAACCGTATGCTTCTTCAGCATGTGAGCTTGTCACGGAGCTTTTGCAGTATATGGTCGAGCAGTCGGACATATTGAGATATGAGGCTGAAGCTCTCATGGCTGGAATGATGATGGATACCAAAAATTTCACTATGAGGACCGGCGGCAGAACATTTGACGCGGCGGCGTTCCTCCGCCGTGCGGGAGCAGACACAACGGAAGTAAAGCATCTCCTCCAGTCGGATCTGAGCTCTGCCATTGCCAGATACTCGATAGTCCAGAAAGCGAAAATTTACAAAGCCGGCATTGCCATCGCTGCTCCAGATTACGCCGAAACTAAAGTAATTGCCGCTCAAGCCGCCGATGAGCTCCTGAACATATCGGGAATACAGGCATCTTTTGTGGTTTTTCCATTTCAAAACAGTATAAATATCTCCGCCAGAAGTCTCGGCGACATCAACGTACAATTTATCGTTGAGAAGTTGGGCGGCGGCGGAAACAAATCTACAGCCGGCGCGCAGATATCCGGCAAAACTCAAAAAGAAGTTGTTCAAGATCTTTTAATCGCAATAGACAGCTATCTTGAAGACAACTCCATATCAGACGATTAGGTCGAAAATCCAGTGAAAGGACGTTAACAAATATGAAAGTCATTCTTCAGCAGGATGTAAGAGATCATGGAAAAAAGGGTCAGATGGTCGATGTCTCTGACGGCTATGCCCGCAACTTTCTGTTCCCCAGAAAGCTGGCAATCCCTGCAACAGCTGACAATATAAACACTATGAAGCAGAAGGAAAAAGCCCGTATAAAGCAGATGGAGGAAGAGAAGGCCAATGCAATCGCAAATGCGGCCAAATTAGAGAGCTGCGTCGTAAAAATAGCTGCTAAAGCCGGTGAAAATGGTAAGCTCTTCGGCTCAGTTACGGCTAAGGAAATCTCAGACGCTCTGGAAGCTCAATGCGGAATATCTATTGAGAAAAACCGTATCGTTATAGCAGATCCAATCAAATCTTTCGGCACATTTGAAGTCAAATGCAAACTCGGTTATGAGGTAAGTGGAACCATCCATGTGATTATCACAGAATCTAAATGAACTTGAGCAAGATATTTTTCCTTTTTGTGAAAGGGGAGTTCTGCAGTGGATGAGCTCACCTCTAGGCAAATGCCCCACAGCGTAGAAGCGGAGCAGTCAGTATTGGGCTCCATGCTTATTGATTCGCGCTGTATAGCTGAAGTCGTAGGCACCCTTCGTCCCGATGATTTCTATATTGATTCCAACCGCAGTATTTTTGAAACAATATACTCTATGTTCAACTACTCCATGACCATAGACCCTGTCACTGTCATGGAGCAGATGAAAATTGACGGCACATACAGAGATTCCATATCCGAGTATCTCCTTAAGCTCATGGAGGTTACCCCTACCGCCGCCAATGTAATGGAGTATGCAGCTATAGTTAAGGATAAATCTCTGCTTCGATCCGTTGCAGACGCTGGCAGCGAAATTAATTCCATGGCTATGGAGGGAACCGGAACAGCGAGTGACATATTGGAAGCGGCGGAGCAAAAAGTATACGCGATTAGAAAGGGCCGCTCTACAGGCGGCCTTGAACCCGTTTCAAAGGTACTTGTTGATGTTTATAATCATCTCTCTGAAGCATCAAAAAATGGAAACAGAATACCTGGTTTATCCACCGGACTGTACGATTTAGACAGCGCCATTATGGGTCTTAATAATTCCGATCTCATTCTCATCGCCGCCCGTCCTGGTATGGGGAAAACGAGTATTGCTCTCAATCTTGCTTTACATGTGGCAAAAACTTCAGGTAAAACTGTAGTCGTCTTTTCTTTAGAGATGTCAAAGGAGCAGCTCTGTATGCGTCTCCTCTCGGGCGAGAGCTTTGTGGACAGCAAAAAACTTCAAACCGGCAATCTGACTGAGGAGGACTGGCGTAGAATTGCCGCCGCATCAGTATCCATAGGCGGCATGGACATGCTTATAGACGATAATCCCATGCTCAGTGTCGCTGATATGAACTCCGCTTGCCGCCGCGTTAAAGACCTGGGCCTTGTAGTAATAGATTATCTGCAATTAATGCAGTCGGCAGGCACAGGCGGGCCGCGCAGCGGTGAAAACAGAACACAAGTCGTATCAGATATAAGCCGCATGTTGAAAATAATGGCAAAAGAACTCAACGTACCTGTCGTCTGTCTTTCTCAGTTGTCAAGGGCAAATGAGTCAAGGAGTGACAAGCGTCCAATGCTCTCTGATTTGCGCGAGTCAGGAGCGATTGAGCAGGATGCTGATATTGTTATCGGTTTATACAGAGACGACTACTATAACAAAGAGTCTGAAAATCCCAACATAGCCGAGTGTATAATTTTAAAAAACAGGCGAGGTGAAACCGGCACTGTAGAGCTCAGGTGGCTCCCAGAGTTCACCTCTTTTGCCTCTTTAGACAGGCGTCACGAGGAATAGATGGACATCTTTTTGAAAAAAGTATTTGATTTTTGTCAAGAATATGATATGCTTCCGGCTGGCGGTAATGTTCTCGCCTGCGTTTCTGGAGGCGCAGACTCAATGTGTCTGCTCCAGATACTATTCAGGCTTTCCACCATACACGGTTTCTCTCTCTATGCCGCTCACTTTAATCACAACATTCGCGGTGCGGAATCTGACGCCGATGAGTACTTTGTAAAAGATTACTGCAGCAAAATCGGCGTCAGGCTGTTTATAGGCTCTGAAGATGTGCCTGGAAGGGCTCTTAAAGACGGCATTGGCATTGAGGAAGCCGGCAGAAACATGAGATACGGCTTTTTTTACAGATGCGCTGAAAAACTTGGAGGCGCGAAAATTGCTACCGCTCACAATGCCGATGACAACTTGGAGACCATTCTCATGCGTATTGTCCGCGGCACCGGTCTTCGCGGGCTGTGCGGCATTCCACCAGTTCGTGATAATATCATACGGCCAATAATGTGTCTTTCAAGGTCTGAAATAGAGAACTATAATAGTCAGAATCTTATTCCCCATAGGGAGGACTCAACGAACGCTGACGACGCCTATTCCAGAAACAATATTCGCATTCATGTCATGCCGATATTGCGTGCCATGAACGCCAATATCAGCCAATCCTCAATAGAGATGTCTCGTCTTTTACGGATGGACGAAAGTTATTTACAGTCTTTAGCCCAGGATTTTATAAATAAGCATGTAAGCAATAAGACAGTCAATGCAGCTCTGCTCAGAGAGCTTCCCTACTCTGTCTCCTCTCGCGTCATACGCTCAATATGCGGTTTAGAAATCAGCTCCGGTCATGTTTCCGCTGTTCTTAAACTTGCGTTGTCAGTCGATCCTTCAGCATCTCTGTCCCTTCCTGGTATGACAATCCGCCGTGAGTATGATAATATCATCTTCGGTTCAAGCGCCGATTTCAATCAAATACCTGAAACTATTTTGAAAATTGGCAGTGCAATTGAAGTCCCCGGCTCAAATTTGATTATTCGATGCGAAGAAGCAAAAATATGCGAGATTCACAAATCTTTTACCACTTTTCTGTTCAAATCTTCCGCTATCTGTGGTAATATACTAATCAGGTCAAGAAAAGCTGGAGACCGTATACGTCTCAGTTATAAATCTGGAAGTAAAAGTGTAAAAAAACTCTTTATAGAAAAGAAAATACCTTCGGTAAAGCGTCTTTCTATTCCAATAATTTGCGATAGTGTCGGGCCTATAGCTATACCGGATATAGGGTGCGACGTTCGCGTTATGCCGTCTCCTGGCGACAGGGTATTAAAAGTCATTGTTGAGGAGAAAAATGATTTATGTTAGAAAATGATATCGAGCGGATTTTTTTCTCTGCTGAACAGCTTCAGGTAAGGGTCTGCGAACTTGGCGCTGAACTTACCCATGATTTTTATGACAAAAATCCCCTTATTATAGGCGTACTAAAGGGATCTTTTGTTTTTATGGCCGACCTTATGCGTAGCATTAAGACTTACTGTGATATTGACTTCATGTCGGTATCCTCATATGGTAACGGCACAACCACCACTGGCGCCGTTAAAATTACCAAAGATTTGAGCTATGACGTACAGGGCCGTAATATAATCCTTATTGAGGATATTCTTGACTCAGGAATTACTCTTTCATATCTTAAAAATTACATCAGCGCACGGGAACCTGAATCCATTAGTATCTGTGCTCTTTTAGACAAACCTGCCAGAAGACGTTCTCAGATCGTACCTGATTATGTGGGATTCATCTGCCCAGACGAGTTTATCGTAGGCTATGGTCTTGACTATGCTGAACGCTATCGCAATCTCCCATACATAGGCGTTCTCAAGCCTGAGATCTATACCTGAAGGATATCGTCAAAACAATATCCGCTAGAAAGAAGTGACAATATTTGAACAAAAAACCTAACCGAAAGCCGGATATCGGGTTTTATATATTTATAATTATCATTCTTGTTGCTACGATTTATCTGCTCAGTGCTCAAAATACAACTTATAACAGCATTGATTATTCCCAGATGCGTCAGCAATTTGTTCAGGAAAACGTATCCTACTTTGCCATTGAAGATAATACAATTTATATGACTCTCCGCGAGCCGTACAACGGAAGCACAGAGGTAATCCATGAACTATACAGCGTAAGCATTTTCTATGAAGATATGGGCGATCTGATTACCCAACAATGGCAAGACGGCATACTTGAGTACACTTATGTTCCTGCATGGGACGCCCCCTGGTGGGTTTCCATACTCCCGTATATTGTCATAATGGTCATCATGATTATCGTCTGGTATGTTATGATGAACAGAGCCAGCAGCGGAGGCGCTAACAGCGCCGGTAGGTTTGGCAAAGCCCGTACGCATCTGGCCAGCGAGGATAAACGGCGTGTTACATTTAGGGACGTCGCCGGCGCCGATGAAGAAAAGGCAGAGCTTGAGGAGATTGTCGACTTTTTAAAAGCCCCTCAAAAATACACGGCGCTTGGCGCCAGAATACCAAAGGGCGTACTCCTTGTTGGCCCTCCTGGTACAGGTAAAACTCTGCTTGCCAGGGCAGTTGCCGGAGAAGCAAACGTCCAGTTTCTGTCGATTTCCGGTTCCGACTTTGTGGAGCTCTATGTAGGTGTTGGCGCTTCACGAGTTCGAGATCTTTTTGAACAGGCAAAAAAACTTGCCCCTGCCATAATTTTTATCGATGAAATTGACGCTGTAGGTCGCCAAAGAGGCAGCGGCCTTGGCGGCGGTCACGATGAGCGTGAGCAGACTTTAAACCAGCTGCTTGTAGAAATGGACGGCTTTTCAGCCAATGTTGGCGTAATTGTTATGGCTGCAACTAACAGAGCCGATATCCTTGACTCTGCTCTCCTCCGCCCTGGACGTTTTGACCGGCAGATTTACGTAGGTATGCCCGATGTTAAAGGGCGCGAGGAAATCCTCAAAATTCATGCGAGAGGCAAGTCTCTGGCGGATAATGTCGATCTGGCCAGTATTGCAAAAGGTACTCCTGGTTTTACCGGAGCCGACCTTGAGAACCTGATGAACGAGGCCGCTCTTCTGGCTGCCCGTCGAAATAAGCCATTTATAACCATGACTGAAGTAGACGACGCCATTCTCAAGGTTCAGATGGGTCCTGAAAAGAAGAGTCATGTCGTCTCAGAGAAGGAACGGCGTCTTACGGCTTACCATGAGGCCGGTCACGCAATAGCCGGCAAATATCTTGAGAATGTTGACCCAGTCCACTATATAACTATAATCCCGAGAAAAGGAGCCGGCGGCTTTACGCTCTTCCGCCCCGAAGAGGATCAGGTATTTGCCTCTAAGGGCCGTATGTTTGAGCAAATAGTTATGGCTCTTGGTGGACGCACTGCTGAGAAGCTCTTTATGGATGATATATCAACTGGAGCATCTGGTGATATACAGCAGGCGACTTCCATCGCCAGAAATATGGTCACAGTATATGGCATGTCTGACAGATTAGGTCCCATTTCCTATGACTCCAGTGGGCACAGCATTTTCATCGGTCGTGATTTTGGACAGACGAAGAGCTATTCTGAAGAGACTGCTGCCATAATTGATGAAGAGGTTAAGCGTATTTTTGACGAGGCTGCGGCAAAATGCGAGGAACTGTTAGACGAGCACAGAGATATGCTTATAAAAACAGCTGAATATCTCCTGGAGCACGAGTCTATGACCGGCAGTGACTTTAATTATATGTGCGATCACGACGGGCAGCTCCCCCCTGAGAATAACGCTGAAACAAAATCTGACGCTGATAACGCCTCTGATAATAAAGTTGACCCCATTATGGATGAAATCCGCGCCCAGGCGTTGGAAGATGCAAAAAAGCGTGAGATTGAAGAAAAGATGGGGAATACACCTGATGGTAATAATGTTGAGCCTACTGAAGACCATGAAGCTCAGGATAAATAACCAATAAGTTAATTGATGTGTAATAAAAATATCGCGTGAAGCCAAAAGCTTCACGCGATATTTTTATTACACATATTTCCTCACCAGCAGGTAAAAGCGCCATCAATTACAAAATCGGAGCCTGTGGTAAAGGTACTGGCATCGCTTGCCAGATAAACACATATTGCCTGCAGTTCCTCGGGTTTTCCAAGTCTGCCCATGGGGGCCATCCTGTTCCACTCCTGGATAAGAGGCTTTAAGTCTGGTGAATTCAGCGTAAGATCTGTGCCAATATATCCGGGACTTATGGAGTTAACGCGGACGCCCTTCTTTGCCCATTCTATAGCCATTGATTTTGTCAGCTGTATAACTCCAGCTTTCGATGCATTATAAGCGCACTGAGGCTGTGGAACATTTACAATATGCGCTGACATAGAGGCAGTATTAATGATAGAACCATATCCCTGCTTAATCATTACCTTACCTGCCGCTTGTGCGGTGAGAAAAACGCCGGTCAGGTTTACGTTTATAACCTTAAACCACTGCTCATAAGTCATTTCATCGGCTGGGGCATTTATACATATGCCAGCGTTGCACATTGCTATATCAAGTTTTCCGAACTCATTTACAACCGTATCCACCATTCGGTCAACCTGTT
This sequence comes from uncultured Oscillospiraceae bacterium, assembly GCA_944385785.1. Taxonomy (GTDB): domain Bacteria; phylum Bacillota; class Clostridia; order Oscillospirales; family Oscillospiraceae; genus RUG626. The sequence goes on along the minus strand of CALWYO010000011.1, from coordinate 9,722 downwards.
CTTTCGATGTGACATCCGCCTCTATTGCAACTACTTTTCTGCCAGTTGCGCTGGCAATCTCCAAGGCAGTCTTCTTCGCCTCGCTGATGTCCATATCTACAATAGCTACATCTGCGCCAGCCTGTGCGAATGCCTCAGATACACTCTTTCCAATCCCCCTGGCGCCTCCAGTCACAAACGCACACTTCCCGTCAAGGCGCATTTTTTCAATTATTCCCATTAATCTCCCACCTTATTATTTAAATTTTTCAGTAGCCAGAATTTCTACTGGAAGCAGTTTTTCATACTCCTCCAGATACTTCCTGTACCCATCAACATCAGATTTATCTGGGTTTATTACGCTGCTGGTAGTACTGCTGAACACCCTTTTTTCCAGATAGTCCTCCAGGCTCTCACCAGGCGCGTGCCAAATCAGGTATGCTGCAAGAAGCGCCATACCGTAAGGCCCTCCCTCTCCCGCAGTCTCAGTTACGGTAATAGGCACACCAACAGCGGCCGCCATATATTTTTGTGCTACGCCTGGAGTCTTAAATAATCCGCCATGCCCCGTTAGCCTTTCTATTTTCACTTTCTCATCGGCTAAAATACGCATACCTATAGTCATGGCAGCTATGACGGAGTATATCTGAGAACGCATAAAATTGGCCAATGTAAAGGCTCCATCAGCTCTCCTTATAAGCAGCGGTCTGCCGTCAGTGAGCCCAGTTACAGGCTCACCGGAGAGATAATTAAATATCTGAACATGGCCGCAATCGGCATCTCCTTTCAGGCTCTCATTAAATAGGAACGTGTAGAGTTGGTCTTTTGGCGCATCAATCTTCAAGCCTCTGAATAGCTGTCCAAAAAGTTCAACCCAGGCGTCAAGTTCAGAAGTTCCATTATTGCAATGTACCATAGCTACAGGCCATCCTGTCGGTGTAGTAACAATGTCAATGTCCTTATAGATACGGCTCAACCGTTTTTCTAAAACTATCATTGCAAATATGGATGTACCGGCTGATACGTTGCCTGTGCGGACTCGAACTGCATTTGTAGCCGTCATGCCTGTACCTGCATCACCTTCAGGCGGCGCCATGGGTATTCCCGCCTCCAAATTTCCACTGGGGTCTAAAAGCAATGCTCCCTCTTTTGTAAGACATCCGGCTGATTCCCCTGCTTTAAGCACTTTTGGAAGTATATCGCGTATATTCCATCCGTAACCCCTGTCTGCAATAAGCGCAGTGAATTTGTCCAGCATCTCACTGTCAAAATTGCCAGCATATGAATCTATCGGGAACATACCGGAGGCTTCTCCTATACCAAGCACACGTTGTCCACTAAGCAACAGATGTATATAGCCCGCCAGAGTAGTAATATAGTTCACTTTCTCCACATGGCTTTGCCCTTCAAGTATAGCCTCATAAAGTTGAGAAATACTCCATCTGAGAGGCACATTAAAATTAAATAGTTCAGTAAGTTCTGCGGCAGCCCTGGTGGTGTTCGTATTTCTCCATGTTAGGAACGGCGCAAGCTGTCTGTTTTCCGAATCCAATGCCAGATAGCCGTGCATCATTCCGGAAATACCAACGGCACCTATTTTTCTTAGAACTACACCGTATTTTTCCTTAACTTCTGCCGCAAGGTCAGCATAACTGGCCTGAAGCCCGGACACAGCATCTTCAAGCCTATAAGTCCACAACCCGTTTTCAAAGGAATTCTCCCACTCATACACGCCGTTTGCCAATATATTATGGTTCTTATCTATCAGCACTGATTTAATTCGTGTAGAGCCAAGCTCAATTCCCAGGGCAGTGTGTCCGGAGGCAATCGCCTCAAAAATTTTCTCGCTCATTAACTGCTCCTCCAATAGATCCCACTGTCTAAAACTTAAAAGCGACTTTTAAGTCGCCGTATTTTCCAGACGCATAGTCAAAAGCACGCTCCCAATCCTCCAGTGGAAAGATCTTCGTTACAACTCCATCTGTCTTGAGTTGTCCAGAGCTTATATGTTCTATTACAAAGGGATAGCAATACGGGGATAAATGGGAGCCTAAAACGTCCAACTCTTTACCATCGCCAATTACAGACCAGTCCAGCGTTGTAGACTCCCCAAAAACTGAAAACTCCACAAACCTGCCCAGCTTGCGTATCATATCCATTCCCTGTATAACAGACGAAGGATGTCCAGTCGCTTCTATGTATATGTCACAGCCGTATCCCTCAGTCATATCCATAACTTTGGCAATCGCGTCCTCTTTAGAGGGATTGATTACAATATCTGCACCAAACTCCAGGGCCTTGTCCAAACGGCTATCAATTAAATCCAGGACTACAAGTTTTGCTGGATTTTTCATTCTGGCATAAGTTATCATACCCAGGCCCAAAGTTCCCGCACCGGATATAACGACAATATCTTCGTTTGTAATCTGAGCTCTGTCAACACAGTGTTTTGAACAGGAATATGGCTCTACAAGCAGTGCCTCTTCTAAGGTCATGCTGTCCGGAAGTTTATGGACAACTGCAGTCTTGGGGTACCTCACATATTCAGCCATTCCGCCATTATTTTCTTTTTGGAATCCAAAAGTGGCATGAGGCTGGCACATCCAATACCTGCCAGTTTTGCAAAATCTGCACTCACCGCACGGTACTATCTGGTCAGCAGTTATTCTCTCTCCTATGGAAAAGCCTCTCACATTTTCGCCCAGCTCGACTATTCTTCCAAAGAACTCATGTCCAGGAATAAATGGGGGCCTTACCCACGAGGGACTGCGCTCATCTCCCCAAAATCTGCCAGCACCGTGCATACATTTCAAATCACCCGCACAAATACCGCAGCCCTCTGTCTTAATAATAATATCATCAGGTCCACACTCAGGGGTTGGGTAGTTTTCTTCAAACTTATAGTCTCCCTTTCCATATGCCACAAGTGCTTTCATCTTTTTTGGAATATTCAAGGCATACCCTCCCATATTATATAAATCAGTTTTGATAAACAAGTTTATAAAACTTAATATCCATTATAAATGCACAATCCGTTTAAAACAATATTAAATTTTACTGAATTTCAATACCTTGGTTTGTAAGGAACACCGAAGTGCAAAAATACTTCTTTACTATCTTTCTATCCGCTGTTAGAATATTATGAAGTCTTTAAAACAAGTTTTATATAAGGTTACTTTAAGAGAGGCATTATATGGAATCAGCATTAAACTCCTCAATTCTAAAATCTGGTAACAGGCGCAGAGTTCTACGCGCAATATACGAACATAGAGCTATATCAAAACAGGAGTTATCTTCAAAGCTCGGGATGAGTCTGCCTACAATAACAAAAAACCTGAGTGATCTGATGTCCTCAGGATTCATCCAGAAAAGTGGATTCTATGAATCAACTGGCGGCAGAAAAGCGCAGATATATGGTTTTGTCTCACGCGCCAGGGTCTCTCTCGGCATCGTCCTTCTAAAAGAATACTTTGAAATGATAGCTCTTGATATGTTTGGGGATCTTATCGGTTCCGAAAGAGTTGAAAAACCCTTTTCCAGAAGTCAGGGGTTCTTTGAGGAAATGGGCTTTAGGATAAACGCCTTTATATCTGATTTGGAGCTGGATAAGAGCAGTCTGCTGGGCGTATATATATCTATACAGGGGCTCGTATCGGCCGACGGTGAAAAAGTTTTGTACGGCGAAGCTATGAAATGTACCGGACTTGAACTATCTGAAATTCGGAAATATGTCGACTACCCATGTTCTTTTATTCACGATACAGAGGCCACGGCTGTAGCGGAGATTTGGAAAAGGCACGATATAAAAGACGCCGTGCTTTTATCTCTTGCGCGGAATTTCAGTGGGATATTTATAATAAACGGTTCTGTCTGTCATGGTATGGAACTCAGCGGAACAATTGAACATATGCGTCTTTTTCCCGACGCTCAGGACCACCTCTGTTACTGTGGTAACTGTGGCTGCATAGAGACTTATTGTTCTGCAGATGCTCTTGCAAAGGACGCCGGTGAAACATTGGAAGATTTTTTTCTTATTCTCCGTTCCGGTGATAAAAGCAGGGAAGAGATATGGGAGAGATATTTAAAACATCTGGCAATGGTAATAAACAACCTAAGAATGGTCATAGATTGCGAATTTATACTTAGTGGCTATCTTCTTAAATTCATGACCTCAGGCGACTTTAAAATACTTGCCGAGTATGCAGATAACCTCTGCCCCTTTGACATATGCGGTGTCCGATTGACACGAGGGGCATATTCGGAAAATGTAGCCGCTATCGGCGCAGCTCTAATACAAATAAAAACTTTTTTAAATAATCTGTTTGGACAAGCATGACTTCTACTCTAATGTGTAGATTTTAAAATACGGCTATATAAAATTAGATGCCTGAGATTGGCTATCTCAGGCATCTAATTTTATATAGCTGGCAAAACTTCCTATTCTATTCCTGCGTACAAGATTTCGTATAGATTCTACTATACAGCCCCAGAGCTTCTTACTACAACTTTTCCTTCCAAAATCGCTTTGCACACCTTAATGCAGTTTAAAAGTTGTTCTTGATTTGCGTCTTTAACCACATACAGAAGATTATCGATTAACGCAGGGTTTTTACTGGCTTCACCGCCATGACCCAGCAAATAGTTGAAGCCTGTGTTGAGCTCCTCTGCAATTTTAGCCAAAAGGTCCAGCGTTAGTCTCACATGTCCATTCTCAATTTTCCTCAGTTGTCCAGTACTTATTCCTAATCTTTCACCAAGCTGTACCTGAGTAAGCCCTGCAAGTTTCCTTCTGATTTTAATATTCTTCCCGATAAATTTATAATCGATATCCATACTCCATACTCCCAAATATATTTTCTATTTCATTACACTTTCTACCCAGATACACTATCTTTTCTTATAAGCGCATACATCTTCGTATCTAATACATCCCCATTTTTTACTGCATTGTTGTGTAGAGTTCCTTCCAGTGCAAAGCCGTTCTTCTCCAAAACTCTGCATGACGCCCAGTTAAAAGCAAACGGCTGGGCAAATATCCTTAAAATATCCGAGTTCTTAAAAACAAAGCTGCAAATCTGCTCCACTGCGTTAGTTGCAGCACCTTTACCCCAATACTCTTCTCCAATATAATATCCAAGTTCTGCTGTACGAAAGTGTATATTCTCACACCGGCATACGCTGACATTTCCTATCAGCGTATCACCATTTGTAACTGCAAATGAAAATATTTTCGACCTGTCCGCTGTGAGTACAAAGTTTATATACTCAAACGCGTCATCGGCAGTATATGGGTATGGTATCCCGTCTCTGAGATTATCTTGAAGTCGCCTGTTATTTAGTATTCTTGCCAGGTCATATTTATCTTCAATACGCCAAGGCCTCAGCCTATAATCCACGTCAGTACCTCTCACCTAAAAGCAAATATTCCTTCATCTGAAAAATTACAATATATAAGATTACCCGCATTTTTATACCAAAATGCGGGTAACGCCATTTTAAACTCCTCACAGTTGCGGATATATCATATCATAAATTGCGCGCATAAGCTCATCGCCGCTCCTACATTCAGCGACAATTGACACAACCGCATCTCTATCAGGAAATACTATCGACAGTTGCGAGTATTTGCCATCAGCGCGGAACGAATTGTGTTCACCTCTCCAAAAGAGATAACCATAGTGCTCTACATCTGCTGCTTTTGTGCTCTCCTCAATCCACTCCTCAGACAATACACGCTTTCCATTCCACACACCCTTATTGAGGTAGAAAAGTCCAAACTTATGAAGCTCCGTAAGCGTTAAAAACAGTCCACCTGCGCCAAAACTGTTCCCCAAGGGATCTGACTCCCAAGTGGGGCGCTTTATCTCAAGATGAGAAAAGAGCCTGGGGGTAAGATATGATACAAGATCGCACCCCGCCCTTCTCTGAATAAGTATACCTGCAAGATACGGACCTACATTGTTATATACAAAGTGTGTGCCAGGCGCATAAACAAACGGTATGCCCAGGACCATTTTCACCCAGTCGTCTTCCTTATAAAGCGGTCTCTGTCCACCCATCAGGCTCCCCTTTTCCTGCCCCAAACACATTGTCAGCAAATCTCGGACCGTTGCTCTCTTCAAATTCTCATCCACATGCCCAGGCAAATCATCCATAAAAGCGTCAGTCAGTTTTTCATCAATGGAGATCAGCCTCTCCTGTACGGCAAACCCCATAGCACAAGAGGTAAAGCTCTTAGTTGCCGAGTATATATTTCGGCGGCATTCCTCTTCACTGTTCCATTGGGCTATAAGTTCTTCACCCTGGCTTACTCTCAGGCCCAGCACATTCAGCTTTTTAGCGGTCTCAACAAACTTTGCGATATCCAGCATATTACACCTCCATACAGCATGATGATCATTCAAGTTCCACTGCGATCCATAAAAGTCGAAAGACGAGTATTCTCTCGCTTATATATGCAAAAGTTGATACAATTGCTATATAATTACACCTATGTTTTATAGAACTAATACTATAATAGAATTAGAAGTAGTGCAACAATTCCTGTATAATTTCCCTGTGTCTGTTTAAAATTTTCTGTTTTTGCTGCCCTCGTATGAGCATATCATATCAGTAGCCTCTGTTAATCGCCTCCTGCAGTAACTTTGGCTGTATTTGTGGGTACGTCCAGTTATCTATTATCTTTTCAGTTATTAAAATACACTCGATTTCGCTGTGCAGCTGCTCAAAAGAAAATATTTCCGCGTAGTAGAGCATGCCAAAAGTCTCCACTTCGCTGTCTCTTTCCCCTTTCCCTTTTTCCATAACTGAGTAAGCACAAATAGGGTTTATTGTAAAGCTTATTGCTCCGGTTTCTTCTTGCAATTCCCGTTTTGCAGTGTCAAAAATACTCTCGCCTTTCTCCCTATGCCCACCTGGTATTTCATAAGTATTCCTCTCTTTATGCTTACAAAATATCCATTTCCCATTGTTCTTTGCAATAATAACTGCAAATTTCAGTAAGCTATCCTCAACACAATCATGGAATCTCACTTTTATCATCCAACATATTTCCTTTCAATTGACGTCCTCTAATTATATTTATCTAAATACGTATTGTTTTCGTGGCAATATTATCTCGAAATGCAATGTCATGTTCTACAAAGATCATTGTAGGTGAAAAAGCCGTTAACAGGTTCTCAACCTGCATACGGGAATAGATATCTATATAATTCAGAGGTTCATCCCAAACATATAAATGCGCCTGCTCACATAAGCTCTTGGCCAGCAGCACTTTTTTCTTCTGTCCAGCAGAAAAATCCTCAATCTTCTTTTCAAATTGTATTCGGTCAAACCCCATCTTGCGTAGTATTGTTTTAAACAGACTTTGATCTATGTGGCTGTTCTCGGCAAAATCAGTCAATATGCCGCTCAAATCTGAAGTATCCTGAGGGACATATGATATAACGAGTCCGGAGCCTATTCTGATCGTACCCCTGTGCTCTATCTGCTGCCCCATCAGCAGTTTGAGCAGGCTTGTTTTTCCCGATCCGTTTTTTCCATCCAGGGCAATACGGTCACCGCGCTTTATCTCAAAGGAAACCGGCTGGCAGATATCCTTGCCTTCAAAAACCGGCGCAACATCGGAGAAGAGAGTCAAAGTATCAGAGAAATATGTCAATGGAAACAGTTTTAAATCTTCAGCTATTTCCTGATTTTTAAGGAGGCCGGATTTTTCCTCGATTGCCCTCTGTTGCCGCATTTCAATGGCTTTCGACCGCTTCATCATCTTTGCAGATCTGTGTCCAATAAATCCTTTGTCAACAGAACCGTTTCCAGTTTTGGAGGCTTCAACACGCGCCGACCAGTCAGACGTCCTTCTGGCAGATTTTTTCATATTATCTATTTCCCTTTTTAATTTGACACTCTGTGCAAGTTCAAAATCCTGCTGACGCTGAAAATTCACCAGCCAAGTGGAAAAGTTACCGCTTTGGACCTCTATGTTCGACCTGTTGATGGAAAGGATATGGTCAACGCATCCGTCCAGAAAGTTTCTGTCATGTGATACCAGAATAAAGCCTCTCTTGCTCTTTAAATACCTGGACACAGTCTCTCTTGCCGCTGCGTCCAGGTGATTTGTCGGTTCATCTATAAGTAAAAAGTGCCCTTCATTCAAAAAAAGTGCCGCAAGCAGTACCTTTGTCTGTTCCCCGTTGGAAAGTGTGCAAAAACACCTCTCCAGCACATCTTCGCGCACCTCCAGTCGGGACAGCTCTTTTAGCAGCTCCCACTCTTCAGCATTTGGGCATACCTCAAACAGGATCTCCTCTGTGGGCCTGTTCTTATCCTTTATAACATACGGGAAATAGTCAAACTCAACAGAGGAATATATCTCTCCCTGGTACTCGTATTTTCCCAGCAGCAAATTGAGGAAAGTCGTCTTACCTCTCCCGTTCCTGCCAATAAACCCAAGCTTCCAATTAGTATCAATCTGGAAGCTGACATTTTCAAAAACATTATCATAACTTGATGGATATGAAAAAGTAAGGTTTTCAACGCGGATCATCGACATTGTGAGTCTCCCCCTTTATATGAGATCAAAAACAAAGAGCTGCAAGAAAGTCAATTCTCGCAGCTCTCAACAGCATAATAGCATCATCCCATAACGGAAGACGCAACTACAATATATCGAGTGAATAGACAAATAACTTTCTTGCAATACATACAATGACGACCCAGCCCACTGGAACACATTGTACGTTCTAATTTATTTGCAAGAAAAGCTAATCATCTTTCCACCTCACCTTTCAAATATCCCCATTAACATATCACAAACTAAATAAATAATCAAGTATAAGATCAGTAATACTTCTTAATATTCCAAACAAAGAATCCGTAGAATTATTACTTTCATTATTATTTTAGGCAAATACAATTTATCAATCAAACTTTTCAATTATTATAGTGGCAATAGCAGACTGATTTGGCTCACCGGTAACAAGGTCCTGTGGTGCAGGTATTAACAACATAAATCCCTCTTTCCCATACCGTTTTTTATAGCCTTGCGTGTATTCCTTATCAACAGAGACGTGTTGTACCTGTCCGACAATCATAGCGGTAATTCCTGCCCCACTCAAATCCTGCGTCGAATGCAAAGTGCATTCCATATTGATAAAGGCCTCGCGTATCACTGGAGCATGAACAGTTTTCGCATTAGAAAGAGTAAAGTTACCTGCTTCAAATTCGTCTGTCTCCATTTCGTTTTGCTTGATAGTATCAACTAATTTATCATAATAGCTTATTGGAAGGAAATTTATACAAAAACATTTCTCCCTTTGGATGTTAGAATAAGTATGTGTATGTTGGTATAGATTTCCCATTACAGCAAAGAAAGCAGTCTTATCCCCATGAAAGCAACTCCATGAGTGAAAACAGACATTAGGTTTACCGTTTTCCTTCCATGTAGTAACTGCAAATAATACTGTCGGTATTCCTGCGGTTACTTCAAAATGTGAAAACAGTTCAAATTCTTCTGGATACGAGGCTTTGAAATACTTTGGGAAATCTTTCCCAATCTCTATTTTCATTACAGCACCTCCAGCAGGAATTCCAATCCGGCGTTTCGTTGCTTATTCAAACTCCACAGTGGCAGGGGGCTTTGATGTTATGTCATACACGACGCGGTTAATTCCAGGCACTTCGTTGACTATCCTGGTGGAAACTCTGTCCAATACGTCATATGGAATACGGGCCCAATCGGCCGT
>CALWYO010000010.1 GCA_944385785.1 uncultured Oscillospiraceae bacterium | reverse complement strand
TGGTTAGCGCGCCAGATTGTGGCTCTGGAGGCCAAGGGTTCGAATCCCTTTATCCACCTTAGCCGTAAGGCGGTCTTGGGCTATCGCCAAGCGGTAAGGCACAGGACTTTGACTCCTGCACTCGCTGGTTCGAATCCAGCTAGCCCAGTTGACATTATGGAGCATTAGCTCAGTCGGTAGAGCACTTGACTTTTAATCAAGTTGTCCGGGGTTCGAATCCCCGATGCTTCACTGGAAGCCCAACCAGATCTGGTTTGGGCTTTTTCTTTTCTAATATGTAAGCGGATATGGCGGAATTGGCAGACGCGCCAGATTTAGGTTCTGGTGTCTACGACGTGCAGGTTCAAGTCCTGTTATCCGCAGGAAAGGTCTGGAAACCCATAAAATAAGGGTTTCCAGTGTAAGAAGAGAGTTTTCGTTAATGGTTCGGAAGCTCTCTTTTTTTGCTTTGACATCAACGGGAACGGAATAGTCTGGAAATAGCGTATATCTGTGGTAGAGAGCTTGTAAAACATCTGGGAAATATTGTTCGGATTAGTGTATTGATACAAGACAGACTTTTAAAGAGTCCTTTCAATCCAATAGTGGCTTATGTTATAATTAGCAGTAAGAGAGAATACAGATAATAGTTGAAACGGTAGATTCATAAAAACGGAGGGAATGATGAGAAAGATTCAAAGAAACCAGATTGCATATACTATTGCATGTGTCAATGAGTTTGCAAAACGTAAAGCACTCCATCCCCAAAAAGCATTTTTCTATTTGGATAAGTATCATGGAATACAATTCCTGAAAGAAAATTATGAAATCGAACATACGCTGTCTATAGAAGATGCCATTGATGACCTTGAAATTATTTGCAGAAAGAATGGGGGTACTTTATGATATCTTTATACCATGGATCGAATATGGTTATAGAAGAGATTGATTTACAAAAGACCAGACCATATAAAGATTTCGGAAGAGGATTTTATCTTACTTCCATGAAAGAACAGGCACAGAAGATGGCACAGAGGGTTTCCAGAATTTATGGAGGGTAACCTTATGTTATGGAATATATCTTTCATGAGGAAAAGTTAAAAGAAATGGAATTGAATACCAGAATCTTTGAAGGACCTTCAAAAGAGTGGGCTCTTTTCGTTATCAATAACCGAAACAGAGATTATCAGGATATCAATAGTATTGAGTGTAATCACGATAATAAGTATGATCTGGTCATCGGGCCAGTGGCAGATGATGACTTGGCATTGCTGTTTCGACAGTTCTCAGGCGGTCTTATCAGCGTAGAGGTTTTGGTAGAAGCTATGAAATTTAAGAAATTGACAAACCAGTATTCCTTTCATACAGAAAGAGCATTAGAATTACTGGAAAAGGTAAGGTGGAGTCATGGGTAAACGGGAACAGCTGATAGAATATATCATTCAGGATATTATCCTTTTCCTTGTAGAAGATGAAGGAATTGAATACGAAGAAGCGATGAGGGAGTTTTATGCCTCAGAAACCTATATGAAACTGGTAGATGAAGAAACTGGTTTGTATTATGAGAGTGCTGCGTATGTGTATGATATGTATAAGGACGAAAAGAAAGCTGGACATTTGGTAGAGAAATGCGAATAGCTGGAAACTGACATCAACGGTGACGTCAACGGGAGTGAAATTTAATGGATCATAAAGGATACTATGGACAGATAATGCGTCTTTTATGTACTATAAAAGAACTTATAGTATATAAAAGACGACTTCCTGTAATCATGCCGATAATAGCGATTGTGGCCACTGTGGAAGCTTGTTTAGCTGTAATTCTATAAAGTAATTTTGGTTGAGACACCGTTCCTCCTTTTTGCTCTTAGGGTGCGGCGTCATAAAAAACGACGCCGTACAAGGTGTCCAACCCTTATGCAAAGCTACAGCACAACTGCAACTAATGCGTACGACGCCGTTTACTACGGTCGTAGCCAATGACTTTACACAAAATGTTAAGGGTTAGACTCTTTTATTATATCATGCTTTTGTTTTTTACAAGCAAAATCGCCGGAAAGTGCGGGCTTTTACGGGCTTAGCGGTAGTCTGCCAGTAGTTCTCTCAGCGTATTTAATGCCCGCTTTTTATGGCGATTGACGCTTGACTGCGACATACCAAGTCTCTCGGCGGCCTCCCGCTGGGTACAGCCCCGGAAGAACAGAAGCTCGATAACCTTCCTGTCAATCGGCTCTAAAGATTCCACAGCGACGCAAAGCGCTTCAATCAAGAGCCTGCGGTTAACAGTCTCTTCAACGGAATGATGGTCAGCAAACACCATGCCCGCTTCTGCCAGCACCTCCAGAGATACCGGCTTGCCGCTGCAGTTTTGGCGGCACTCACTGCAGCTGCCCGTACAGCGTACACCATAGACATCGCGGCAGCGGTATTCCCGGCGCTCCCGGTGCTCCTGCCGCCAGAGCATCCGCAGATATTCCTGCATTACTTCCGGCTCCGTGGCCTCCACCATTTCCAATGTAATCATAATAGGTTCTCCATCGACAAATATCCTATAAATAACTTTATTTTTCTGCATATGCGGCTCCTTTCGCGAATGTCCGCGAGAAGCCGCCAGTCCGTAAGACCAAAAAACGGCGACACAGCTGCCTGTCAAACAGGTATGCCGTGCTGCCGTCAGTGCGGTCTCGCAGATTAGTATTTCGTTAAAGTGTTTCTTAGTGCTTTACGCTGCCAGAAATTCAAGCGGCGCTGTCTACATTGACTACCTCAATCTTCCCATCCGGCAAGATCCGGATGATAGTGACATTCCCTTTGCGCTCGATCTGAATGGTTCTGCGCTTTGGGTCGTATTTGCCCACCAAGTGGTGTTTGCTGTTGCGGATTTCTCTGATTTTGGTTTCTTTCATGAGATTTGCCTCCTTTGCTTTTTCTTGCCTCCAATATATCGCAAATGGGCTGAGGTTTGGGAGTTTGGAACAAAGTGGAAAGCGATGGAAAAAAGTGCGGAAGGCTTGTTAGCGCTATTCAAGGACATAACTCTTATGGTATACTAAAGGCAATTCCACACGAAGGGAGGGGCGAAGGTGCGCTCCCCAGATTCTATTCAGAAAAACGATATTATTGATGCCTTAAAAGACATCCGTAGAATAAATGATAAGAATGATGCCAAAGTTGCGTTCGTAACGCTGTTGGAAGGTGAGAGTTGCTTTGATCAGGCCAATCTGCCACCGGAACAGCGTCCCGTTTTCTGCAATGCATATATTCAGCGTATCTTAAAACAATTTTTAGGTGACCCGAAAAAGATTGAGATTGTGCTGGCGATCTTTGCCATGCTGCAGGGTTACGATAAATTGGACAAACTCACCGACCGCCGCAATCTCTATATCGAACAAGCCTGTGGAGTGAATGACAATGTCAGAGCTACATGGTTAAGTGACGATAAGAGGCGACAGTCGGATAACCTGCGCGCAGAAGAAGATTTGTATTTTGACCGGCTGGCAGAGAAGCTGCTTGAGACTGGCCGTGTGGGAAAGTTAGGTATATTTACCGATGTT
>CALWYO010000009.1 GCA_944385785.1 uncultured Oscillospiraceae bacterium | reverse complement strand
TCGATAGGGTGCTTGTGGCTTCTGCGATATGTGGTGGCATCTGTTCATCCATACTATCAAGATATAGGGACCTTATCCCCATTATTTTGATTTCCAGGACTTTTTGCGGTCAAAGTGCGGTCACGGGCACCACCTCATATGACCTCTCTCAGGGGATCCTCCACGATGGGACATGTTTCATACAATTCACAGGGGTCAAGGTCGACACAGGTACAGGGATCTCGGGTTCCATCCACATCCCAAGCCACTGTGTCATTCATCACAGTCAGCCGGTCGCGGAAGAAATCCGTATCCTGCAGAGGGGCAAAAACGCCGCCCCGACGAACCAGCGGGGACGCGTCCAACAGGCGAACCGTGCCGTCGTGAAAATAGAGATAGACCTGAAAATTCTGACCTGCCACAGCTTGGAGAACCTTTGGGATCATTTCCATTGTCGGCTCCTTTCTCAAACAAGGGGGTTGATGCGATTAAGCGGCTTGGCATCCTTGGCAAGTTCCCAGTTCTGCATCAGTTCATCCCGATGCAGTTCACACCATGCAAGAATCAGCTTTAGCTGTCGGGCGGGAAGCGCCCCGCGGATGACACAGGCGGACTGGATGTCTACCAATGCTTTATGACCGGCATACTCGGCATGAAAATGCGGCGGATTATGGTCGCTGTAAAACATGGTAATCCGGATACCATAAAACAAACTGATCTCAGGCATAGGCAGCATCTCCTTTCCTTCCTATTAAATAGTATAGCAAATAGCAGAAATTTTTACAACTGAAAACACACTCCGCCTTAATCTTTGCTCTCTTCACTCACTTGCTTAATCATTCTCTTCCGGATATTTTCTATCTCATTATCACCCAAGACAGGAGCGCTTCTCTCAGACTGAATGAATCTGCCGTCCTCATGTAAGCCTGTGGTCATATTCTGGTATCGTTTTTGCTCTGATACACAACGATACACAGTCCCATGCTCAGAGATGCAGCGGGCTAATAGGGGGGCAAAAAGTACCATGTTAAAAGATTGTTCTTTCGGGTTGTGAAAACTTGCATATTTTACTCCTTGGACACCCTTACTATTAAGATATGCGGAGATATACTGCGATACTGCATATTCGATATCGTTTCTATGGCCACAGGGAAACATATGCTGCCACATTATTCGCTTCATGGCTGTATACCTTCCAGTCTTCTTTAGGTCATCATCTTCGTTTATAATGAAAGAATGGAGATCTACAATTGAGATTTCTTGGACGAGTTGAAATTCTGCGACCGAAACCAGCTGTGAAAGGCTGCGGCAAGCTTCGGTACATGCTGTGGCTGGGTCAGCGGCTAAATATAAATAGGCTATCCCTGTAGGATTGGTACTTCCCCAGCCATTCCCAAATCACAGGAATCATGCGGTCAAACGGGCAGAAAGAAACCCGCAAAGCCTTGTGTATCAAGGCTTTGCGGGTAAATTGCGCTTACTCCCACTCGATAGTACCTGTGGGCTTCGGCGTGAGATCGTAGAGCACCCTGTTAACGCCTGGGACCTCAGACGTTATACGAGCAGTTATATGCTTAAGCAGTTCAAAAGGAATATCCTCTACGGTAGCTGTCATCGCGTCCCTGGTATTCACGGCGCGGATTATAACAGGCCAGTCAAAAGAGCGCAACCCGTCTTTGACTCCAGTCGATTTAAAGTCCGGAACTATAGTAAAATACTGCCAGACCTTTCCCTCAAGGCCATTTTTGGCAAACTCCTCACGGAGTATGGCGTCGGATTCCCTGACAGCCTCTAATCTGTCACGTGTTATCGCGCCAAGGCAACGCACTCCAAGTCCCGGGCCAGGGAACGGTTGACGATATACCATATTATCCGGCAGTCCTAACGCTTTACCCACAACACGGACCTCATCTTTGAAAAGGAACTTAAGCGGTTCCACAAGTTCAAAATTCATATCTTCCGGAAGACCGCCAACATTGTGGTGGGCCTTGACAGGACCGGACTCGATGATATCCGGATAAATTGTACCCTGCGCCAGGAAGCCTATACCGTCCTGCTTACGCGCCTCCTCTTCAAAAACGCGTATAAACTCGGCGCCGATAATCTTGCGTTTTGTCTCAGGATCAGCAACACCAGCCAGCTTGTCCAAAAATCTGTCGACAGCATCAACATATATCAGGTTGGCATCCATCTGGTTACGGAACACTTCTATAACCTGCTCAGGTTCTCCTTTCCTCAGCAGTCCATGGTTCACATGCACGCACACCAGCTGTTTGCCTACAGCTTTGACAAGCAATGCCGCGACTACAGACGAGTCGACTCCGCCGGACAGGGCCAGAAGCACCTTTCCCCTGCCTATCTGCGCCCGAAGCTCCTCAAGTTTTTCATCTATAAAGGCATGGGCCAGTTCCGGAGTAGTTATCCTCTCCATATTCTCAGGACGTTTCTCGCTCATCGTCTTCCTCCCTACATCATACGTATTTTAGTAACCAAATTTATTATACCTTCAGCACAGCATATCCGCAAGACAAACTGGTTCTAAATCCGCATAAAACTTCATGCGCCATGGGGTACACACCACCACGAAAAATGCAAAAGAACGCGGCGCATGAAGTTTCGCGCATATAGGCCGCCTCGGCCCACGCGCTTTGACTTTATGGCCATGCCGCCAAAGCTGCACATGGCCGTGTTTGCTATGCTTTTGCATAGCAAACATATCACTCAAATATTGCGCCAGTCAGATCCACAGCATGTTCGCATCGATTATCTATATCTACCCCATTGTTCGAGAAAAGGCAACCGTCAAAGTGTATCTCTCTTTCTGTCGGGACGTTCTCAAGCAAAATGGCAGTATTGTTATTGATAAAATTGTTGTCGGTATATTGTGTATGGGTTACAGTATCGCCAACACTGTTGAAGTGGAATCCAACATTGTTATTCTCAAGCGTACATTCAGTCAGGTTCACCCAAGACTCCCCGTATGATAGGACGCCTGTTTTAAATCCCGATATTCTGCACCCCGTTAAATGTACCTTAGACATAGTCGAAACTCCGGTCCCTGTACTATCTCCCGTCCCGACAATATCTACATCGTTGATATATGTTATACTGCCATCATCGGTTGTGATGAAAATCGTATCATTAAATATAGTCCGGCTGCTTCCAGAGGAGCTGCCGTATATATTCACAGACCGTCCTTCAATAACAAGGTTGCCATCATAGACCACAGGCGCCAGGTATATATTGATAACCGCCTTCTCTTCAACCTTGTCCTGTATTTCCTCCAAGAAAGCTTGGAGGCTCTCAACTGTGCGTATGTCCACATCCTCATAGCTGTAGTTATATGTCTTTACCTGCTCAAACCGTATGGTCTGCCTGAGCTTAATTGTGTCGCCGTTTTCCATGTGGATTGTCCAGAGAAGTTCGCCGTCTTTACTTGCTCCTGTAAAATCCACATATGAAACTGCCGCCGCTTCAGGCGCATAATCGTCAGGCTGAGGCTCTGTTGCAGTTACCGGATCCCCGCCGCCATTCTGACAGACAAACTGTACATTTATATCAGAGACTTTCTGAAGAAACATCCCGCTGGCATTGGCACCGGTGGCTTTGTGGTTTATATACAGTCTTGCAGGAATCCTGTATTCTCCCTTCGCCTCCACCGGCTGAACTTTTTCAGGCATCGGCTCATATCTATCCGCAGAAAAATTTACCAGCACCTGGTATTCCCCGTCTCCGTCCTTATAATCAACTTACCCGTTTGTTCCACTGTCATATTCATTTGGCGCACTAATAAAGTATATACAAATAAGCAGACATATTAAAAGAGCACTTACCACCCCGATTTTCAGATATCTTATTCTCAGACGGCGAGGCACTTTTAAGGTAAGTCTTTCATTTATGCTTCTAAAACAATATGGGCAAAATGATGACTGATCGTGCAGCTCAGCGCCGCAATATTTACATTTCTTCACCCTCCACTCCTCCTACATCAAAGGGCCTCCATAAGGCGGAATATATTATCATATCTCTTCTTGGGGTTTACATATGTACACCTGGTAACAACGTGTCCCAAACTTCCGGACGCCATCTTCTTGGAAGGATGCTGTCCTGTCAGCATAACATTTATAAGTATTCCCATGGAGTATATGTCAGATCTAACGTCCGATTGAGATATTCCATACTGTTCAGGGGCCGCAAACCCCGTTGTCCCCAGTATCTGAGTGTCGTTTTCCTTCTCAGGTTTAAGTATACGTGCGGCATCGAAATCAATGAGCACTGCCTCACTGCCACGCATAATTATGTTCTCTGGCTTTACGTCTCTGTGGACAGCAGACATGGAGTGGAGAACCCACAGTGCCTTACACACCTGTTTTGCGATATTCCTGGTTTCCTTTACGGAAAAAAGGGCATCCTGCAACAGGTATCCCAGGGTATCCCCCTGGACAAACTCCTCAAGTATGAGGTTTTCTTCTCCCTGGGAAGCTACCTCATATGTAACCGGCAAGTTTCTGCATCTGTACTTCAGGAGGCTTTTATATACCTCTGAATTGCCGGTAAACGTACGCTGGATCATTTTTTGTCCCGTTGATTTATGCCTTATCAGGCAGACGTTACCCCTGGAGCTTTTCTTTAAAAGGCGTACATTGTCATAATTTTTTTCAATCGCATCTTTCAGCCAAGCATACATGGAAACCATTTCTTTTGCACCTCTATGGCGTTAGCATATTGTTTTTCCAGGCAAAACATAATAAAATAGTATAAGTATGATCTATTGATATATCATATATCAAAACTGCTTTATTTGCAAAACAACAAGGAGGCTGTCCTTTGAACAGTAAATCCACCAGTGATATGACCAATGAGCTTATGTCCAGCTCTGATATAAATTCATACATAAAGGAAAATAAGTCTTATTTTACCAATCAGAGCATAGCTGAACCTCTGCAAAAATTATTTAAGCGTGGTCATCATTCTAAAGCCGCTCTCGCACGCAAATCCGGTATAAGCGAGGTGTACCTGCACCAGGTTTTCTCAGGCAGACGCCATCCGTCAAGGGACAGGCTGCTTTGCATATGCGCCGCATTAGAAGTTTCCCTGGAAGAGAGTCAATATCTTCTTAAGTTAGCAGGATATGCTCCACTTTACCCTAAAAACAGGCGGGACGCAATAATCATGTTTGGGTTGGCACATAAATTGAGCCCTGAAAACATCAACGGCAAACTCTCAGAAGAAAGTCAAAATGTTTTATTCTGACAAAATTCATCTCCGTCTATCACAAGATGAATATAAGTAAGCAGCGCATTTTATCTCACAGAATGGATGTGAGAATAAAATGCGCTGTTATCTATGTTTTGGAACGCAAAAAGGGTAAAAGGTCCTGGATTTCGCTCTTTCTCCGTTCGAGTCCCACAAGGTAAAAAGGCATAACGCCATTCTCATCTGTAATTTTAATCGCCGTCTGCCTGTCTGATATGTTTCCGGCAGAAATAGCTATGTCCGTCGTAAAAGAGGGAAATGATGAATCCTGCACTATACTCTTAAGGGCGGCAGC
>CALWYO010000008.1 GCA_944385785.1 uncultured Oscillospiraceae bacterium | reverse complement strand
CGCGATAATTACTGTCTCTCTTGGATTTATTTTGCCTGTCTTTTTGCCATATGATTTCTCCAACAGGGTGTTTGTTAAATATCTTTTGTTCTGGATATTGGGATGCTGTTTTGGAATAAATGTTAATAAGCTGCGGGAGTGTGTGAAGGATTTATTTTTGCCGTTATTATTTGCATTTCTTATTTCCGCTGCTACTGATATAATTTTGTATTCATATGCGACTACCAGATTATTGTTTTTACTGCGAGAGTCCTTCAGGGTAATTTACTGTACTTTGGCTGCTATTTTCTTTTACAACCTCTCTGTTAGAGCCTCTTTACACATGAAGAGCAGTTCTCTGCTTAATACCTTATCAGCCTCGACTTTTACAGCTTATTTACTTCATCCCCTTGTTATATCATGCATTGACAGACTGCTTTATACAGCTAATTTTGGTTTGCTTGAAAGTTTCGTTATTCGTCTTCTTGCAACTATTACTATTACAGGTTCTGTTTCTATTGTCTGGACTTGTTGCAAGCGGCGCTTTTTACGAAAAAATCAATCTTTTCAGTGAGTATCTGAGATATTTTCAGGTACTCACTTTTGTGTTAACTGGAGATTCTTCCAGGGAAAGCAAAAGATACTGATGCAGCGGATAATAAGCGTAAAACAGATATTGTGACCCTTTCCCTCTTTTACTGAGCATAAGGGGTATGGCTGTACACTGTTAAAAGCCTGGAAATCTATAAGTATAATTTCCAAAATGATAGTGCCTTTAACGGCAAATTCTTGTGCAGAAATGTCGTTACTATAGTGATATATATGCAGTTTGGGGTTTCTTTGGTGGAGATTTAAATGGAGCGAGAGATAGCGACAGTCCATTGAGAAGAGTGCCAGAAGCTGTTGTCCGGCGTAGTAATAAGAGATAAAACTTAAAAATGGTAATGGAATATAAAATCGGCAGCAACGGAAACTTCCGTTGCTGTCGAATAAGGTACTGATTACGTTATTTATTGTCAGTCATCTATAAATTCAGTTTTAGCGCCAAGATCTTTTCTCTGACCATGAATGGTTATGTTTGCAAGAGCATCTTCCAGGCTTGAAAATTCACTATCAGTCAGCTCTACCTGACAGGCGCCCAAATTTTCAAGAATACGTTCCTTATTTTTAGAACCGGGTATTGGGACTACATTTGGATACTTGTGAAGCATCCATGCCAGGGACAGCTGAGCGTTTGTTATGCCTTTTTCAGAAGAGATACGTGACAAAAGCTCAAGCAGTGGTTTATTTGCCTCCATATTCTCCTTCTTCATCTGGGGGACCCACTGACGCACATCGTCGCCTTCGAATTTCTGATCTGGATTGACCTTTCCAGAGAGATACCCGCTGGCTATTGGTGAAAACGCCACAAAACCGATATTATGCTCCAGGCAATATGGTATCACTCCTTTTTCATAGGCGCGATCCATCATGGAGTAAATATTCTGAACGGCAGACACAGGTGTAATGTCCTGAACACGCTGGAGGTATGCCACGTTGACCATCGACATACCCCATCCGCGTATGATGCCCTCGTCAATAAGTCTGCCCATACCCTCGGCAATGTCCTCCACTGGAATATCCGGATTTACTCTGTGCAGATAGTATAAGTCGATATAATCGGTGTCAAGTCTCTCCATGGACGCTTCAACATGACGGCGCAGTGTGTTGTAAACAGAGCCGTCCTGCTCTGGCTCTTCAGTGGCTATATGCAGCTTTGTGGCAAGGACAACGTCTTTGCGGAAGGGCTTTATTGCCTTGCCGACTATACGCTCGTTGTGTCCGATATTTTCCGGACGAAGGTATGGTCCGTAGCGTTCGGCTGTGTCAAAAAACGTGCAGCCGTAATCATATGCGGCGCGGATTGCGTCAATGGCGTAGTCCTGGCTTGGTATTTTGCCGTAGCCATGGGAAAAGCCCATACAGCCGATGCCAATTTCTGAAACACTCAAAGATGTTCCAAGTGACCTTGTTTTCATTGTTTTCCTCCTTATTAATAGAAATTTTATTCAAATATATTATTCAATTTTGCCGAAGGCATCTTCGATGGCGTCTATAAACATGTAGTGAGGTTCCAGCTTGTTGTATATTCCATCCCGTACAAAAGCAGGGACTGCGTTGATATCAAACTGTTGGGCACATAATTTTTTACATACGAATGTTAACTCGGCTTGTTCAAAGCCTATGCAGTGCTCAAGAACTTTTAACACAGAACCTGTTAGCGCGAGTTTATCGCAATCTCGTCCGGAGTGAGTGCCAAGGACAATAGCGTCTTCGTAAAAATTTTTCAGGCAGAAAACAGACTGTAAAATAGTCCGCCTTTTGCATATACTCAAAAGTATGGCGGTTTGAATGTATGTACACGGTAATTGAAGACCCAGAGGGCCAATATGTTACACATCATACCCCATCCAATTGTCATACATCCAAGATCTTCTTGGTTACAGTAAGTATACCAAGCTGTTGATGGTATTTTTTAAAAACATTATATTTTGCCTCAACAAAAATATCGCAATTTACAAACTAACTCACAAGATCTTCCCTAATAACAGTTTGATTTACAAAATATGTTATCTTCAACGGCTGGGACGAATTACAATATCTGAGATGTATGTATTATCTTATTTGGACGGGTAAGGTACGCACTTGCGTTTAAATATTAGAAGCAAGTTATAGTTTTATTAAAATATTTAATTTATTTGATGAAATTTTGGCATTTTTGCTACTTTTTGCTCTGCATCTTGTACCAAGTATCCTCTAACTATATATTTTTTGCCTTATCTGCACCGTAGTAAAGAGTTAGGCGATTAACTTTAAATTAGACAATTTTATTATAATTCCTGATTAGTTGACTGTAAAATGCCGTTAAGGTATAATGGTATAAATACAATTTATACCATTATCGGAGGTGATATATTTGGTGGAGATATTTTTGCTGGAACAGTTGACGGTTTTTGCGAAGTATGGCACTTTGTCTAAGGCTGCTGAGATACTTCACATTACTCAACCTGCATTGAGCCGGTCTATGAAGAAATTAGAGGAAATATTTGAGGTTCCACTGTTTGTACGTTCAAAAAGTCGTATTATGTTAAATGAGACGGGAAAATATGCTGCTATCCGCGCTCAGGAGGTGCTGGAGGCAGATGCCAAGATGCTGGAGAGCACCAGAGCATTTGATAGAAGCCGGAATACCGTGTCTATCGGTTCTTGTGCTTCGTTACCAATAGACATGCTTATGCCGATTTTTCAGGAAACATTTAAGGGGAAAACTATTGCAACAGAGATAATGGATGATGAGAGCCTGATAAAAGGGCTGAAAAATCAGACGCATCAGATTGCCATACTTCACAAAGTACCTGAAGACAGGGATATCTTTACAAAAAAGTATATAGATGAGCACCTTTATGTTTCATTTCCAAAAGGACATCCGCTGGCGTCAAGAGGTTATATAACATTTAAGGATATTGATGGAATGAGCGTATTGGGCCATAGAAATGCGAGATTTTGGGTTGAGATTTGTCAGCAGAATATGCAAAGCGGGAGACTTATGGCGCAAGACAGTCTCGAGATCCTTCGTGAGCTGGTTGACGCTTCATCGTTGCCCGTCTTCAGCTCAGATTTGACAATAATGAGATCTAATAGACCACCGACGGAACGCATTGCGGTGCCGCTTAGCGATGAATCTGCATATGCTACATATTATCTGGCTTGTGCCATGAGGGAGAGAGATAAGTACGGGGACCTCTTTGAAGCGGTGGAATTAAAGGGGAGAGAATTAGAAAAGCAGGTATCAGGAAGTGCCAGCGAATAGAGTTTTCCGTGTGGCCATCTGGGAAGAAAGCGGTTTCCGATTTATAACATTGTCGAATTATGAAATATATGCTATCCTAAAAACAGTAAAATAATGAGGAGGAAATAATATGGAGGGGTTACTTTCTGCACTTCCCTTTATTGTGGGGGGTATCGTAATTCTGGTGATTATATGTGTCGGGTATGTAAAAGCTCCGCCTGATACGGCGTTTATAATCTCAGGCTTTAGGAAACCGAGAGTATTAATAGGTAGAGCGGGAATACGCATACCGTTTTTGGAGAGGCTTGACAAACTGTCTTTGAAGATGTTCTCTGTGGATGTAAAAACTACGGATTTTGTTCCTAATGCGGAGTACATAAACGTAAAAGTGGACGCCACAGTGAAAATAAGAGTCGGGCAGAGTGAAGAGATGATGTCTCTTGCGGCAAAGTTTTTCCTTAATGAGCAGGAGACTACAATCATAAGCCGTGTACAGGATACTCTTGAGGGAAATATGCGCGAGATCATAGGTCAGATGAAGCTCTCGGAAATGGTCACCGACAGGAAGGCCTTTGGCGAGAGAGTCCAACAAAATGCAGTACCTGATCTGGAGCGCATGGGATTAGAACTTATGTCCTTCAATGTACAGAGTTTTTCTGATCAGAACGGCGTTATAGACGATCTGGGTATAGATAATATCTCAAAGATAAAGAAGGACGCTTCTATAGCTAAAGCACAAGCGGACAGGGATATTGCTATTGCACAGGCTCAGGCTGCTAAAGAAGCAAATGACGCTAAAGTGCAGTCTGATATGGAAATAGCGGAAAAACAGACATCTTTGGCCATTCGTCAGGCGGAACTGAAACAGCAATCCGATATTAAACGGGCTGAAGCAGATGCGGCTTATGGAATCCAGGAACAGGAGCAGCGGAGATCCATAGAGGTGGCTTCCGCCAACGCAGATATTGCAAAGACCGAGCGCGAGGCAGAGCTTAGACAGCGTGAGGTTGAGGTGACAAAACAGACGCTTGACGCAGAGATACGCGCTAAAGCAGATGCAGAGAGGTATGCTCAGGAGCAGCAGGCGGAGGCTGAGCTATATAAACGTCAAAAAGAGGCGGAGGCTCAGCGGTATGAACAGGAACAGCAGGCGGAAGCTATAAAAAAACGCGCAGAAGCCGCCAAATATGCCAAGGAGCAGGAGGCAGCAGGTATAGCAGCCGTAGGTGAAGCAGAAGCCAGGGCTATAGAGGCAAAGGCACTTGCGGAGGCTGCGGGTATCGATAAAAAAGCCGAGGCCATGAAAAAATACGGCCAGGCAGCCATAGTAGAAATGGTTATGCAGGCATTGCCGGAGATTGCCAAGAATGTGGCAGAGCCGCTTTCAAAAGTGGATAAAATCACTATGTATGGCGATGGCAACAGCGCAAAATTGTTGGCTGATATTGTCACTGGTACAAACCAGGTCACACAGGGTATAACAGAGGGGATGGGTATTGATATCCAGGCACTGATCGCAGGGCTTATAGGTGGAAAACTGGCATCCAGTGACAGACCTGAAGTGGTAGTTGTGAATAAGAGCGACTCTACGCCAGCTCCTGAGAAACCTGAGGAAGCTCCAACTGAGCAGCAGGAACCTGACACCAATGAGCAGACTGAGACGCCCAGTGAGACAGAAAATGAAGCTGATGCAGAGGACAAATAAGCATGTAATTGCCAAATTAGACACGGAGTGCACAAATTGTGCTCCGTGTCTAATTTGCTTTGTGTCCACAAGGATATTGTTCTGTTTTGCATACTAATAAAACAATCAGCTTAAGGACAAAAGCTCTTCCATTTTTACCTTGAAATCTGTATAATAGGGGCGTTAAGGATAGCAGGAGAGAGAAAAGAGGGGGAGTTTTTATGGCGCTTTCAGCAGCTCAGATTGCCGAGGTAAAGGGTAAGGGATTTTTAAGAAACCGCGGTACCGAGTGTTTTTCCGGACGTATTGTCGCTGCAGGTACGATATTTACTGCTGATGACCTTATGGCAGTGGCAGAGATTGCCAGACGTTTTGGAAATGGTAAGACTGCTTTTACAGCCCGCCAGGCGGTGGAAGTGTTTGGAATACCTTATGATAGGATAGACGATGCGATAGCATTTGCCAGGGAGCACGGACTGTATTTTGGAGGGACAGGTAATAAGGTGCGACCAGTGGTAGCCTGCAAAGGCACTACGTGCGTATATGGCAATTTCGACACTCAGGGATTAGCTGAGAAAATCCACCAGAAGTATTATGTGGGTTGGAGCGGTGTGACGTTGCCGCATAAATTTAAAATCGCTGTAGGCGGATGTCCAAACAGCTGCATGAAACCAAGTCTTAATGATTTTGGCATAGAAGGACACCGAATTCCGAAGTATGACAGCCAACAGTGCAGGGGCTGCAAGACTTGTATTGTGGAGAGATCGTGCCCAACAGGAGCCGCAAGACTTGAAGGGGGCAAACTCATAATTGACGACGAGATGTGCACAGGATGCGGAGTATGTGTAGGGAAATGCCCATTTAATGCTGTTGAGGCAGAGAGCCGTGTAATGTACCAGATATACGTTGGCGGCACATGGGGTAAGGTAAGTAGGATGGGTACGCCCTTGTCGCGACTTGTAGAAGAGGATGAGATATTCCCCATCCTGGAAAAAACGATGCTGTGGTTTCGTGAAAATGCCTTTGCCAAAGAACGTCTCGGGAAGGCAATTGACCGGATTGGTTTTGATAAAATGGAACATGCTTTCTTTGAAAGTGATCTTTTGGAGCGGAAGCAATCAATTTTAGAACAGGAAATAAAGCAACGGTGATTAGAGATACATTTCAATGAGATATAGTCGCTTTTAGAGATATACACATTCAGCGGAGAACAACCTCTCTGCTGAATGTAGCGGTACAGAATTTAAGAGAGGATGAGCTGCATGGCCAACATTTATTTTCCAAGCTGCAATTTTACAAAGGCAAGCCCGCAAGCCGCCAAAAAGCTGCGCGCGTATTTAAAAGAACTGATGCCGGTGGCTGGTTGCTGCCGCATAGACAAGACTCCATACCCAGCGGGTGATACGGC
>CALWYO010000007.1 GCA_944385785.1 uncultured Oscillospiraceae bacterium | reverse complement strand
GAAGAAATGAACTGGAGGAAAAGCATATGAAAAAGATAAGCTATCTATTTATCGTTCTCGCAATCCTGCTCTCTGACATTATGTGTGCAGTGGTTGCATATAATTACTGTGCCTTACAGTGGGGCGGGCAATATGCTGCGTATAGCGCGCCGGCCAGCGCAGCATTTTTATACTTCGTTCCTTATGGAATCGGAATTATATTTTGTATTATTTTGGCACGCTTCTTCTATAAAAAGCAGGAAAATAAAGGATAAATGTGCATTCAAACACGAGGGTATGCCCCTGCATTGAGGCATACCCTCTTGGTATATGTTCACCAATGGTTTTCAATTTCCCTTAAAATCACTACCTTCTTTGAAAGGGAGTAATATAAGTCCCAATTTTACGTTGCCTTGCGCGTTAAATAAGTTTATAATGTAATAAATTTTTGTGAGCGGCGGTGTAGTATGACAAAGCGCCTTTATTATGAGGATAGCCATATAAAAGAGTTTAAAGCCTTGGTCATTAGTTGCAAATGCGTTAATGATGATAAATACGAAGTTATACTCGACAAAACTGCTTTTTTTCCGGGCGGTGGGGGACAAGCTCCTGACACTGGTACGATTGATTCTGCGAGAGTTCTAAAGGTTTTTGAGAGAGAGAATTTTATAATCCACCTTTTAGATTCTCCAGTTGAAGAGGGTAAATTGGTAAAGTGCTATTTGGACTGGGATCAAAGATTTCGCAGGATGCAAGCTCATTCTGGCGAACATGTAATTTCTGGTATAGTACACAGTCTCTTTGGAGCGGAAAATGTAGGGTTTCACATGGGAGAGGACGGCGTAATAGTTGACTTTGATAAATACGTCTCTCCTGAGGATTTAAGAAGAGTGGAGATCAATGCAAACTGCATTGTAATGGAAGATAGGTGCGTATGCTCTCTATTTCCGTCTATTGAAGAGCTTTCAAGTATTTCGTACCGTAGCAAACGGGAGATATCAGGACAGGTACGGCTGATTGAAATAGAGGGCTGTGATGTATGTGCATGCTGTGCGCCTCACGTAAAACGAACAGGTGAGATCGGAATTATAAGAATATTAGAGAGCATCCGGAGAAAGGGTGGCGTTAGACTTAGGATGATTGCAGGGATAGACGCACTTGAGGATACTCTTGCCAGAGGGGATGTGACCAGGGAACTGTCTGCCTTCTTTTCCTCTAAAATAGATGGGATAATTGGCGCGGTAAAAAAACTCTCAGAAGAAAGGGAAAGATTGTCATATGAAATAGGGGGCTTGAGACGGGAGCTTGTTTCAATGAAATTAGCTGGGATTAACAAGACCGATGGAAATTTGGTCTTATTTGAGCCCGACTTCCAAATGGACGATCTGCGCTATGCTGCAAATGAGGCTGAGGGTCTTTATAAAGGAATGTGTGTTGTTTTATCTGGAGATGACATATCAGGTTACAGATATGTAATTGTAAGTAATGTGATAGATTTGAGAACGGCTGCAGGAGATATAAACTCCGCCCTTAATGGCAGGGGTGGCGGAAAATCAGAGATGATTACAGGGAGCTTCAAGGCACCCAGAGAAAAGATTGAAAGATTCTTCTTAAATTATAAAGGAGTTGCAATATGAGAATTTCTGAAGTGTATGGTGGCAATAAGCTTCCGGTGTCGTTTGAGATATTTCCTCCAAAGGGAGAAATGGATATTTCAGCCTTGCGTGAAACGCTTGACGGGATAACAGGCACTGATCCTGCCTATGTGAGTGTTACTTGCTCTGCTGGAGGTACAGGAAACAGCAGAAATACAGCTGCGCTGGCTGGAGTGATACAAAAAGAGCACAATATACCTTCAGTAGCGCATATAACTTGTATTAATTCAACGCCTTCTGATGTAGATTCCTATGTGGAGGAGATAAAATATAAAGGAATAAATAATGTTTTAGCTCTCCGCGGCGATAGAGTCCCTGGTAAGACTACAAGCAGCTTTCACTATGCGTCTGATCTTATCAGATATCTTAAAAAGACGGCTGATTTCTGTATTGGCGCCGGGTGCTATCCGGAAGGACATGTGGAATGCGAGAGCTTCGACGAAGATATTAGACATCTAAAAGAAAAACAGGATGCAGGAGCAGATTTTTTAATTAGCCAGCTTTTCTTTGATAACCGCGCATTTTTTAAATTTATTGAGAAGATAAGGAGCAGCGGGATAACTATTCCAATTGATGCTGGTATTATGCCGATTATGAGCAAATCCCAGATTACAAGGATGATTTTCCTCTGTGGTGCCTCGATGCCGGCTGCAGTTGTCAGAATGCTTAATAAATATGAGAATGACACCCAGAGCCTGATAAAGGCGGGAATGGAGTTTGCAGCAAAACAGGCCTTAGAAATTGCAGAGAGCGGAATGGCGAATGGTATACATTTCTACTGTATGAATAAACCTGACGTGGCGAAGTACGAGATGAAAGCGATAAGAGATGCCGGTTATTAAGAACATAAAGGTAGATGAACATGAACTGCTGAGGTATTTAGGATATCGCGGACAGGACATGGGATGTGAATTAATAAAAAACATCCACGATATTTCTGGGAGATGCCAGTCTCTATCGTCTCCACGATATTGTTATAATTTATTTGATGTTGAACAAACTGAAAACTCTGTTCATCTTTCTGGTACTGATATATACCTGGAAGGCAAGGATATAAAAAGACACCTTGACAACGCTGAGGCATGTGCAGTAATGGCTGTGACTCTGGGAATGCAGGTGGAGTATGAGCTGACAAAACTTGAATATCAAAGCGTTACTAACGCTTTGATATTCAATGCTGCATGTACAGCTTTGGTTGAAACGGCGGCAGATATTTGTGAGGATGAAATAGGAAAAGCTGCGGCTGTTAGAGGACTCAAAAAGAATTATAGATATAGTCCGGGCTATGGTGACTTTCCCCTGGAGCAACAGCTGCAACTTCTGAGGCTTTTAGATACGGAAAAAAGACTGGGAATTACGCTAAACTCTGGGGGACTTATGATACCGAGAAAAAGCGTTACCGCAGTTATTGGACTCTTTCGCAGATCAGAAGAGATGGCAGACGGGAAACTAATGTGTCAAAACTGCTCCATGTTTGATAGCTGCGAATTGAAAGAAGGAGGAGAAAACTGTGGCAGGTAATGGCTTTACGCTTTTTGATGGGGCGCTGGGGACTCAGCTCCAGGCAAGGGGATTAAAACCCGGCGGACTTCCGGAACTGTTAAACTTATCATCGCCGGACATTGTGAGGGAAGTCCATAGAGAATATGTTGCAGCTGGCGCTGATGTAATAACTGCAAATACCTTTGGCGCCAACAGTTATAAGTTGGGTTCTGCTGAAAAAGTAGAGCAGATAATAACTGCAGGTGTCCGTCTGGCGAGAGAAGCAGGAGCAAGTCAAGTCGCTCTTGATATTGGTCCAATTGGATTGCTTTTGGAACCAATGGGAACATTGAGTTTTGATGATGCTTACAGCATGTTTAGAGAGATGGTGGAGGCAGGAGCTAAGGCTGGCGCAGATCTGGCGATAATTGAGACAATGTCTGATTTGCTCGAGGCAAAAGCTGCGCTTCTTGCTGTAAAAGAGAATTCTGCGATGCCGGCGTATGTAACTATGACTTTCGCAGAGGATGGGCGTACTTTTTTAGGGACAAGTCCTAAAATAGCCGCAATAACTCTCTCTTCCATCGGCGCAGATGCTGTAGGAATAAATTGCTCATTAGGGCCTGAGGAAATTGAACCATTTGTTTACGAAATGCTGGAATGGTCTAGAGTGCCGGTAATTGTACAGCCAAACGCTGGATTACCGGATACTTCCAGTGGTGAAACAAAATATAATGTTACCCCTGCTGAGTTTTCCTCATCAATAGGTAGAATGCTTGACAGAGGAGTTACAATTGCCGGCGGCTGCTGTGGAACAACGCCTGAACATATCGCTTTTTTGCACGATGAGATGAAAATGCATAGTCCTGTAGAAGCTGCAGCCAAACACTGCACAGTATTTACAAGCGGACAGAGAGAAGTGATTCTTGATGGCGGAATTGCTGTTATTGGAGAAAGAATTAATCCAACCGGAAAGAAAAAAGTAAAAGAGGCTCTGAGAACAAATAATTTTGACTATATACTTAATGAGGCGATTTCACAAGGAGAAGCAGGAGCTGACGTACTTGATGTAAATGCGGGATTGCCTGAGATTGATGAGCCGGCTACGCTTGAGCGCCTTGTACGTGATATCCAGGCTATATCGCCACTTCCGCTGCAAATTGATAGCTCTGACCCCAAGGCGATTGAGCGCGCGGTCAGAAAATACTGCGGTAAGCCGATAATAAATTCTGTGAATGGTAAAGAGGAGAGTATTAGGGAGATACTTCCGATTGCAAAAAAATATGGGGCGGCTGTGGTAGGACTTACTCTTGACGAGCGTGGAATACCGGATACGGCTCAAGGACGGTTTGAGATAGCTGCACATATTGTCGAATGTGCAGAAAGCATCGGCATTCCTCGAGAGGATATTCTTATTGATTGTCTTGTCCTAACAGTATCGACAAATCAAAAGCTGGCTATGGAAACGCTGCGCTCTGTTTCCATGGTTAGAGAGAGGCTTGGAGTTAACACTGTATTAGGTGTAAGCAATGTGAGCTTTGGGCTGCCTGCAAGAGAGGTAATAAACTCTACATTTCTTGCAGCTGCGTTTGGCGCTGGACTGACATTGCCGATACTAAATCCAATGTCGAACAGGTATATGGACGTTGTTGCGTCTTACAAAGTCCTTTCTGGGGAGGACGCAGGAGCCCAGAAATTTATAGATTCATATTCTGGTATATCCTCGGAGATAATTTCAGCTGAATTGTCTGCACGGACAGAAGATATAACTTCTATAGTGCTGTCAGGTAGAAAGATGCTTATTCAGGATGCTGTGCGAGCTGCTCTCTCTGAGGAATCTCCCATGGATGTAATCAACAAAAGGCTGATACCTGCAATAAATAGAGCGGGAGATAGGTTCGAAAAAGGTGAATTTTTCCTTCCGCAGCTTATGTCATCGGCTGAGACCGTCAAATTGGGGTTTGATGTAATTCGAGATGCTGTTCCACCGGATCAGGTACTATCTAAAGGAAAAATTCTTCTTGCGACTGTCAAAGGCGATATACACGATATTGGAAAGAATATTGTTAAGATGCTTTTATCAAATTACGGTTATGAGATAATAGACCTGGGGAGAGATGTGCCGCCAGAGACGATAGTTAAGGAGACACTGAGTCAAGGCATTAAGCTCGTTGGACTTAGTGCACTTATGACGACAACCGTAAAGAGTATCGGAGATACGGTAAAAGCTCTTAAAGACGCTGGTGCTGACTGTAAGGTTATGGCCGGAGGAGCTGTACTAAATGAGGAATATGCAAAAATGATGGGTGCGGATTACTATGCGAAGGATGCAGCCGAGTCTGCCAGAATAGCAAGAGAAGTGTTCGGAGAATAAGAAAGACAGCGGCGAATATAAAAGCGGAGAGCTACGCTCTCCGCTTTTATATTTACTGTGTTTTTATAGTAAAAATAATATTAGGCAGGAATTATAAATGTCACAGTAAGATAGTAAGCAAATTATTGTCGCAAAGGTAATTCAATTTGAGATGGATATTTTTCTCCAGAGTATATGGTCTGATGTGCAATTCTTGTTTCAGTTTGAAGAGACCATATGCCAGAATAGTTGGAATGCACGGCATACTGTGGAAAATCAGAAGAAGATATATCCAGCCTAAGCCGCGATCCGGACTTAGCGGTCCATGCTATATCCCACATCTTAAGATTGATCTCTACAACTTCCCCTGGAGTGTATGTGCCGCGCCGATAAGCCCCATTGCGATAGGCCAAAGTAGTGATGGTACCACGAATGTTGACAGCGGTGCCATCTGGAAAAACTTCCATGAGTTTTGCCGAAAAAGAAGTGTCGTCGACGTCGGAGCTGACATACAGCTTTACATTTATTTCTCCGGATATGGCAACATCTCTGTCCAAAGGAAGAGATAGAAAGGAGATAATATCCTGCCGATAACTGGGCGATGGCTGAACAAGACTGCCTGCTTCGCTCATTGTATGTAATACTGATTCTGCTCCGTGACTTTCAACTGGGTTTTCCGGATCATAGATGAATTGTGACATTGTTGTTTGACTTTCGCTTTTCGACAGCAGTGTACCATTACTGGAGAGGAAAAAACGAAGTGTTCCCTTTGTAGGTAGTGGGTAGCAGTTTCCCATATCCCAGCGATCTTCACCGATAATGTATTCTTTTACTGTTTCGCTAGGCAGTTCTTTCTTTCGTAAAATCAGGTCAAACCATTCGATGGGAGATGAGATACTGTTATCTACCAGATTGTTTGTGGATTGATGGCTGATCACGCACTGGTATCCATGATTCCACGGTCCAATTTCCAAGGTGCTGTGAGCACGGGATTTTTGAGACAGGCATCGATATGTTGCAAGTGCACTGCCCAAATGGTGGTCATACCATCCCTCTCTGACATACAAAGGAATTTGTATCTTTTCAGGGATCTCTCTGAGCATTTTCCAGAACCCGCTGTTCCAGTAGGCACTGTCCCTATCGGTATTTGTGATCCAGTCACGGTACCAATCTAACTTACCACCCCACATTGCCTCGTCAACTTGCACCTGTGGACGATAAGCTGCCGATTCCATATAATCGGCATCAATCTGACGGCCAGTGTTGCCCATGGCCCAAGATGTGAGTATATCTTGTCTGAAAAGACCATCTTTGTATGCCGATACATAACGGTCGCACCCATATACACCGAGATACATTGTCTTCACCTTGTCGGGAACAGCGTCAGCCATAACCCATCCGGTAAAAGCTAAGTAAGAGTCACCCCAATATCCAACGCTTTCAATACGGCTGTCTTTCTGCAGGTGATCCATCAGAGACAGACCGTCAGAACGGTCGTATATGTTAGGTTCCCAGTTACCTTCACTGCCGTTTACTCCACGGCACCACTGTATAATGAAAGCAAAGCCGCGCTTGTTATACTCTTCGGCTTTTAGCTGTAACATAGGCTCTTGAGTTGGGTAACAGCTTCTAACAACTATTGTTGGCACGGGAAAACTGCATTGTGGAAAGAAAAACTGCGTTCTAAGTTTTATTCCATCTGCGTTTGGGAGCATTACTTCCTCGCGGAGACCCAGTTCAGTAATAATGGCCACGTGTGATTTTGCAAATAATTCTCTCTGCTGCTTTGCATATTCACAAAATGAGTCCTGCTGATCCACTCTTCATACCCTCCTTTAGAAACATTACATGCCTACTCGTTTTAACTGTGTATTTGTAGAAATGGACTTAAAAAATAGTATTGTATATAGATGATGTTGTCAAGAGTGAACATAGTATACTGCAATGGTTTTAGTTGTGATTAAAGAGAACGAGAAACAGGAACTTTTGAAAAATTTATAATATTATAAAAAGTGGGGCGAGCCTTACGATTTTGTAAAAAATCATGATGCTGACATGTACAGCGATAAAATACCGTCATAGTATGCGACGCTTACCCCTATTTTTCCGTTAGAATATGTTGTGCCTATGGATAAATCGCCTTCTCCACTTATATCCTCAGAGATATTTTCTAATAAGGAAAAGCCGGCGTTTTCCAAACAAACTAAATAATCGTTAAAGGCGTTTTCAGAAACTTCCTCAAAAGTTACCGAGCAATAGCGCCCGTCAGAAGGAGATATAACCTGAACTATCGAACCCTCAGATGGAACAGGCACACCTTCCGTATTTTGATTGTCTGGCCATTCATCTGTATATGCTATCTGTGGACTTGATGTATCTTCGGTACCGGTGACAGAGCTTTCGTTATCCGGAGAACAGGCTGTACAAAGTATCAAAATCGCTGTAGATAAGAAGAACACCGCTTTTTTCATTTTATCTCCTTTTTCTTATATAGACTATTAAAAACGCGATAGAGAGAATAATGGCAATTATTCCAAGTGAAAGAAAAACTATAGAGCTATCGATTCCGTCAGAAGGACTGACAAGAATTTGAGTTGGTCCGTCTGAACCGCCTATTATGCCCAGGTTTGAGTTTGGCAAACCAGTAGTTGTGCTTATAATCATATAAATGGCAACAAAAACAGAACCGATAATAAGAAGCAAAATTCCAAGTATCAGGCAGAATGTACGTTGTTTCCCGTAAGGAACACCAAGTTCAACCGATAGCGATTTTGCTAAAGCATCTGAAGAACCAAACCGCTCAATAACTTGTTCATATGTCTCACCGTGTTCTAAAGCAGAGGTAAATGCCTCATGCAAATCCCTGGCGATCTCACGTTTCTTGGATCTAGGAACTGATAACATTTTTAAAACATCAGATATATATTTCTCCTTGATATCTTTCATTTTCAAGTACCTCCTTTAGAACCATCAGATATGAGATCATCAATACATTTTTTATATTCCTCCCAGAAAGAGAGAAGTTGGTTTAGCAATTCTTGCCCGGAATGGGTAATAGAATAATACTTTTTGCTACTGCTTAATGAGGATGCAACTCTGCTGACTATAAAGCCTGACTTTTCAAGCCGGTATAGGATAGGGTATATGGTACCCTCACGCGCCAATCCCAATACATGTCCACTTCTTTTGTTGAGTTTAGTTAATATTTCATATCCATACGTCTCGCCGCTTGAAATAATGTGTAGCAGAACCATCTCGAGGGAGCCTTTTTTAAACTGACCAATATATTTATTGTCCATGTTTCTCCGCCGTTCATCTTATATTTAGTAATACTATTTAGTATTACTAAATATAAGCGTAAAGGCCCTATTTGTCAATAGGACCTTTACATACTTGATTAGAATAAAAGCATATGATATTTTGAATAACCATTGGAGCTTAAGTTAGAAGACAGAACCTTTTCGGTTGGTATTTGATAGCTCTGTGCAACAGACCAGGGGCTTTCTCTATTGCGGATTCTCCTATGGAGTATAAGTATTGGAATATCAAGCCTTTGGCCCTGCGTTAAGATGTGCTTTCTGGGAAGAGCGTTCCGTTTGATGAGAGTGTTGACGTCAATTTCAAATTTCTGAGCAATAGATTCAAGGCTTTCACCAGGCATGACTTTATAATTGTGCAAATCGAATCATCCTAACTGGATAATGTGGGTGTAGTCTCTACACCTATACTTATAGTATGTAGAATATTAATGGATGGTTAAAAAAGTTGATGAAAATCCTTGACAAGTTGTCCAGATATGGATATAATACTTCTTGCGTTTAGCGGGATTGTGTAAAGGTAGCACAGCGGACTCTGACTCCGTATGTGAGGGTTCGAATCCTTCTCCCGCTGCCAAAGAACCACATTCACCAATATGGTGAATGTGGTTCTTTTAATTCTGGATAGTAAATAGTAAATAAAGCAACTGATTGGAGTACTATAATATGGACAGTTGGTTTACCGTAGATGCGATTGATAAAGATACATATATAATTAGTGAGTACAGGCATTGGGAGGAGACCCATTGCTACCTTTTAAAAGGTTCTGAGCGCAGTTTACTGATAGACACTGGACTGGGAATTTGCAATATTTCAAAGGTAATAGAGAAATTAACAGACAAGCCAGTCACTGCCGTCGCCACGCATATTCACTGGGACCATATAGGCGGACATAGATATTATCCTGACTTTTACGCACATGAAGCGGAATTAGGATGGCTTAGCGGTGGATTCCCACAGCCGTTAGAGGCGATAAAAGGATGTGTGGTAGAACGCTGCGATTTGCCAGATGGATATAATGTGGACGATTATGAACTTTTTCAGGGAACACCAACTAAAGTACTGCATGGAGGGGAGATAATAGGAATTGGAGGACGGGACATTGAGGTTATCCATACACCAGGGCACTCACCGGGGCACATGTGTTTTTGGGAAGAAAAACACGGATACTTATTTACTGGAGACCTAGTATATAAGGGGACTTTACTTGCGTGGTTTCCATCAACTGACCCAGCGGCGTACTTAAACTCGCTTGAAATGATGTCCTGCGTTCAGGCAAAAAAAGTATTTCCCGCACACCATTCGCTGGATATACAGCCGGAGATTATTCAGATTATGAGAGATGCTTTCCTGCAGATTAAGGAAACTGGAAATCTTCACCACGGAAGTGGTGTTTTTAACTATGATGATTGGTCTGTCCGGTTGTAAATCTAAGGTTGTAATTTTGGAATAACAGATTCTAAAGGATCTGGAGGATCAATATGATTTTGGAATCAGAACGTCTGTTTTTCAGGGAGATGAATAAGAAAGATTTTCAAGACTTGGCTGATATTTTGCAAAATCCTAAGGTTATGTATGCCTATGGACATGATTTTTCAGATGACGATGTTCAGATATGGCTTGACAGGCAAATAGAGAGGTATAAAAAGTACGGATTTGGTTTATGGGCATTAATATTGAAAGAAACGAGTGAAATGATAGGACAAGCAGGACTTACAATACAGCCATATAAAAGTACGGAAGTGCTTGAGATTGGCTATTTACTGAAAGAAAGATTTTGGCACTATGGATATGCAAGAGAAGCTGCTGAAGCATGTAAAAGATATGCGTTTTTGAATTTGAATGCTGACAAGGTCTGCTCTATTATCAAAGTTGACAATGCGGCGTCTATCAGGGTTGCTGAAAGCATTGGAATGAGAAGAGAAGATGAATTTGTGACTCGTTATTATAGCGGCGATGTGTTGCATTTTTTATATTCTATATATCGATAAGAAAATTTTTTGATTTTATAACTAATCAAATTATTAATTATGATTATATAGACCGAGCCAAGAGAAAAAACAGAATTATATTAGTTAAGGAGTGCTATATAATTTCCATTTTGGTTTCAAATCTGCCAAACTCTACCAAAAGACTTAATAATATAAAAAGCGATATGCATCTTCAGGCAGCATATCGCTTTTTGCTTTTTATTTAAGTTTGAAAATAAAAAGTATTAATGTTTTATTTCAGTCAAATATTAACATAGCTCAGAGCTTTTTGGGAGGGATGCCGATTATCTTTGGCAATTTTAATATAGTAAAGCGTAGTAAATATTAAAACTATAACGATAGAATCAGGACAGTTTATAAATTGGCTAATTTTTCAATTCTAAGAGGCAAATGATTTCAAAATGTTTATCCGATATTCCTTTGGGGACATACCCATATATTTAAAAAAACATCTATTGAATGTACGGATAGAATTAAAACCAACCTGATATGCGATTTCAGTAATCGATTTTTGACCAATTTTCAGTAGATTTATTGCCTCTCCGATTCTGAGACCATTTATATAATCACGGAAATTAACATTTAATTTTTTATTAAAGAAAACAGAAAGATTAAAACTGCTGATATGCAAATCTCTTGAAAGAGTTAGCAAGGAAATATCTTCATGATAGTTTTTGTAACAATAATTTATAATTTGTAGTTCCAATTCAGGATCACAAGTCGTATGCTTTTCTAAAGGCATATGAGAAAAAAGTTCACCAAGTAAAAATAACAAGCTGCCACGGACCATTATCTCAGAATAACAGGAGTCCAGTCGTGTGCAGTTTATAATATTAAGAATTGTATATATGATATTTTTGTTTTTAATAGCTGCAGGTAAAACATTACATACTGGAATGTAATTAGTGAATTCATTTTGATATTCTGGACATAAATCAGGAGAAAAAATTATCATTTTTCGAAGAATAGTTTTGGTTTCATCAATATAAGAGTGAAGCTGATTTGGAAAAACAATGAACAGATCTCCAGAATTTAAAATTTCCGATTTTGAGTCTACTTTTGCAAATGCCGTTCCATGTTCCAAGAGGATTATTTCTACGTGCTTATGGAGATGCGGGGGATATGTTAGAGAGCATCCCTCTTCATCATTATGTATCTCAAAGGACTGCTCTTTATTCTGAATATTAAATTGCATAGCGAAATTTTCCTCTATTTTCTCAGAGTATAAGCTTGACAAATCAAAAAAATGTCTGGTTATTCTGCTATAATGACTTTCATTATTATTATACTGAATGCTTTAATAAAACTCAAGTAAACAATGTTGATTGCTTATTATTTTGAGGATCCGAATATGCAGAGTAAAATTTAGAAAGGCGGTTTTATAATGTATAAGAGGGATATTTCGCAGCTGAAAACAAAAGAAATGACTGACTTAGAAAGGAGAGGTATTAATATAGCCTACCAGGCAAGCATTGAGGGTTCGGTTTTGCTTGAAAATAATGGTGTACTCCCGCTAAAACCACAGAAAGTGGCATTGTACGGGTTTGGAGCTAGAAAGACAATGATCAGAGGTATTGGATCAGGAGATGTAAGTTACCGATATACTGTAAATATTGAACAGGGACTTATAAAAGAGGGCTTCACAGTAACGTCCACAGCCTGGCTGGATGAATTTGATAAACTCTATGATAAATATAGAGAGGAACTACTTGCAGATGTAGCACGAGAAGCGCAGGAAACAGGACAAGATAATTTGCACGTATTATATGAGCGCCCTCATATATTAACGCCCAGTCAGGAGATCACAGACAGCGATATTATTTCGACTGATACAGATGTTGCAATATATGTTCTGACCAGGAAAGAAGGGGAAGGGCGTGACAATCGGTATGTAAAGGGAGAGTATCTTCTCTTTGACGAGGAGTTGGAGCAACTCAGAAAACTAAGAGCTGGATATTCAAAACTTATTGTGTTGCTGAATATAGGTTCTCCTATTCAGATAAGAGATATCATGAGTATAAAGCCTGATGCGGTTATGATAATTTTTCAAGGAGGTGCAGAGATAGGATCGGCAGTTGCTGGACTGATAAGCGGCAGAGAGATTCCATCTGGTAAACTGACGAGTACTTGGGCAGAAGATTACTGGGACTATCCAAATTCAAAAGAATTTGGCGAAAATGATGGAGATATAGAAAATGAACTTTATCGTGAAGGCATTTATGTAGGATATCGTTATTTTGATACTTTTAACATTAAGCCATATTATCCCTTTGGCTATGGAAAGAGCTATACGAAATTTTCCATTGAGCCATGCACAATCTCAAATGAAGGAAGCCGGATTTTATTAAGTGCTAAAGTTACAAATGTAGGTAGCTGTAGAGGCAAAGAAGTTATCCAATTATATTTATCCATGCCTGGTAAGATATTGGACCAGCCAAAAAAACAACTATGCGCTTTTACTAAAACAAAAACATTGAAACCAGCGGAGACTGAGCATATTACTTTATCCTTCAGTATGGAAGACTTTGCATCATTCAGCGTTGAAAAGAGCGCATATCTCTTAGAAGCGGGAGATTATGTTTTGAGCGTAGGCAACTCATCTGACAGTGTTCGTATATGCGGAATTGTACGCCTTACTGGGGAGAGGGTTACTCGAAAAGTAAGACATTTATTCAAACGCACAGTTGAATTTGAAGAACTTAAGGCTGAGAGAAATAGAAAAATATCTGAATTTGAATATGCAGAAAGGAGCTCAGCTCCGATGTGCATATTAGAACCAGAAGATATTCCTTCTGATGGAAAGATATCGTATAGCGGTGAGCCAAGGAATCTTTTTGGATCAGCAATTAAGCCGGAAGATGTAAATAAAGGAGGCGGCGAGAATGTATTTTTTCACATTGATAGGACTATTACGCTTACAGATGTTAAGAAGGGATATAACTCCATGGACGAGTTCATCGCCTCGTTAAATGAAGATGAACTTATACATTTAGTAACTGGACAAGAATATATTAACCCGCAGTACAAAATGAAATCTGTATC
>CALWYO010000006.1 GCA_944385785.1 uncultured Oscillospiraceae bacterium | reverse complement strand
GTGCATGATTTTCGTCCAGTGGTGTTTTAATGAGGCCGGATCGCCGCTGCCATATAAGACGGCCTCCTGCTCCGATCTGGAGAGGTGGTACAGGCGAAATAAGCCGGATGCCGTATACGCAACGCCGAAGGCTGGGGACATAGTGATATACTCTTTCGGCCACACCGGCATAGTGGAGAGTGTACAAGGCGATAGCATCACGGCCATTGAGGGCAATACCAGCGCAGATTATAACGGGTCACAAAACAACGGCGGCGGCGTATATAAGCGTGTACGCAAGGCAAAATTGGCAACGGCTTTTATACGGCCAGAATACGGGGAGGATAAAAATATGGATATTGAAAGATTCAAGGAACTATGGATGGAAATGCGCGCTGAACTTCAGGATGATGACGCTGGTTCTTGGAGTAAAGATGCGCGTGACTGGGCTACCTCCAATGGCATAATACAGGGCGGAGAAAACGACAACTACATGTGGGAGGATATGCTCACCCGTGAACAGATGGCGGTTATCATGTACCGCTTCGCCCAGCTAATGGGTAGAGCCTGATGTGCAAATATCAGCGCCGAAAAATGGCGTTCTCCAAAAAGCTCATAGCGGATATCCGCATACTTTTGTGGATAGTTACTCTGGGCGGTCTTGGCCTTGCCGCCTATTGCATATATAGGGGCTTTACCGGCTCTTTGCCGTGGCTATCGGCTATGGTGGGACTGCCCTGGTCGGCCCACGGGGTAGTGTGCTCCATGTATCTCAACATGAGCAAGAGCGACCACAGAGAAGGCGGCATTACATACGAGGTCGCAAAGGCCAACGGATTCAAGGCAGAGTCCACAGAAAATTCGCCGCCTATCTGACGGCATATCACACGAGAGGGGGGCTACCATTGCCCGAGGATAAGTGCATAATTTACCCCGAGAGGGATTGTATAGGCAAAGCAGCAGCAGCTTTGCTGCAAAAACGTATTGAGGATTTAGAGGCGTGGCAACGGGACTCTAAAAAATTCCATAATGATTTTTATGATTGGCAACGCACACAAATAGCCCGTGACGCTCGGCTAGATGAACAGCTGTCTAATATGGACCGAAACATACAGAAATTATTAACCCAGCAGGAGTCATGCGCATTGAAACCTGGTAAGCGATGGGATGCTATTGTTGATAAAATAATCTGGGCAGTGCTGGCGGCGGTGATCGCATTTGTGCTGGCTAAAATAGGATTATAATCAAGGCCGCCCTTGTGAGCGGCCTTGATATTAGCGCGGTATTGTTACTAACACAACAAACATGTATATAATAACAACACCGCAAAAGTTATAAATTATAGCTATAATTACATATAATCACATATAATCGCGAAGAAAAATGCTGAATATTACTAATTGATTACTATTTGCTTAATTAAAATGTACCGTTTTAATTTACAATTTATTTTCTAATAATTTCCTCGATTATAATTATGTGCGGTGAGCATAATAAGCTCAGACACGGAATGAGCTTTCAATTAGACCGGTATCCAATAAAGGATGAAAGGTCAAAAGCGGTGGATTGAAAACCCGTTC
Organism: uncultured Oscillospiraceae bacterium; assembly: GCA_944385785.1. GTDB lineage: Bacteria > Bacillota > Clostridia > Oscillospirales > Oscillospiraceae > RUG626. Next base: position 10,403 of record CALWYO010000006.1, on the reverse strand, counting down.
TGGGGACGGAGTAAAATCCCGCCGTGTCTTTAAGGACGGCGGCCGCAAAAGCGGCCGCCGTTTTGAGATTTATATTTCGCTTTAGACGGGAGTAAACGCTTTATTTATTGACATAAATATGAAAAAAAGATTATAATTTTAATATAATTAAACTATTTGCCATGGGAAAATCATAGTATTGCCGCTTAACTTTAAAAGGCCTAACATCCATAGGATTTGCTTGAGAGAGGTGACATAGCCTGTGGAAATTGCACATATCAAATATTTTCTGTCTGTGGCCAGATGCCTGAGTTTTTCCCAGGCAGCAGAAGAGAACCATATATCCCAGTCGGCTTTCTCCAAGGCCATAATGCGGCTGGAGCGGGAGCTGGGGTGCAAGCTGATAGACAGGGGGAGCCATCCGATATCACTGACGCCCACGGGTGCGTTCTTCTTTGAGAGAATGAGCGGTTTAGAACCGATCTACAAAGAGACGATGGATAAACTCAGAAGTATGACATCAGAGGAAATTCTCCGCATTCGGTATTATCCCAACTCCTATAAATATAGGACTGCTTTTTCAAGCTATGCGGAGTGTAATAAGGATGTAAAACTGGAGTGGGATGGAGCTGTTGACTATAACGAGGCCGCGAATGCGGCGTTCAGCGGCAAATACGATTTTGTGATATCCAATATGCCGCTTCAACCATATGAAGGACTTCGCATAACAGAAATTTGTGCCGATGAGCTTTATTTATTAGCCACAGATACATATACTTTTTCAAATAGAGGCAGTGTGTCACTGAAGGAACTTGACGGGCTTGATTTTATTGAGTCACCTTACTCACGGTCAATAATGACGAAATTAACAAAGATGTTTAATTTTGCGCCGGGCAGGATTTATCCGCCGGAAGGCGACAGCATACGGCGCGAAGAGCTCATATATATGATAACCCTGGGAAAAGGTGTGGGCATATATACAGGAAGAGATTTGAGACCTTTTAGTGCGGACGGCAGGAATCATCTACGAATTATACCAATTAGAGAGATTCCGTCGCTGCCTGTGGTGCTTATGGAAAGGGAAGATGCTGAAAACTCTGCTGCAAAGGCAAAGTTGCGGACTTGGATACTGGAGAACTTTGAAAGCTACCTTTCAGAGCGGCTGGATCCGGATGATTTTAATATACATGGAAGAAAATAGAGGAAGAGGAGACGCATCGGCGGTCTCCTCTTTCGCAATTTCAGAGTGTAAAGTTAAAGGGGATATTATTCCCGTTGGGAATAATATCCCCTTTTAAACGGAATTGCTATCGTAGGGAGGAGAGACTATGATAGATATATAGAACTTCTTTCACAGAATGAACGGTGGAACGTGTAAACTATAAGGGACTGGAGGTTTGACCGTGAAAAAAGAGATGCTGCCGATTAAATCTGAGCTGAAATCCAGAAGAATAAAGTTTGATGTACCGCAGAATACCATAAGCTGGGCGTTTATGAAGGAGCTGAGGGAAAACAATAAGACAAAAAAGATCTACAAAGACATAAATCCGTATGTTGAGGTATATCAGTTCCGAGACAATCTGTACGGCCTTTTTACAGAGAACTGTGACGGTATGGGGGACGTATGGATGTACCTTATAATTGGACCTGATAAAGCCATGCTGATAGATACAGGTTACGGCCTTGGAGACATAAAGGCACTTTGCAGTCATCTGGCAGGCAGCAGGGAAATTGTTGTGGTCAACACTCATGATCACTTTGACCACGCCTATGGAAACTGCCGCTTCGATAAAGTGTACTGCCATGAGTACCTGGTCCCCTATCTTACAAACCAGCACCCACACATGTGGGACTACCTGTTTGACTATTGGGGTGACAACATCTGGCTGGAGTTCGACAGACCTGACCTTCCGGTGTGGCGAGAATACCAGGTGATAGGTGTGCCTGATGGATATACCTGGGACTTAGGCGGAGGATATGAGGTGGAGTTAATCCACACCGGTGGACATGCGGCCGGCCACGCAGCTTTTTTGGACAAACAAAACAGGATATTGTTTACAGGCGACAACATATGCTCTGACGTGTCAGGCTGCGGATCAGTTGGAGCTCCAGGAGCCCAGGGGCCTTATGCCGAGTGTACGCTTTTATCATATTACAGGGACAGAATGCGCCTGTTGGTTGACAGAATTGACGAGTATGATTATATCTTTCCCCAGCACTTTATGAATAATATTGAGGCGTCTGTTATGCCTAATATACTTGAAGCTGTCAGCGCGGTGGTCGATAATCCTGACTGCTACGATTATAAAGTGGAGACATGGGGTAAAATGCGGGACCAGAAAAATGTCCGCTATTTTAAATACGTAAGAGGCTTTAGCGTTATAGCGTATAACATCAATAATAAGTAATGGGAGGCAGAATAATGTTAGAACGTATGCCGCCTATAAAAGGGGCTTCCAAGGCAAAAAGGCTCCGCTGGTCGGCGCCTCAAAATGAGATAAGCTGGGCGTATATGACCATGCTCAGGGAGGGAAACAGAACTTGCAGGGTATATGATGACATAAACCCATATGTGGAGGTCTATCAGTACAGGGATAATCTGTACGCGCTGTTTAATCAGAATAACGATGGTATGGGGGACGTATGGATGTACGTACTCATAGGACCAGAGAAGGCGATGGTAATAGATACCGCCTGCGGCCTTGGCAGGCAGAGAGAACTGGTGGAAAAACTGATAGGGGATATGCCGTACATAGTTGTAAACACACATCTTGGTCCAGATCACTCTTTCGGAAACATCCAGTATGACAGAGTCTACTGCCACGAGTATGAGGTTGAGAACATAAAAAGCCGTGTGAAGCCTGGTATGTTCGACTTCCTTTTTGACAAGGATGGGAATAACAAGTGGCTCCAATTTGACAGGAAAGACCTGCCGGAATATAAAGACTATGAGCTTATAGGAGTCCCTGACGGATATACTTTTAACCTTGGCGGAGATTACGATGTGGAACTTGTCTGGACGGGCGGTCATGCGGCCGGTCACGCCATGTATTTGGTTAAAAAGGACGGTCTGCTTTTTGCGGGTGATGACGTGTGCTCCGATGTGATAGGCTGTGAAGCCGGACCAAAGGAGGGGATGTTCCACCAGGAGTTCTGTAATATTGAGACGTACAGGGATCGCCTTGAGGAACTTTGTCGGCGTATAGATCAGATAGAGTATATTTTCCCAGGACATTTTATGCTGAATTTGGAGTCCAGAGTTTTGCTGGATATACTCGATACGCTAAATGCTATCTTTGCTGATCCTGAAGACTATGACTATGTTACAGAATCCAGAAACCCAATGAGTGGAGCGGTAAACCGCAGTTTCCATAAATTCGTAAATGGCTTTGGCACTGTCTCCTACTCGGATAATGGCGTTTACCGTCCCAGATAACAGTTTGTGGCAGAATTGCCGCGGTTTTTGAGAGAATTAGACATGGTAACATTTTGTGTAAGCTATTCCCAATAAGTTGGGAGAAAAATAAGGAGGTAAATTATGGATAACAAAAAGTACATACCAATTTCACCTTTCTCAAATACGCCGTTTCTTGGTGAAGCCAGGGAGAAATATGAGCATGGAATATACGCCATTGACCCATATGTAGAGGTGTTCAAAATTCGCGACAACGTGTGGGCAATGCTGGCTCCGTGCACACATGCAGTTGGGGACAATTGGCTGTATCTTATTGAGGGACCGGAGAAGGCCATCTTTATTGATAACGGATATGGCATTGGCGATTTAAGGGGACTGGGCGAGATGCTAACAGGAAAACCGTGTATTACTGCCCCGACCCACTTCCACGGAGACCACGCCGGCGGAAGCGCCCAGTTTGACCAGGTGTACTGCCATCAGTATTGCGCCGATATGATAAAGCACCAGTTGTACACCAGAGAGGACTGGGAGAGGTTTAACCATTATGGAGAGGCTCAGCACAGATACTACTATCTTGAAAAAGACGTATTGCCCAGTTTTGAATCAAATCCTATCGGCTGTCCTGACCACTATGTCATTAACCTGGGTGGGGACTATGATATAGAGCTTATACATACGGGAGGACATGCCCCAGGACTGTCCTGCTTCTTAGATAAGAAGGACAGGATACTTTATACCGGCGACGCCGTGTTTATCTCTTATGATGATATGCCCGGCCTTGGAACCGGTTTGAACGGGCCCAATGGAAATGCGAAGTATGATATACTCCATCCGGAGTGCATGGACGCTATCTTCTTTATGGGGAGAATGGATGATCTGGCTGAAAGAGTCGGGGAATTCGACTATGTTATGCCGGGACACGGGCCTTTTGACGGACCGGCCAGCGTAGTGACAGATACGCGAGACGCTATTCACGCTGCGGTAGAAGACCCATACAATTACAGCGAAGAGGTGCTGGACCACAGAGGGGTTAAACAGTACAATATGCGCCGGGGACTTGCCAGAGTGCGCTATAATCTTGAAGATTTTGCAAAATGATCTTATCTTAGACGTACGGCTTCTTGATGATGTATGAAAAAATAACACTGGGGAACTGTTGGCAGTTTCCCAGTGTTATTTTTTGTTGTATTGCCCTTGTAGATAAGACACTTGCTAAAATCTACAGCTTGAGATATACTATATATTTGAGATATTATGAGTACTTATATCCAATATGTAGTTACAGGGGATTTTAATGAAAAAAACTGCTAAATCAGCAAATTATGGAAATGACAGTATCAGCGCCTTGAAAGGCGCCGATAGAGTGCGTCTGAGGCCGGGGGTCATATTTGGTTCCGATGGCCTGGAGGGATGCGAACACTCGGTTTTTGAGATATTATCCAATTCTATTGACGAGGCCAGAGAAGGACACGGCAAAGAGATAATACTCACAAGCTATTTGGATGGATCCATAGCTGTGGAGGATTTCGGCAGGGGATGTCCAGTGGATTGGAATCCTGTGGAAGAGAGATATAACTGGGAACTTGTGTTCTGTGAGCTGTATGCAGGGGGCAAATATAAAAATGACGCCGGAGGGGACTATGAGTACTCTCTGGGACTTAATGGCCTTGGAACATGCGCCACGCAGTACTCATCAGAGTACATGGACGCCACTGTCTGGAGAGATGGAAAGAAATATACCCTTCATTTTGAGAAGGGAAATAACGTAGGCGGACTCCAAAGCGAGCCGTACTCGGGAAAGAGGACAGGTTCCCTTATAAAATGGAGGCCGGACAGAGAGGTATTTACAGATACGGCGATACCGGATGAGTATTTTGAGAGTATCCTTAAAAAACAGTCCGTTGTAAACGCGGGTATTAAATTTATATTCCGTAGGGAGATTGCCGGCGGAAAATTCCAGGAGACTGAATACCTCTATGAAAATGGAATACTTGATTATGTAGCAGAGATAGCGGGAGAGGACTCTCTGACTGCCCCATATTTTATTGAAGGGGAGAGAAAAGGCAGAGACAGAGAGGATAAGCCGGAGTACAAGGTGAAACTGTCTGCTGCCTTCTGTTTTTCCAATAGAGTTAATCTTATAGAGTATTACCATAACTCGTCCTGGCTGGAGCATGGCGGCGCGCCGGAAAAGGCGGCAAGGAGTGCTTTTGTGTCGGCCATAGACTCATATATAAAGGACAAGGGAAAGTATCAGAAAAATGAGTCGAAAATAAGTTTTCAGGATGTGGCTGACTGCCTTATATTAGTTACAAACTGCTTTTCCAGTCAGACAAGTTATGAAAATCAGACTAAGAAGGCGATTACAAACAGGTTTATCCAGACGGCGATGACGGAGTTTTTCCGTTCACAGCTGGAGATCTATTTCATAGAACACAAGACAGAAGCCGACAGGGTTTGTGATCAGGTGCTGGTAAATAAACGCAGCCGCGAGCAGGCTGAACGAGCCAGAGTGACCATAAAAAAGAAACTTTCGGGCAGCATAGACATAGCAAACCGCGTGCAGAAATTTGTTGATTGCAGAACGCGAGATGTGGAGCGCAGAGAACTCTATATAGTGGAGGGAGACTCGGCGCTGGGCGCCTGCAAACTCTCCAGAGACGCTGAATTTCAGGGGATAATGCCTGTCCGCGGCAAAATACTCAACTGCCTGAAGGCCGACTATGCACGTATATTCAAAAGCGATATAATTACGGATCTTATTAAGGTCTTAGGGTGCGGTGTGGCTGTGACTACAAAGGTTAAGGGCGACATCAGCGAGTTCGACCTGGATTCCCTGCGCTGGAGTAAAGTGATAATTTGTACTGATGCCGATGTGGACGGTTTCCAGATACGCACGCTTATTCTGACGATGATATACAGGCTTATGCCGGAACTTATAAACAGCGGAAGGGTATTTATAGCTGAATCACCTCTATATGAAATAACCTGCGGAGAAAAGACATATTTTGCCTATTCGGAAAAGGAGAAGGCGGACATTCTGACAAAGTTGCAGGGGAAAAAATATAGTGTTAACAGGTCCAAGGGCCTTGGTGAAAATGATCCGGATATGATGTGGCTGACTACTATGAATCCAGAGACCAGAAGGCTTATAAAAGTTATGCCTGCTGATGCGGCTGCCACAAGTCAGGCGTTTGATATGCTGTTGGGTGATGATCTGCAGGGCAGAAAAGACCACATAGCCGAAGACGGGTATAAGTACCTGGATCTTGCTGATATATCTTAAAAGCGTACCTGCATTGCGAGGCAGGTGAAAGATAAGGAATGATATTGTTTGGCTAAAAAGAAAGAACCACAGGAAGGTAAAAAAAGGGTAGAAAACGCAAATGTGGAGGGACTTCGGGCCCAGGTACTGGACCAGAAGATTACAGATACCCTGGAAGTGAACTATATGCCCTATGCCATGAGCGTCATAGTATCCAGGGCCATACCTGAAATAGACGGTTTCAAACCCGCCCACAGGAAACTTTTATATACAATGTATAAGATGGGCCTGCTAAACGGCGGCAGGACTAAATCTGCAAATATTGTCGGCCAGACCATGCGTCTGAACCCGCATGGCGATGCGGCTATATATGAGACAATGGTGCGCCTTTCAAAAGGGTATGAGGCGCTGTTGCACCCATTTGTGGATTCAAAAGGTAACTTTGGTAAATTTTTCTCAAGGGATATGTCATATGCTGCGTCACGCTATACCGAGGCGAAGTTGGCCCCGATATGCGGAGAGCTTTTTCGGGATATTGACAGCGACACTGTTGATTTTGTAGATAATTATGATTCTACCATGAAAGAGCCGACGCTGCTGCCGACTACATTTCCAAATGTACTGGTGTCGGCAAATACTGGAATCGCTGTGGGAATGGCCTCTAATATCTGCTCTTTTAACCTTGAAGAAGTGTGCAGGACGGAGATTGCCTATCTCTCAGATCAGGACTGCGACATTGCAGCCACACTCACAGCCCCAGACTTCCCTACAGGCGGGGAGGTCATCTACGACGCCGCGGCGTTGCGGGAAGTCTATGAGACAGGCAGGGGCAGTATAAAGCTCCGAGCCAGATGGCGGTATGTAAAGGGAGAAAATCTGATAGAGATATATGAAATACCATATACCACCACCGTGGAAGCTATTATGGACAAGGTGGCGGAGCTTGTAAAGAACGGACGGGTCAGGGAAATTTCTGATATGAGAGATGAGACTGACCTTAGCGGCCTTAAATTGACGATAGATCTAAAGCGCGGGGCGGATCCGGATAAGCTGATGACGCGGCTTTTCAAGCAGACGCCATTGCAGGACGCCTTTGCCTGTAATTTCAATGTTTTGATAGCCGGTACACCGAAGGTTATGGGTATTCGAGAGATACTCTCCGAATGGACTGCCTGGCGTATGGAGTGCATACGCCGCAGGGTGTTCTGCGAATTAGGTAAGAAAAAAGAGCGGCTGCACCTGCTGCGGGGCCTTGGTAAAATTCTCCTGGATATTGACAAAGCCATAAAGATAATCCGCGAGACAGAGGAGGAGTCTGCTGTCGTCCCAAACTTGATGATAGGTTTCGGCATAGACGAGACACAGGCGGAATTTGTGGCGGATATACGTCTGAGGAATATAAACAAAGAATATATCCTGAAACGTCTGGAGGATATTGATAAACTTGAGGCCGATATTGCCGACCTTGAGGACGTACTGTCCAGTCGGCGCAGAATAAAGGCTATTATAAAATCAGAGTTGGAAGCGGTCATAAAAAAATACGGAGCGCCCAGGAAGAGCCAGATTGTATATGTTCAGGACACCGCAGAGGAGGATGAAGAGGAAGCAGCAGAGGACTATCAGGTAACTGTGTTCTTTTCAAAGGGAGGTTATCTGAAAAAGATAACTCCTCAATCTCTGCGAATGTCAGGAGAACAGAAATATAAAGAGGGAGACGGACTTTTACTCTCGTATGAGTCTACCAACAATGCGGGCCTCCTTGTATTTACAGACAGGTTCCAATGCTATAAAGCGCATCTATATGATTTCCAGGATACAAAGGCTTCAACTTTGGGCGCTTATCTTCCCACGGCGCTTAAAATGGATGAGGGGGAGAACGCCATCTTCATAATGGACCCAGGCGATTACACTGGAAACGTACTCTTTATGTTTGAAAACGGCAAAGCGGCTAAAGTGGAGCTTGCCGGCTTTGAAACGAAAACAAACAGGAGAAAACTCACCGGCGCATACTCAGACAAGAGTCCGCTTGTCGGTATCGTTCCGCTTAAGGAGGATATGGAGCTGGCCGTATATACATCTGACGGACGGGCGATAGTGTTCTCCACATCGCTGTTGGCTCCTAAAACCACAAAATCCACTCAGGGCGTGGCGGTTGTCACAGCCAAGAGAAATAGACGGACAATCGGGGTTATGCCTCTGAACAGAACGCAGATAAAAGATGCGGTTAGATACAGAGTTAGGTCAATTCCGTCTGCGGGAGCGACGCTGCGTGATGATGACAGGGAAGAGCAGCAGATTAGCATGCTGGATTGACGGCAGATTATTTGCGAGGCAGGTGGTACAATGTTCAGAAAGACGGCAGTGCTATTGCTGTGTGGAGTAATATTCCTTTTATCGGGCTGCAGTTTGGTTACGGATGGGGAATACATATCGTCATCAACCCATATTCCAACGGGAAGTGGGGAACATACGGAAACAGAGCGTTCGGCGGAAGTCTCGAATTATGCACAGCTTTATGAGACAATAAACATGCTGGTGGAGGACTGCATTGAGTATGCCACCATACAGTTTGTGTCGTATCCGGGAAATATGGAAAGTGATCTCTCAGACGTCTGCCTATCTGTGGCGAGGGATACCCCGCTTGGAGCATATGCAGTCTATTATATAGATTATAGTCTTAACAGGATTGTCTCGTACTATGAGGCTGACGTCACTGTTGTTTATAAACGTACTCAGGAAGAGATGGAGAGCGTGGAAGTGTTTCAGGAACTGGATACTCTTCAGGAGAGTATGCGCCTTGCCATGAGCGCCAGGCAGGATAGAATAGCTTTTTTGGTTGAGGAAGGGGAGCTAAGTGAAGAGTCCATTGTTCAGGTAATGGAGAGCGCCTACTATTCCAGCCCTGAGACGATACTCTACTTTCCAAAATACACAGTGGACTTTTATCCTGAAGAGGGTGCTAACAGTATAGTTGAGGTAACGTTTACCTTTCCATATACGGCTACGACAGCCGCTACGCGGGTTGAGGAGATGAGCTTGGCCGCAGAGGAGATTATAAACAGGATTGAGGCGGGCAACGTATCTGACCAGATAGAACAAATGTGTTCTATACTCAGGGAAGAAGTAACATATGATGAGGAAAGGGTAAGTTCTGACTATAGCCGTTGGTATAATTCTTATACTGCCTATGGCGCGCTGGTACTAAATCGGGCTGCTGGCGAGGGATACGCCATGGCGATGAAAGTTATGTGCGACAAAATGGGAATAGAGTGCTATGTGGTGCGTGGGAGTCTTGACAATGTAAACCATGCCTGGAATATAATACGCCTTGAAAATGGCGAGCTCTATCATGTGGACAGTTCCGCTTATGATGGAGTTGAGCTTTTCTGGAACGATCAGGAGATAGAAGATTCGTATGTGTGGGATACGACGGCCTATCCTGTATGCGCGGGAGAATCAATGAATGGCATATCAACCACAGCGCAAAGTGCAGGTGCGGCCACCCCTGGCTCCGGTGGCGAACAGCCTCAGGAGGAAGCTCCTCAGCAACCTCAGGAAGGTGAAGAACCGCAGGAACCTGAGGAAGGAGAAGGAGAGACGGAAAATCCTCCTGAAGAGGGCAGCATATCAGAGCCCGATAATGGCGATGGGGATGCGCCTGCTCAGGAAGAAACCGAGTCGCAGCAGGAACAGCAGGGAGAATAGGAAGAAAGCGTGGATTTTTATAAAAATCCACGCTTTCTT
>CALWYO010000005.1 GCA_944385785.1 uncultured Oscillospiraceae bacterium | reverse complement strand
TAGGCGGCTTAAATGTGCTCTTTGGCATGATTCCGCTCATGATAATGGCCTTGTGGAAGAGGCCCGCTGCAGCGGGGGCCTGGAGCATTGACTGGACCTTGCTGCCGCCGCCGGACTGGCCGAATATGGTCACATTATCCGGATCGCCGCCGAAGGCCGCTATGTTATCGTGCACCCACTGGAGTGATGCAACCAGGTCAGCTATACCGGCGTTGACAGAGTTTTTATACTCCTCGCCATAGGCGGACATGTCCAGGTATCCCAGGATGTTCAGCCTGTGGTTTACTGTGACTACTACCACGTCGCCGTATTTGGCCAGCTTGTCTCCTTCATAGGCTACCTGCTCTATTGAAGATCCGTTTGCAAATCCGCCGCCGTGGAACCACACCATTACTGGGCGCTTCCTGCCGTCATTTATCCCCGGCGTCCACACGTTCAGGTTCTGGCAGTGCTCGTTGGCCGGCCAGAAGCGATGGGGTATATAGACCTCGCTGGATGGGGCGGGCTCACCCATTGTTGGGCAGATGTAACCGTAGTTTGTGGCGCTCTTTATTCCCTCCCAGGGCTCTACGGGCTGGGGAGCCTTAAACCTGTCGGCATAGGCGTACTCTACGCCCTGGAATACAAATATACCGTCCTCAAGATATCCCCTGAGTTTTCCGGCTTTGGTTTCCACCACCGGATAGTCGTATTTACATACAAACTGTTTTGCCATTTTTTGTCCTCCTCAAAAATATATTATACGCTCCGCCCCCCGTATGCCGGAGGGCGGAGCCGCATTCAACAACTTAATACATCCATTCCCTCTCCTGAGATTCGTCCTCATCCTGAGGTTTCTTCTTCAGGAGTTCGTCAATAGATATAGTCGGCACTGTCGCCTCGATTTTCTCAATGAGAGCCGCGTCAAAGTCATCCTCACGGCAGATGCTTTCACGGTCAAATATCATAGTGGCCTTCTTATCTCCGTATGTCTCCCACTTGGGCATACCCTTGTGGTTGGGGTTGCCGGAATAGGCAAACCGCACCCAGGAGCCGGCCATCTGATCCTGTATTCTCTCTGTTACGCCGTCAATATTGCAGTTGCCAACTCTGGCGGCGTTGTGGAAAACGAGAGGGATATCGGAGCAATGCCAGGCAGGAGCTCCGCCCATAACGTCAAAGTCCATGGTGAACTCATAGAGATATGTGGGAGCGGTGGAGGCCTCCGCTTTCTTCTGAGCGAACTTCACGCTGAGGGGCCTGAAAATCATATCGAAGTTTATAAGTCTTGTTATATCCTTACCCGGATATGCCTTGTTAAAGAGGCTGACAATCTCATCTGTGGCACCGCCAAATTTCTCTTTTGCCAGGGCCATCTTTTTATCTGCTGAGAGAAGGTTCTGCTCCACGCTGCGTACGCCTGTAAACTCGGCGATAACGGAACCTACCATGGTCGGGACCGTCTTGGCATAGTCGGAGAATCCCACAATAAACGGGTTGCCCAGGTACCAGCCGTTGGCCACAGGATTCCACTTAACGACGTATCCTTCCCTGGCCAGTCTGTTGCTGACTCTATTGAAAACCCTGTAGAGTATATCTATAGGCACCTTCTCAAATCTCTCGATCTCACTGACAGGTATGTTGAGTTCCTTCAGCATACCCTCGATAAGTGGCTTGTGGTCCACTGGAGCCGTGTCGTCCAGATCCATAACGCCGCTCATCATCACCGCCCTGTGGAAAAGGCCGGCCGCCGCAGGAGTCTGCAGCAGTGTCTCAACCTTGCCGCCGCCGCCGGACTGGCCGAATATCAGGACATTATCCGGATCGCCGCCGAAGCCCTCAATATTGTCGTGCACCCACTGGAGGGCGGCGACGATATCGGCCATGCCGGCGTTGACGGAGTTTGCGTACTTCTCGCCATAAGGCGACATATCAAGAAAGCCCAGCAGGTTCAGCCTGTGGTTTACTGTAACCACAACCACGTCCCCGTACTTTGCCAGTTCATCACCCTCATAAGCCACCTGCTCCATTGAAGAGCCGTTGGCATATCCTCCGCCGTGGAGCCAGACCATGACGGGACGCTTTCTGTCCTTCTCAAGGCCGGGAGTCCACACATTCAGGAACTGGCAGTGCTCGTTGGCAGGCCAGAAGCGGTGTGGGATGAATATTTCGCTGGTGGGGGCGGGCTCGCCGCCTGTTGGACTGATGTATCCGTAGTTAGTGGCGTTTTTAATGCCGTCCCAGGGCTCAACAGGTCTTGGAGCCTGGAACCTGTCTGCACAGGCATACTCTATGCCATGGAAAGTATAGACGTCATTAAAGCGGAAGCCCCTGAGCTTTCCGGCTTTTGTCTCGACAACTGGAGCGTCAAGTGTACTGAAAAAATCTAATGCCATTGTGCCTGTCTCCTTTTTATATATCTTTCATATATCAGGATACTCAAGAGAGCTTCGTGCTCATATCTCCTATTTTTTGTCCTTACCTTTGTTATTGTCTTTGTTGTCAGGGACTATGCCCAGCTTTTTCAGAATATCGTTCTCTTCGGTATAGAATTCCATCTCCTTGTACGTCTTCTTGGTATACCACGCCATTCCGCCGCACAGGGCATATGACAGCGCGATTATACAGGCTTCAAGAGTGAAGTTTCCAAATATAACGTACAATATGCCTGTGAATGTAGCCGCGGCAAAGAGCATCGCTCGCAGCATTGTAAAGAACTCAAAGCCGCGGCTGACATTCTGGTACTTAAGTTTGTTGGTGCGGATTTTGGCCGTGAGAAAGTCCACCAGGGCAGCAAGCTCCATTATATGAAAGCACTCAGCCGCCGCAGTAAAGGCAAAAGCCACATGCAGCATATTAAGAGGGTCATATATGGACGCTGCGGCAATGAAGATAAGAAGGCTAACTATCTCAAGAGCAGCCAGCAGTATCTTCTTCCTTTTGAACTCAGCTTCAGAGACGTCCCATACATACCACGGGCCGTAATATACGTACTCGATCTTCTCCCCCCGCTTATTGTCGGCGGGAACGACTACCGGCGTATAATTCTCTTCAAAGCTGCTTCTGAGGGTCTTTCTCTTTGCCAATTGACACACCTGTCCTTAATTAGATTAAAGGTCGTTTATCTCCTTCACATGGCAGCAGGCCACAAAGTGTCCGGGGCTTACCTCGTGGAGACTTACCGGCTGGGCGCACTGCTCATCAGCGTATGGGCAACGGGCGGCAAAACGGCAGCCCGGCTTCGGGTTGATTGGGGAGGTGATCTCGCCCTTCAGCAGTATACGCTCGGTCCTGTTGTGAATATCAGTGGTAGGTATAGCAGAAAGCAGAGCCTTCGTATACGGATGCATCGGCCTTTCGAAAAGCTCGTCAGTCTCGCTGGTCTCAACCATCTGGCCAAGGTACATAACGCAGATATGTGAAGAGATGTGGCGCACAACCGAAAGGTCGTGGGTGACGAACATGTAAGTGAGCTTACGCTCATGCTGCAGATCCATAAGCAGGTTCAGTATCTGGGCCTGAATTGACACGTCCAGAGCGGAGACCGGCTCGTCGCAGACGATGAACTTTGGGTTCAGAGCAAGGGCGCGGGCGATACCGACACGCTGACGGCGTCCGCCGTCCAGCTCGTGGGGGTAGCTCATTCTAAGCCTTCTCTCAATACCGGCCAGATCCATCATTCTGTCAGCTTCCTTCTGAAGCTCCTCTTTGCTGTACCTCTTGGAGAGCTTCAGAGGCTCCATGATCGTATCCATAACGGTCATACGGGGGTTAAGAGATGAATACGGATCCTGGAAGATTATCTGCATATTCTCCCTGAGTTCACGGAGTTTATGCTTGGAAGGATGGGTTACATCCTCGCCGTTGAATCTGATAACACCATCGGTGGACTCCAGCAGGTGGATTATGGTACGTCCCAGGGTGGACTTACCGCAGCCGGACTCTCCCACCAGGCCCATGGTGCTGCCCTCCTCAATATTGAAGGTAACATCGTCCACCGCGTGGACGGTTCCTCTGGAGGACGGGAAGTATTTTTTAAGATGTTCTATCTCTATGAGTGCCATATCGTATCCTCCTCTCAAATCTGGTCGCAGAGGGCATAATGCGTGCCGCCGAGATGCTTAATTGATGGGTGCTTCTCGGTGCAGGCCTTTGTTGCCCTTGGGCAACGAGGCGCAAAATAGCAGCCCTGCGGGAGCTCTGTAGGATCGGGCGGCAGACCCGCGATTGGGGAAAGTCTGTCGACCTTTTTGTGGAGTTCAGGTATGGCTCCAAAGAGGCCCACAGTGTACGGATGAGTTGGATTGTCAAAGATCTCCTCAAGAGTGCCTCTCTCAACAATCTCGCCGGCGTAGACAACGGCCACGTGGTCGCAGATCTCAGCCACAACGCCCAGGTCGTGGGTTATGAGTATCAGAGAGGTGTCCTGGGACTCTTTCAGATTCCTTATCAGGTCCAGAACCTGGGCCTGAATGGTAACGTCGAGAGCGGTCGTAGGCTCGTCGGCGATAAGCAGCTGCGGCGCGCAGGCAAGAGCTATGGCGATAACAACACGCTGCTTCATGCCGCCGGAGAACTGATACGGATACTCGTCAACACGGTCTGCAGAGATTCCCACGGTCTCCAGCATACGGATGGCTTCCTGACGGGCCTCAGTCTTTGTCTTGCCCTGGTGAAGATGGATGCCCTCTGCGATCTGATCGCCGACGGTCATTATCGGGTTCAGAGCGGTCATAGGATCCTGGAACACCATCGATATATCTCCGCCGCGGATTTTCTGAAGTTCCTCTTCAGGTGTCTTAAGAAGATCCCTGTCCTGGAAGATTATCTCTCCTGTCACGGAACGGGTGGCGTGGTCAGGAAGTATTTGCATTATAGCCTTGGCTATAGTGGTCTTACCGGCGCCGGTCTCTCCAACGAGTCCCAGTGCGCCGCCCTTTGGCAAATCAAAAGCAACGCCGTTAACGGCACTGATTATCTTTCCGCCGGAGGAATACTCCACCTTCAAATCGCGGACGCTAAGTAAGTTTTCGCTGTTTCCAGCCATGTTTCCTCCTCCTCTCAATCTTTAAGCTTCGGGTCAAGGGCGTCACGGACCGTGTCGCCTATCAGGTTATAAGATATAACCGTCAGCATGATGAAAATACCTGGGAACAAGCACAGGTGCGGATAGTTACGTATGAAGTTCCTGGCTGATGCGAGCATGGAGCCCCACTCAGGAGTAGGAGCCTGAACGCCGAAGCCCAGGAAGCTCAGGGAGGAAGCCATAAGACCGGATGCAGCGATACCCATGGCAGTCTGAACAATCAGCGGGCTCATCGCGTTTGGTACGATGTGCTTTGCAATTATGCGGGAAGTCGGGCAGTTGATTGAGAGAGCCGCCTCTGCATACTCGGAACCTCTGATTGAGAGTATATTCGCCCTCATCATTCGGGCATAGCCCGGTATACCGCTTATTCCAAGGGAGATAATGATTTTCTCAAAGCCTGGTCCCAGTGTGGCTGAAATGGTGATAGCCAGAAGGATACCGGGGAAGGCCTGGAAAACGTCGAGGCAGCGCATGATGAAGTTGTCAACATGTCCGCCGAAATAACCGGCAACTGATCCCAGCAGCATGCCAAAAAACAGGGACACTGTAGTTGAGAAGATACCGATACTCATTGTATATCTGGCGCCGTAGAGAACCCTTGCCAGAATGTCGCGGCCGATCTCGTCGCAGCCGAACAAGTGCTCGGCGCTGGGCAGCGCGTTCATGTTACGCATGTCTATGTACTGCCACATGGGCTGTCCGCTTGCTTCGTCAATCAGGAAATACGGCGAGGCAAAGGACAGAATAAACAGGATCACAACAAAGCACATGCCTATAACGGCAGTGGGTGTATGGCGGAGTTTATACCATATATATCTAAGTGAACCAGGTTTATAGGAAGCCGCAGTTTTCTTAACTTTTTTAGTTTCTGTGTTGCTCATAGTTCTACCTCACTTCCTCCTTATTCACGCGGCAGCTTCCGCTTCTTTGGACTTTTTCTTCTTCTTGCCGGAATACTGGGACCTGATACGCGGATCAACAAACGCGTAGATAATATCGATGAGCAGCATTATGAATGAGAAGGTGAAGGCTATGTAAAGAACGCCTCCGCGGACTATCGGGTAGTCCCTGTTGTTAATACCGCTGATGATATAGAGGCCCAGTCCTGGGAATGAATAAACGGACTCAACAATAGTAGTACCGCCCATCAGGAAGCTGAACTGACCGCCAATAACGGTGATGATAGGGATAAGGGCGTTGCCCAGAGCATGTTTAAGAATAACGGCTTTCTGGCTGAGGCCCTTGGATTTTGCAGTTGTGACATAGTCGGCACGGATAACCTCAAGCATACTGGCGCGGGTTTGTCGCGCGATACCGGCTATCGATCCTATCGAGCTTGAGATAACTGGCAGCACGTAGTACTGGGCTCCTCCAATACCGCCGGACGGCAGCCAGTTCAGGTTCACCGAGAATAGCAAAACCAGTAGCAAAGCCAGCCAGAAGCTAGGCATGGAGTTGCACAGAAGCGTCAACACAAGGGCTATTCTGTCAGGCAGTTTGTTAGCCTTAATAGCACACAAAATACCTATTGGTATTCCAAAAAGTGCAGATACGCAAATTGACAGAAGCGCCAGCTTCAGGGTCCTTGGGAACCTCTCGATAAGCTCATCTGAAACAGATGTCTTTGTTATGTACGATACACCAAAGTCAAGTTGTACAGCGCCTTTGATGAACTCCCAGAATCTCTCCAGGAAGGGCCTGTTCAATCCCAGCCTCTCACGTTCCTCTTCAACTTGCGCCTCAGTTGCGAAGTCGCCCAGCATTATTCTGACTGGGTCGCCTGGCACCAGTTCCATGAGGGTGAAGATTATTACGGCCACCACCAAGAGTATTGGGATCATCTGCAGCAGACGACGCCCGATGAACCGCAGCATAAACATACCTCCTTACACAATTTTTTCTTCTCTCTTTATTTATTTATACGCGGGCCTCAATCATCTGGGGCCCGCGCAAAATACAGGCCAGCCTTTCAGCTGTTCAGTTTTTATCTCAGTCGCCGGCTGAGACATAGTCGTCGGCATACACGCAGGCGGCAGGCTCAAGCATGCCGTTGTAGCCGAACTCAGTTACGCCGTCCTGGGCTACGTTTATAACGGAGTTTCCGTAGAGACCCATGATTGCGGCGTTGTCGCGCAGATACTGTTCAAATTCCTGAATATTTGCATCTGACGGGTCGTCGTTGACCTTATCGATCAGGTCGTAGACTCCCTGATCATTCCAGAAGTTGACGCCGTCCTGTCCTTCGGCGTAGTTGGCTGCGTCGAAGTTATAGCTGTACAGGTTTGCAATATGGCCGGTTGCTGAACCCTTCAGGTCCATCATGAGATCCCAGACCGTCTTGTCGTTCTTATATGTGGAGAATAACGCCTGCTCAACAGAGATATTCTCAACATTGATTCCAACAGCGTTAAGCTGGGAGATGATGACTGAGCGAACAGAATCGCTGTAGAGACCGGATGAAGTCAGAAGCCTTACGGTGACTTCGCCTGGTTCAAATCCCGCGGAAGCCAGATACTCGGAAGCCAACGCCGGGTCGTATTCCCAATAGTCGCCCTCGTCCCAAACTGTCTGGTAACCCTGATAAAGCGGGTTGCCGAATGCGTTCAGAAGAATTGAAGTGGCTGTGCTCTCGCCTGCGGCCATCATAATTGCCTCAGCGTCAAGGGCGTGGAAGATGGCTTTACGGAGATCCAGGTTCTGACCAACAATGGACTGATCGCTCATGTTGGGGAATATGGCCTGAACATAGGTGGGAGCTGGACGGAGAACTGTCCAACCGTCAAGATTCTCGCCGGTAGCTGTATCATAGAAGTTTCCAAGGTCAGTGGAGCTTATCGGGGAGATATCGACTTCGCCGTTCTGAAGGGCTATAACGCGCATGGAAGCCTCGGTGATTGCAGTATATGTAACTGTCTTCACGTTCTGGTATGCGGGAAGGATACCCTCGTTAAGGGCATCGTCAGTCTGCCAGTAATCGTCCCTTGCCTCAAGGACGGCGCGGGAACCTGATACGAACTCAGCAACAGTATAAGAAGATGTGGTAGCCGGATCGGTGCTGCGCTCCTCATCGGAGGCGCCCTCATACCACTCCTGGTCAACTATGCAGAAGTTTCCGTTGCAGACTATGCTGGCGAAGAGGTTAGGAGCTGTGTTGGTCATATGGAACACGAGAGTGTAGTCATCTTCCTTTTCTACGGACTCAACGCCTGCGCCGTAGTCCACGAACTGACCTATCTCAAGGCTTGTCTGACCGCTCCAGATAACGTCGTCAGCGGTGATCTGGTTACCCTTACTGTCGGTTATGTAATCATAAAGGGTAACTCTGTAAGTAACCTCATCTATCTGCTCATACCCGCTGGCCAGCCAGGGGATGCACTCTTCAATGGGAGCTCCGGAGTAAGGCTGGAAGAAGAGCTTACCGTAAAGAGCAGATTTACCTACTGAACCTGGGGAGTTAGGGGCGAAGGGTCCTACGTTAACAGAGGTGGAGGACATGGCTATAACCACATTGTCCACCTGCCCGTCCTGATTCGCGCCGGACTGAGTTACAAACTCAGTGCTCACAAGATGGGAGTCAGCGCCGGATGTGCCTTCATTTTCGCCGCTGCCGTCATCAGGCGTATTGCCGTCATCGGACGTGCCGGAGTCAGGTGTGCCGCCATTGTCGTCAGCGCCGCCCTCGTCACTGCCGCCAGAGCAGGCAGCCAGGGAAAATACCATTGCCAGGGAAAGAAGCAAAATGAATATTTTCTTGAGGTTCTTCATTTTATTCACTCCTAAATCATTATTCTCTTTTTCAACTTCAGTTTGATTGCGCTGAATAATACTGACTGCGCTAATTTCATCCTCCCCTCACATTTATTTCATCTTTCACCCTTTAAAAGGGGACGCACAGGCAAACCCTCAACAAGACTGGCTGTGTGGATGCCTCAATTGTATTTTCACAGGCTCTCACAAACAACATTCAACATCTGATATCAAAATCTCAGATTCTTATTTGATAAGATTCTGATGGTAAGAAGTAAGAAAATGAATATTTCATTTTCTTACAAAGGTAGTATAAATTGCACTTTTTATACCGAACAGATAGTAAATTTCATTTTTAAATTAAATTGTAAAATGTTGTTTGCACATAAAACTCCATGGGCCATAGGGTGCAAAACAATAACAGGCAAAAAATATGGCGCAAGAAGTTTTGCGTATGTGGACCGTCTCCCCTACCCACGCACTTTGATTTTTTATAGCCGTGACGCTGAAAGCGGCACATGGCCATATTTTGCTATGCTTTTACATATAAAATACAGCGCGCTATATTATGTCGCTCGCTATATTTTATATGTTGAGCTTTTGTTATTTATGCTGATTCATCATCCAGCTCATAACTCCGTACTCGTCATAATAGGTGGGCACCCAGCAGGCGTGGTTCCAACCGGCTTTCTGCTCCAGGGTCTCCTCCTCTATTATGCTTAGGCCGTACTTCTCCAGATCCTCCGGTGTAAACATTGTGAGCCTGGCGTCCCTGTTGCCGGCGTCCTTAAGGGCCATTATGCCGTCCACAATATACTTGTGCCTGTAATATGTGTGGTCCAGATAGGCGCAGGTGACCCATATTCTTGTGTGGGTCAGCCCCTTAAGGATACTAAAGGTCTCCGGAGTCATGCTGGGGCAGATGGGCACAGCTGCTGCAAAAAGATCTCCCGCCACATTCAGCATTCTGAGGGTACCGGCGCCGCCCATACTCATTCCGGTGACGTATACTCTCTCAGGGATTACAGTGCCGTCGGCTATCATACCTCTGACAATATCAGCCACTTTTCCCAGGTATTCTCTGGTCCATCCCTGAGGACCGTTTCCAGACATTGCAAATGTCATTGCCCTAATAGTTTTTGTTACCTTTGATGGGTCGAACATTCCTGGCGCCTGGGGAGCCAGCACGTAGCAGTCCGGATAGTTTTCGGCAAGTTTGGCCGCTCCAAAGCAGTTATAGATCTGGGCGTAATTATCAAAGCCCTGCTCTCCGCCGCCGTGAAGGAACAGTATAAGTGGCCTTGGGCCGTCGCAGTCCGGCGAGTAGAGGCGGTACTTGACCTCTCCCTTCTCCCTGGCCTGGAACTTATCGGCCCAGTCTGTGGCTATATCGCCATCAGCTGCGGTATACTTGTCGCCGCCTATGGTAAGTTCAAATGGGCAGGCCACTGCAAAAGGTTTTACAAGGATTTTAAGCTCTCCGTTCTCAAGCTCAACGGACTCAATGCCGTCTTTATCTCTGCCGTCCATCTGGGCAAGTTTTCTGTCCCTGTCAGTATCCAGAATATTGCCAGTTATGGACACCTTTGGCGCAGACTTCTCCTTGCATGTGGTTGAAAAGCCATATATCTCGTGTCCTGAATGGCCAACGCGGGCCAGTATAGTAATTTTGCTCATGTTGTTCTCCTATATATTCTCTTTTTTCTGATTAATCATCCAGCTCATTATGCCTTCCTCATCGCAGTAAGTAGGCACCCAGCAGGCGTGATTCCAGCCGGCTATCTCCTCAATAGTCTCATCCTCAACGACGCCTATGCCGTATTTCTGCATCTGCTCCGGTGAGAATATTGTAAGGCGTGCGTCCTTATTGCCGGCGTCTTTCAATTCCATCACTGCGTCGGTTATGTACTTATGTCTGAAATATATGTGGTCAAGGTAAGCGCAGGCAAGCCATATTTTAGTGTGGGTGAGGCCCCGCATAATGTCATACACTTCCGGCGTCATTCTCGGGCATATGCACACAGCCGCCGCGAAGAGATCTCCCGCCACGCTGAGCATCCTTATAGTTCCCGAGCCGCCCATGCTCATGCCGGTAACATATACCCTGTCCGGCACCACTTTGCCGGCGGCGATCATCTCTCGGATCATATCTGCGGCCATGCCCAGATATTCCCTTGTCCACGCTTTTACGCTGTATCCGGCAGTGGCAAAGGTGGAATTGCCTGGAAAACGTCCCAGCTTTGCAAGAGCCTCGTCCTCGGCATGGGCCTGAGGCGCCAGCACATAGCAGTCCGGATAGCTCTCAGCCAGTTTCGCGGCGCCGAAGCAGCTGTACACCTGGGCGTAGTTGTCAAAACCCTGCTCTCCGCCGCCGTGGAGGAACAGTATAAGGGGCCTTGGGCCGTCGCAGTCCGGCGAATAGAGACGGTATATAAACTCATCTCTCCTGCCCGGAACAAACTTGTCGGCCCAGTCGGTGGTTATGTCGCCGTCTGCGGCGGTATATTTCTCGCCGTCAACGGTCAGTTCAAATTTACACGAGACGGAAAAAGGCTTTACCGACACCGTCAGCTGACCCTCCTTAAGCTCAACTGCATCGATCCCATTTTCAGCCCTGCCGTCCATCCTGGCAAGTTTCCTGTCCCTCTCGGTGTCCAGAATGTTCCCGCTTATGGACGCCTTGGGCTCCTTGTCGCCTGTCCAGGGCAGCAGGAATCCGTATATCTCCTGTCCCTGATAGCCAACTCTTGACTTTATAATCATTTTTCCCACAGCTGATACTCCCTTTTGTCAGAATATTAGAACGGATTTCCGGCAGCCTGAGTCTCAAGGCCGAAGAAGTCAAGAGCCTTCTGAATGGCCAGATCCCAGAATCTCCACTCGTGCTTATATCCTGGCAGCGTGAAATACTCTGCCGGCAGTCCCATGGCGTCGGCCTTTGCTCTGAACTCCTGGAAGCTGGGGTAGACTCCGTCAGCCTCGCCGCAGGCAAACAGGAGCCTTGGCAGATCGACTCCGGCCTCAAATTTGTCTTTAAGCACTTTGAATGTATTCTGATAGGAATTGAGGAAGTCCTCCTCACTGTCAAAGTTGGCTATGGACTTTGACATACGATCCCACATGGCTCCGCCCTGAGCCTTGGTGTCGTAGAGATCTGAGGGAGCCGCGGAGAGGATAGCAGCCGCCGCGAACTTCTCAGGATGGTTAAATGCCAGCACACATGTGCCGCGGCCGCCCATAGAAAGGCCAGCCACATAGTTGTCCTCCCGCTTGTCGGAGGCGGGGAACCAGTTGTGGATAACAGGCATCAGCTCGTCAAATATGTAGTCATACATATTGAAGCCCAGGCCGAAGCTTGGCCAGTTGGCATAGTTGGAGTTCAGGGCCGAGGGCATAACGACTATAAGGTCGTGCTCGCAGGCGTAGAGCTCGATCATGCTCTTGCGGATCCAGTCGGAGTAGTCGCCGAAGGTGCCGTGGAGCAGCCAGAGCACTTTGTATTTCTTTCCGCTTCCGTAGAATTCGGCAGGTGTCACTCCCCTGGGTTTATCGGGCAGGATAACGCCCACCATGCTGTTGTTGCCCAGATACTGGCTCTCAAAATCAAATGTTACTAACGCCATATTTTTTCTCCTCCATCTGTATTAGTTTATATGCAGGTATTCCTACCTATATTTTACGTTTTCCCTTTGCTGCATAGCTGTCGGTGCGGGGTATCCAGTCCAGGAATCTCTCAACCTCAATATCCCAGAACCGCCATTCGTGGCCGTACTGTTCTATCTCGTCCCAGGTCACGTCCGCTCCCAGGGAGATGAGCAGATCCCTAAACTCCTTGTTGTCCTCAAAAAGGAAGTCCTGGCCGCCGCAGGCCATGTACGCCTTGGGGAACTTCTTCCTCTCCTCGACTATCTTCTTAGCCAGCCAACGGGGGTCAAACCGTTCTGGTGTTCCCTCTTTCACCGCCTTTGTAGCGGCTGAGAAAGCCCCGAAGGCGGCAAATCTTTCAGGATGGCTCAATGCGTGCACCAAGGTGCCGTAGCCGCCCATGGAGAGGCCCGCTATATACGTATCCTCGGGTTTTTTGGAAATTGGGAACATGCCCGTCACAAAGTCAGGCAACTCCTCGGATACAAAGGTGTAGAAGTCATCAACGCCGTTATCTATATACGCCTTATTCTCCGCAGACAGATTGACTATCGCAATGTTCCGCTCTTCGGCGTACATCTCCACGTTTGTATAGCCTGTCCAGGTGGCGTGGTTGTTGCCCATGCCGTGTAGGAGGTAGAGCACCGGATAGAGGTCTTTAGGCGTGTGGGTACAGGGAGCTTGAGAACTTGCTGTTGCCTCAGTCTCTGGTATACTCGGGCTGGGTACCACTACGGTGATATCCACAGTCCTTCTAAGGGTATAAGATATAAAATTACACGTAAACTTTGCCATATTATTCCTCCAAATTCAGCGCCGCTAACTTATATCTTCCTCTTGCCCTGAGCCGCGTATACGTCGGTGCGGGGCAGCCAGTCAAGGAATTTTTCAACCTCAATATCCCAGAACCGCCACTCGTGGCCGTATCCGGCTATTTCATCCCAGGTCACGTCCGCTCCCAGGGAGATAAACAGGTCCCTGAACTGCTGGTTATTTTCAAAGAGGAAATCGTCTTTTCCGCAGGCCATATATACTTTGGGGAATTTCTTTCCCTCCTCCGCCACCTTCTTTGCCAGCACTTCGGGCTCAAACCTGTCGTTCTCAGCCGGCAGTCCAGAAAACTGGGCTATCTGTTTATAACTTGTTCCCGCGGAAAACGCTCCAAGCGCCGCAAACCGCTCCGGATGGCTCAATGCGTGCACCAGGGTGCCGTACCCGCCCATGGAGAGACCCGCTATATACGTATCCTCAGGCTTTTTGGAAATCGGGAACATGCCGGTTACAAAGTCTGGCAGTTCCTCGGATATAAAGGTGAAGAAATCGTCCACTCCGTCGTCTACATAGCTCTTGTTCTCAGCGGCCATATTGACCACGGCGATATTGCGCTCCTCGGCGTACATCTCCACATTGGTATAGCCAGTCCAGGTGGCCTGGTTATTTCCGCCGCCATGCAGGAGGTAGAGCACAGGGTAGGGCGCCTTTGGCGCGTGGCTGCACTTGCCGCCGCCCATGCCCATAGACTCGGGTATCGTGGTGGTGGGTATCACTACAGATATGTCTACAGTTCTTTTTAACGTATATGATATTACATTACAGTTTATCTTTGCCATGGTTTTCTCCTTACAGATTATATTTTTCTCTTGCCTTTGGCAGCATAGGCGTCGGTTCTGGGCAGCCAGTCCAGGAATCGCTCAATCTCAATGCCCCAAAACCGCCACTCATGGCCGTACTGCTCCATCTGGTCCCAGGTCACGTCCGCCCCCAGGGAGATGAGCTTATCTTTAAACTCCTTATTGTGGCTGTAGCCGAAGTCCTGGCAGCCGCAGGCCAGATACGCTTTTGGAAAGCTCCCGCCCTCTCCGGCTATCTTCTCCGCCAGGGCTATGGGCTCATACCTGCCGTCATCCTCGGGAAAATAAGGCCGGGTCTCCAACACGTGTTTATAGCTGGTTGCCGACGAAAAGGCCCCGAAAGCGGCATACCGTTCAGGATGGCTCAAAGCGTGAACCAGCGCCCCGAAACCGCCCATGGAGAGACCCGCTATATACGTGTCCTCTGGCCTTTTTGACACTGGGAACATACCTCTGATAAAATCAGGAAGCTCCTGGGATATGAAAGTGAAATAGTCGTTGGTGCCGTCGTTTATAAAGAATTTGTTCTCCGCCGCCATATTTACAATGACGATATTTCTCTCCTCGGCGTACATCTCCACATTTGTGTAGCTGGTCCAGGCGGACTGGTTGTTACCGCCGCCGTGTAGGAGGTAAAGCACCGGATAAGGATCCTTTGGAGTGTGAGTGCAGGGCTCTTCCGCCGTAGCCCTCACACTGGATTCCGGAAACGTGGGCGACGGTACCACAACTGTGATATCCACTGCCCGCATCAGCGTATACGATATGAAATTACAGTTTATCTTAGCCATCAGCTGCCTCCAGGACGTTACGGATTATATCTTTCTCTTTCCCTTTGCCCCATAGCTGTCGGTGCGGGGTATCCAGTCCAGGAACTTCTCTATCTCAATATCCCAGAACCGCCACTCGTGGCCGTATCCGTCCACTTCATCCCAGGTCACATCGGCACCTTTCCCGATAAGAAGGTCGCGAAATTCCTTATTGTCCTCATAGAGGAAGTCCTCTTTTCCGCAGGCCATATACGCTTTGGGGAATTTCTTGCCTTCATCAGCAAACTTCTCCAGCAGTTTCCTGGGTTCAAAATGAATCTTTGCATTCTCTGACCTGGCTACAGTACTGGCAGAAAAAGCCCCGAAAGCAGCAAAATCCTCCGGATGCGTTAGCGTATGCACCAGGGTGCCGTACCCGCCCATGGAGAGACCGGCTATGTATGTATCTTCTGGCCTCTTTGATATTGGAAACATACCCGTGACAAAGTCCGGCAGCTCTTTGGAAATAAAGGTGAAGAAGTCGTCAACGCCGTTGTTAATATACCTTTTGTTCTCTCCAGATATATTCACAATGGCAATGTTCCGCTCCTCGGCATACATCTCAACCTTGGTATAGCCTGTCCATGTAGCGTGATTGTTCCCTCCGCCGTGCAGGAGATACACCACTGGGTAGAGGTCCTTCGGCGTGTGGGTGCAGGGGTCTTCCGCCTTGGGCCTCATTATGGACTCGGGTATGGTAGGGCTGGGCACCACAACTGTGATATCCACTGTCCTTCTAAGTGTATAGGATATAAAATTACATGTAAATTTTGCCATTTGTATTCTCCTTTTAGGGTCAAATTGTTATATCTTCCTCTTTCCTTTGGTGGCATAGGTATCGGTTCTGGGCAGCCAGTCTAAAAATCTCTCTATCTCTATGTTCCAAAAGCGCCACTCGTGGCCGTACTGTTCTATTTCGTCCCAGGTCACATCTGCGCCCATGGAGATAAGCAGGTCCCGAAACTCCAGGTCCCTCTCCATATATGGGTCCTGTCCTCCGCAGGCCATATATATTTTCGGGAAGCTCCTGCCCTCATCGGCAATTTTCCTGGCCAGATCATAGGGCTCAAACCTGGGCTGGAAACCCACAGCAGTGCCATCCGCTCCGACAACTCCGCCAGGGCGCATATCTCCCCGACGCCAATATTTTGTGGATGCCGAGAGAGCTCCTATGGCGGCGTACCGCTCAGGATGGTTGAGCCCATGGACCAGCGTCCCGTAGCCGCCCACGGAGAGACCAGCCACATACGTATCTTCATATTGGGAACATGCCCGTCACGAAGTCCGGCAGTTCATCCGCCACGAAAGTAAAGAAGTCGTCGTCACCGTCAAGGACATAGGCTTTGTTCTCGGCGGAGATGTTCACAATAGCGATGTTCCGCTCCTCTGCATACATCTCCACGTTTGTATACGCCGTCCAGGCGGTGTGGTTGTTGCCTGTCCCATGCAGCAGATAAAGCACCGGGTAAGGCTCACTGGGAGTATGGGCGCAGGGCTCTTTCGCAGTCGCCCTTGCGCTGGACTCCGGAAATGTGGGCGATGGCACAACTACCGTGATATCCACAGCCCGCATCAGTGTATATGATATAAAATTGCAGTTTATCTTTGCCATAATCTGTCTCCTCCCAACGGGGTGCGCTGATATCACATCGGCAGCCGTATATCAGGCCGCCCGGATAAACTCTGAAGATTGATTCCAAAGGGAATTTTCCGCATCTGGTTAAAATCCCCTGCCGCCATTTTCAGCCGGTTTTCCTCCAGCAAACGGCGTCGCTTTTTTGAAACAGCCAGCCCAAGGGGCAGGCTATGCGCCTATCCCTTGAGCTGTTATCGTCAGATATTAGTACATCCAGGCCCTGGTGTCGTTCTCGTCGATAACGAGGCTGCTGAAGTTGGGCCTCTTGAACTCTGGGCCGTACTTGTCAATATTGTCAAGGAGTTTTTCATCATAGGCGGCTTTGCACTCGCTCTTGGCGTCGAAGACCATCGTCGCCCTGTCCTCTTTGGTGTACGGTCTCCACTGTGCCATACCCTCGTGATTTGGATCTCCAGTGTAAGCAAAGCTGACAAGGGCGCCGCTCATCTCGTCCTGGAGCCTGTCGGAGACCTCTCCAAAGCCGTAGCAGGGGACCCTGTCTATATTGTGGAATATGTAGGGTATATCGGCGCAGTGCCATGCCTGGCTTATTCCGAAGAGCGGGAAGTCCACGGTGAGGTTGAAGGAATAACCTGGAGCTGAGCACTCCTCGGCGTGTTTGTTCATGAACTTGATGATTCCCGGGCGGGCCATCCTATCAACCTTTACGATCTGGCTGATGTCCTTATTTGGATATGCCTCATGGAAGCTGGCTATAACTTCATCGACATGATCTCCATAGAGCTTCTTAAGGGCCGCCATCTTATTCTCCTGGGTGGGCTCAACGCCGTCCTCAAGGAGCTTGCTGCTCATTGTCATCTCTCCGTAAACAGAGGACACTATGAGAGGTATCTTCTTGGCATAATCAGAGAAGCCCACGTCCATCGGGTGGCCTATATACCAGTCATTGGCCTTGGGCGCCCAGTTTAACGGGGTGTTCAGCTTATACGCCGCGTGGTTGTAAGCCCAGATAAGCTGCGTGTAAGGCACTTTCTCCAGCTTCTTGATATCCTCGTCTTCAATGTGGAGCATCTTCATCATCTCAAGAACCACTGGACGGTGATCATACTCCTCACTGCTCATGGTGCCGGCTCCGCCAGACATCATCAGAGCCTTGTGGAAAAGGCCCGCGGCAGAGGGAGTCTGGAGCAGGCAGCACACCTTGCCGCCGCCGCCGGACTGGCCAAATATTGTCACGTTGTCCGGATCGCCGCCAAAAGCTGATATATTGTCACGGACCCACTTGAGAGCCACTACCAGGTCGGCGATAGTCAGGTTGGGGGAGTTGTGATACTCCTCGCCGAAGCTGGTGAGGTCCAGGCAGCCCAGTATATTGAGCCTGTGGTTCAGTGTGACAACAACCACATCGCCGTGCTCTGCAAGCTGGTCGCCCTCATAGGCGGCCTGCTCTATTGAAGAGCCGTTGGCATATCCGCCGCCGTGGAGCCATACGACAACAGGCTTTTTGGCAGAGCTGTCTATGCTCTTTGTCCAGATGTTCAGGTACTGGCAGTGCTCATTCTCCGGCCAGAAACGGTGGGTTATGTAGATCTCGCTGGTAGGCGCAGGATTGCCGTTGGTGGGGCAGGTAAAGCCGTAGTTGAGAGCGTCTTTAACTCCATCCCATGCCTCCACTTCCTCAGGCATATGCCACCGCTGGGCGTTGGCGTATTTTATGCCGTGGAATGTGTAAATGCCGTCCTGGATAAATCCGCGTATCTTTCCCTTGGGGGTAGTGACTATAGGCTCGGTCTCGCTGCATACAAACTTTCTTGACATGTCCTCGTTCTCCTTTGCTTCGTATTTTTATAAATTTGCTGACCAGTCTTAAATACAGCCGTCCACAAAACTATATGCGTCATTATGCACGGCATGAATTTACAGGGTATAAATGGTATATTGGGATTTTTAAACAAAGTTTTCATACTCGGCTTCCATACTATAATAAGGTTACCTCTTTTCGCCTCTTTCCACAATCTTCAAAACGCTACAAACCCAATTAATTTTTTTGACAAGACAATCAATTTCTGTCAAAATGTAAGTAAATGATTTTAATAAGTAATAAAATAATATATAAAATTCCTGAGAAAAATTCTCTATTAATTCAATTGTTAAATTTGACAACCAGTCAGAATAATAGTAGAATATTTCATATATTTTAACAAACACTTGTCAGCAGGGGGTACTTCTTTTGATACTTGGTTCCATAAAAAAGAGCTTTGCTGATAAAAAGCTGCTCACCCGCTTAATTGCGCTTGCAGTACTGTTTGCTCTTTTTGTGATTCTATCCGCGGCTGCAGCCAGGGCTTATAGTCTTAATAGCGCCAGGGATGAAGCCATGGACAATCTCTCATCTATTGCCACCGGCGTATCCAATTCCATCATAACTTATACAACGCTGTGCGATACAATCGCCACCAGCGAGGCTGTACTCAATTTCGCCAACTCTGTCCGAGACACTACAAATCCCTTCAACGCGGTAATGGCCCGTCAGATACAGCTCGATCTCAATCAGATAACGGCTGTCTCCGATATCCGGCGTACGGATGTCTCCGTTATATTCCTTAACGCGCCATACGCCATCGTGCCATATCAGTTTTACTCAATAGCAGACTACAGCTCCGTATTTAACAATTTATATAATAATACTCTCTCCTATGAGAGCGTGTCATCAGGCCAGGATGGAAATACCTGGGGGACATACTGCGTAGACGGCCGCAGCTGGCTTGTGCGAAATGTATATAACAGTCTGGATCAACTGTCAGCCTATGTAATTGTAGAGATAGACCTGGATGAGCTGGCAATGATTCCTAATTATGGGCAGATAGTTCTCATAGGCAGCGGCACAGACCTTATCCATTCAAATGTGGACGGCATTACCAAAGCGGACTACATCAGGGCCTTAAACAGCATCACCGACGACCGCTTATTCACATTCAGCGGCACAGAGTACATCTCCTTTCTTAACGTCTTTTCCAATGTACATTTAAATGTACTCACCTGCCTTGCCCCTGAGAGCCTCAGAAGCCATGTGCCCGAGTACATGTCCCTGTTTATCTCGGTGCTGGTGCTCATCCTCATCATTCTGGTGCTGGAACAGAAATACCATAAGATGCAGATGAAGAAGGTCTTTGAGAGCGGCTCCAGCGAACTGGAGAACGATATGACCGCGCTCCTTCCCTACGGCGTGGGCCAGCTGCTTCAGCGTCTCCCATCCTATGAGGGCAGCCGCGCTGAGGAGTGTTCCAGAAACATACTCACAGGCGCCGGCCTCTCCGCGGATCAGCCGTTTTTCATTGCAGGCTTCTCCTACTCGGACGATATAAAGGAATTCATTGGGGATATGAGCAACGAGGACAACGAGTATATACGTCCTTTCTTTGTCCTCAACAACGTGTTAAAAGATATGGTCTTTGAAAAACGCGCCGGAATACTGGCGGCCACCGACATGTCGTATGTTCTGCTGGCCCAGTGCCTTGACACAGATACCCGAGAGACCTTTGACGCCATAATTTCGTCAATAACCGACTTCTTCAAAAACGCCCTTGACGTAACCCTCATAAGTAGCAGGGCTGCTTTAATAGATGTCTCCCAGCTGAAGGAGACCGTGGAGTCCATCCTGGAGGATGTCCAGAGCCGCACATTCTGGTATGGCTCAGGCACTGACGGCCACGAGCGCCGTGGCGGCAAGAACAACGACTCACTCTACTTTAAGTTGCTGAGCAAGATGCTTATATGCCTTGAAAACACCGATTACAATGAGGCGGCCATGGTGTTCAGGCAGATAATCGACGATTATCTGCCCACAGACCCCAAGGACATAGCCATAGCCAGGAGCCGTGTATATATCATGCTGGATATGCTCCGCTCCATGACCGGCATAAATCTCGACGACTTTGAAAATTTCATGGAGGCCAGGAGTATCGGAGAGTTGAAATCAGCCAGCGACAGCATATTCGCAGAACTTATTAAACAGTACCAGAACAAGGCGGCCGAATTGGCTGTTCCCAACCAGCGCATCGAAAACGTCAAAAGCTACATCAGTGAGCACTTCACAGAGAGCAATTTGAATGTGACTACGCTGGCGGAGCAATTTAACCTTAACCCGTCGTACCTGTCCCGTATATTTAAAGAGGGCACAGGCTATAACCTCCTTGATTATATCCAGAGGACCAGAGTTGAGGCCGCCAAAGAGAATCTTAAGACAATGTCTGTAAAAGAAGCGTCCATAAGCTCAGGATTCTGGGATATTCAGGGCTTCACCCGTGTGTTCAAAAAATTCGAGGGCTTAACGCCTTCGGAGTACAAAAGGATAAATCAGAAAAGCTCATGATACGGCATCGACGTCCGTGTCCGTTACAGCAAAAAAAGGTATGGCAATATTCGCAGTAATGCCATACCTTTTTATTATCTAATTATAAATGTATGCGGCCTCTATATAATCTCCGATTCCAAATTCACCCTGATAGCCACCGCGGCGCCGCCTCTGGCTCCGCTAAGCGGATCTGTGGGAAGAAATTCAAATCTGGTGCGGTCGGCAGTCCCCGCATACACGTTCTTATCCGTTATCTCCATAAACTTATCCCTGTTGCGCTGGCTGTTTAATATCTCCGCCTCAAATAAAATCACGTCTGGACGTGTCAGATTATCTATGTTCGCCGTGGCCAGGGCTAAGTTAAAGATCGCCGTATCTACAATTGCCTCCACGTCCCTGTCGCCCATCTCCTGGGCTTCAAGTATCTCTTTTAAGGAGGGCTCTTTACCACCGCAGATATCACTTAGCGTCTTCGCCTGTCCCATGTTGACAGCCCTGTGGCAGCTGCGGATAACTGCCTGTTCGCTGGCAAGCGCCTCCAGGCACCCGCGGTTTCCGCACCTGCATAGAGGCCCCTCCGGATCCATCACCATATGTCCGGCCTCTCCGGCGCCCACAGCCACGCCATAGTCTGGCAGCGCATTATATATTATCGGACAGGCGATGCCGCTGGAGACAAACATATAGGCAAAAGACGTGACTCCGTTGAGAAGTTCCCTTCTGAAAAGCTGCGCTCCATATGCCCTGGCGCTGGCGTTATTTTCCAGAGATATCTCCCCTGCGTATCCAAGACCGGCAGCAAAATCTTTCGCCAGATATCTCATCTCCCAATCGTAGTGTGAATTCTTCCTTATGAGCTTATCTCCGCTGTCAACAAGCCCCGGCACGCAAATCCCTATTCCATATATCTTCTCCCAGGACACGCCGGAAGCCTCCACCGCCTCCCGTATCATCCGGCAGCAGCAGTCGACGTTCTCCTGGTAATCCACGAGAAGGTTGTTATCTATCCTGTATACCGCTATCTCCCCTCTGTAATCTGTAACACACACGCTCCTTCGCGTGCTTCTCATCTCCACGCCGACAAAATACCTGGAGTCAGCCACCAGCTCAATGGGCCTGACCTTCCTGCCCAGGGTTTTGCTCTCACCGCCCAGGGCATCCAGCTCCCTGACTACGCCCGCCTGAATCATCATGTTCACGTTCTTTGTTATTGTGGGCATGGTCAACCCCAGCTCAGAGGCCAGCTGGCCCCGAGTGACGGGACTATAGTGGTATACCAGTCGCCTGATAGCCGCCTGGTTTGACCTTTTAACCCGTGTCAGATTATTTCCCTGTTCAATGAGCATCGTTAAAACTCCCATAGACACAATATTTTTTGCTGTGCAAAAAGGCCAAATATCGCCTTCAGGGGGCGCGGCCATGAGATCGGAGGGTGTGGGCCGAAAAGGCCCACACGGGGGAAACTTCGCGGTCCGTTTTCTTTTACCTGCTATCCAGGTGCTGCGTCCACGTCCCATGAAGTTTTATTTTAATTAAAATTACACTATGCCCGCTTAAATGTCAAATGGCCCTTTCGCCAGAGTCCGGTAACTTTCGCCTGCATATACGTCTAATATTTCCGGTAAAACGAAAGTTTTCCTTGACATAACTCTCAGTTGGGTTATTATTATAATATAATTATTTAATTTAATTATTTATATCTTGCCGTTTTCTGAATACAGACCGTGCAGGCGGAGACCTGGACGCTTCAAATAAAAATCACAATGGGGTGTGTCTTTATGAAGAAAAAATTTCAATTGTCGCTTCTTGACGGCGCTGGGAAAACCGGCGGCTTCAGCGAAAACGAGCTTAAGTACGCTTTAGACTGTCTGTCCACCGCTCAAAGCGGTCAGCCCCAGTACGCCGACAGCCTCGGGTGGCTGTCAGTATCTCAGTGGGCCGGCGAAAACTGGCTTAAGAAATATCTGGAGATAGCGTCTCACATAAGGTCCGACGCCGACGCCTTTGTGGTGGTGGGAGTAGGCGGCTCAAACCAGGCTGCCAGGGCGGTGGTAGACGCCCTGGACCCGCCAGAGGGCTCCCCCGAGATAATCTGGGCGGGCAACACTCTCTCGGCCTACGAGGTGCAGCGGCTTTTAGATAAGTTAAAGTCAAAGAAAAGCGTGTATATCGACGTTATAGCAAAAAATTTTGAGACTCTTGAGCCGGGCGTGGCCTTCAGGACGCTCCGGACATTCCTTGGGGATACTTACGGCAGCGGCTGGCACAAGCGGGTCATAGTCACCGGTACGCCCAATATGCAGCTGCATGACATGTCCGAAAAATACGGCTTTACCTTTCTGCCGTTCCCTGAAAATGTAGGCGGCAGATACACCGCCCTCACTCCCGTGGGTCTGCTGCCCATGGCGGTGGCCGGATTTGACATCTGCGCCCTGGTCCAGGGGGCAGCGGATATGGAGTCCCTTCTCCGCTCCGACTCTTCTCAGGACAATATGGCCCTCAGATACGCCGCTCTACGCAATTATCTCTACAGAGCCGGCTACAGTGTTGAGATGCTCTCCTTCTTTGAACCGCGGTTTTTCCGCTTTGCCAAATGGTGGGTGCAGCTCTTTGGGGAGAGCGAGGGCAAAGGGGGACTTGGCATCTTTCCATCCTTTGCCAGTTACTCTGAAGATCTCCACTCCATAGGGCAGTTTGTCCAGGAGGGCACCCACTGTCTCTTTGAGACTTTCATAGATGTGGAAAATCCCGACGTCTCCCTGGCGCCTGTGGGCGACGATATAGACGACGGCTTTGAGTATCTTAAAGGTTTGGACTATTTCCATATAAACAGAGCCTCATATCAGGGGACTCTGGAGGCCCACAGCAGGATACTCCCCTGCTTTAATATAACTGTGGAGTCTATAGACGAATACACTTTCGGACAGCTTTTCTACTTCTTCATGTTCTCCTGTTACCTCTCCGGCCTTATATTGGGCGTCAATCCCTTTGATCAGCCGGGCGTTGAGGCGTACAAAAAGCGCATGTTCCAGAAGCTGGGCAAGTGACAGCCGGAACAGAGAGGACATGATCTTCCCCAATACTGAAAATACAATTTAATTTATAAAAGAAGGAGGGTACCTCAAAATGAAGCACATCTTTCTCAATCTCAAGCGTTTCGACATACCGTCCCAGATGGGCGGCGTAAACAGCCTGGCGCCCCTGTCCGGCTGGGGCGGGACAATCGTAGAGCGCACCCAGGAGGCTCTCGGAAAGTACGATCCCCAGGAGGCCGACTTTACAATGTACTTCCCTGAAGCCCATCTTATAGGCGCTTTTCAGGCTCTCCGCTCAGGCAGTCCAGTTAAACTTGGCTGCCAGGGCGTGTATCGGGAGGACACCGCCCCAGGTGGAAACTTCGGAGCCTTTACCACCAATCGTCCGGCGGCGGCGGCGAAAGCTCTGGGCTGCCATAGCGCCATCATCGGCCACTGTGAGGAGCGGAACGATAAGGCTGGGCTGCTCTCTCTGGCCGGCGTGTCAGGTTCTTTGGCCAGCTCAGTGGTGAACCAGGTGCTGAACATGGAGATAAAGGCGGCCCAGGCCAGGGGCCTCCACGTCCTCTACTGTATAGGCGAAAACAGCCAGGAGCAGCCTCAGTGGCAGCAGGTGCTGGGTGAGCAGCTGGATATTGGCCTTGAGGGGGCCGACAGGAGCCGTATAACCATAGCCTATGAGCCGGTGTGGAGCATAGGGCCCGGCAAAACTCCTGCCGACAGGCAGTACATTACGATGGTAGCCCGCTTTATCAAGGAACACACAGGTAACAGCATGCCGGTGGTGTATGGCGGAGGGCTCAAGGCGGACAATGCCGCGATGCTGGCCTCCATACCTGAAATCGACGGCGGGCTTATCGCCCTGACGCGCTTTTCAGGGGATATCGGATTTTACCCTGAGGAATATCTGGAGATAATCCGCCTTTATCTGGGAAAATAAACAGTCCCTATTTCTCCATACGCCATCCCCCTTATTGCAGGGGTAAATAATTTGTGAGGAGTGTAAAATAATGAATCTGGATTTTGAATACGGCCATGGTTTTATGTCCGCCCAGCTCCCCGACAGCACCGACGTCTTCATACCCGGGGTAACCGTCCCCGATCCACCGTGCCTGGAGCAGACCTGGGAGGCCCTTTATAACGCCACTCTTGAGTCCATAAGAAACCCCATTGGCATGGAGCCTCTGGGAGATTTGGCCGGCCCCGGAAAAACTGTAGTTTTTGTCATCCCCGACATCGTCAAAGGCGGAAATCAGGCCACCAGCCACAGGAAGGTGGCTATCAGAGTCTGTCTTGACGAGCTCTATTCAAAAGGCGTAGAGAAAAAGGATATCCTTCTGCTTTTCTCCAACGGCCTGCACCCCAGGGCAACTGTGCAGGAGATGAGGACAATTCTTGGAGACGACCTTTTCGGCGAATTCTACCCTTCCGGGCAGATAACCAGCCACGACAGCGAGGACTACGAACATCTGGTGGATCTGGGGTACACTTCCCAGGGCGACCATGTTATAATGAATAAGTACGTATACGACGCGGATATCGCCATACTGATAGGCCATGCCCAGGGCAACCCCTACGGCGGCTACTCCGGCGGCTATAAGCACTGCGCCACCGGCATCACCCATTGGAGGAGCATATCCGCCCACCACGTGCCCCAGGTGATGCACCGGCAGGACTTCGTGCCTGTCAGCACCCACAGCCTGATGCGTGACAAATTCGACCAGCAGGGCATGTTCATGGAAGAACGCATGGGTAAAAAGTTTTTCTGCTGTGACGCGGTCCTTGACACAAAGTCCCGTCAGATTGAGATTTTCTCCGGCTACGCCAGAGATATGCAGCCAATATGCTGGAAGTGCGCCGACAAACGCACTTATGTCCACTGGGCTGAGAAAAAATACGACGTGGTGGTATTCGGCATGCCCACCAACTTCCACTACGGCGACGGCATGGGTACAAACCCCATCCAGATGATGCAGGCCCTGTCCGCCCAGGTCATTCGCCATAAGCGCATACTATCCGATCACTGTGTGTTTATCGTCTCCAGCATATGCGACGGCTGGTTCCACGAGGAGCGTTGGCCGTATCTGCGGGAGCTCTACCAGATGTTCCAGCACGATTACATGAACATACTGCCGGATATGAACCGCTACGGCGAGTATTTCGCCACAAATCAGGAGTACATACGCAAATACCGCTTTGCCAACGCCTTCCACCCCTTCCACGGCTTTTCAATGATGAGCTGCGGCCATCTGGCCGAGGAACACACCAGCGCCATATATATAGTAGGGGCCAGGGAACCCGGTATAGCCCGCAGCATGGGTCTTAAAACAAGGGCCACATTCCAGGAGGCCCTCCAGGACGCCATGAAGAAATATGTGGGCTTCAATCCCAATATTCTGGCGCTGCCCCAGGCCTTCACCACCACAGCAGTGCACCTGTGCATGAAAGACCCCAGCCTCAACAGCCACACCAGGGATTCCGCCCCCGCCTTCCCCTGCGGCGGTTAAGACATATAAAAAAGTTTCAATAGGCAGATATAAGAAGGAGGTCAGTACATGTTTTTGGAGAACAGAACGGCTCCCACTAAATACGGCCTTGTAAAAGGCGTTCCCGCCGGAAATCCAGGCCACACTGTTTTTAAGGGTATCCCCTTCGCCGCGCCGCCGGTAGGCGCTCTCCGCTGGGCCGCCCCCTGCGAGCCTGACAGTTGGAGCGGCGTCAGGCTGTGTGATGAGTTTGCTCCGGCGGCTATTCAGCTGCCTGGCGTAGCCGGCGGCTCAGGCTTTTACCAGAAGGAGTTCTATCCCTCTAAGGTTGACGAAAGCGAGGACTGTCTCTACCTGAACATATGGACTCCCACCCTGGACCCCGCCGCAAAGCTGCCGGTGATGTTCTGGATACACGGCGGCGCATATAATCACGGCTATTCCTATGAGATGGAATTTGACGGCGAGTCCTTCTGCAAAAGGGGCGTTATCCTGGTGACAGTCCCCTACAGGCTTGCCGCCCTGGGCTTTTTCGCCCATCCGGAGCTCTCCGCCAGGGACGCCGTAAACAGAAGCGGCAATTACGCCGTTCTGGACGTCATAGCCGCCCTTAAGTGGGTTCGGGAGAACATCTCCGGCTTCGGCGGCGATCCTGAGAATGTTACGGTGTTCGGTCAGTCCGCCGGCGGAGGCATGACCCAGGCCATATGCACCTCGCCCGCAGCCAGGGGCCTTTTCAAAGGAGCCGTTATCCACTCGGCCGGAGACATGGCCTCCACTCTGGGCAAGCCCCTTACTCTTGAGGAGGCCCAGGAGGCCGGCGTTCAGATGTGCCGGCATCTTGGCCTGACGCTGCAGCAGCTGGAGGAAATGGACGGCGGCAAGGTAAACAGTCTCCTTTTGGACGCTGCAAGTCAGATCTCCGGCCCTCTCTCCTTCCGCCCCACGGTGGACGGCCGTTTGCTGCCCCAGCCTCCCGGAGACGCCTTTGCCCAGGGTTTGCAGCACAACATCTGCTACATGACAGGCTCTGTCTCCGGCGACTCCTCCTTGAGGCTAAGTTCCGGCAGCTCCCCTGTGGTGACGGTTTGGCCTGAGATAGAGGATAAAAACGGCAGGCCACCGGTGCACGTCTATTACTTTGACAGAGCCATGCCAGGCGACGACGCCGGCGCTTTCCACTCCTGCGAACTGTGGTACGTCTTCGGTACTCTCTCCAGGTGCTGGCGCTCTGTGGCCCCTGGTTTCACCGCCGGCGATTACGCCCTTTCAGACCTTATGGCCGACTACTGGACAAACTTCGCATATACCGGCGACCCATCCTCTGGGCCCAGGCCGGTCCCCTCCTGGCCGCCTTTCACCTCTCAGCGCCGCTGCATCATGCGCTTTAACGAAACTCTGCCTGGAGTCAGTACTGCGGAAGAGCTTTTAAAGCTGTAAATCCAGAAGTAAATTTTCATTGGAGCGTGATTAATATGTTTCCCAGGATGCGCCGCTTCCGTCAGCAGCTGCCGGCGGAGGAGTGCGATAAAATACTGAGTCTCGGCACCTCGGGGGTTCTGGCTCTCCACGGTGACGGCGGCTACCCTTACGCCGTCCCCATAAGCTATGTCTATGAAGACGGCAAGATCTATTTCCACTCGGCCCCTTCAGGCCACAAGATAGAGGCGATAAAACGGGATCCGAAAGCCTCCTTCTGCGTAATCGGTCAGGACCAGGTGGTCCCCAGCGAGTACACCACATATTTTAAGAGCGTCATCGCTTTCGGCGCTATACGCATATTGGAGGATCAGGGGGAGAAAATGGCCGCCATAGAGAAGCTGGCCCTGAAATACGCCCCAAATGACAGTGCGGAAAACAGAACCGACGCCATCATGCGGGAGTGGAAAAATCTTTGCGTGCTGGAGATGACTGTCTCCCATATCACCGGCAAGGAGGCCGTCGAGCTCACCCGCCGGAGGGGAAAGGACAATATTGAATAACAATTTTGCCCGCCGATTTACGGTTCAAGCCGTAAATCGGCGGGCTTTTTCATCTAAAAAGCAAAAATGGGAAGCAGCCGCTTCCCATTTTTGCCTGCGGGTGCGGACAGACACCCGCATAACAGGATTTTATCCATACCACGACTATATTATACAATATTTTCAAATACAGCACAAGCCATATTTAGCACTATTTGGAACATTTATTATCTTCTCTGCCTGTATCTCAGGTCAAATTATTTGATTTTCCTCACCTTCTTTCAAAAATTATATCGGAACCCACAGACTCATCCGGCGTGTATGTAAAGTTTTTCCTGTACGACGGCATTCGCCAGCATTTTCCATTATTTCATGGTAATATTTCGGTACAAGTCTTCCCCACTGGAGTACTAATACGGGGATTGTTTGATTTGCCTGAAATTTAGGGTCTTACGCGGGACGGACCATGTCCCTTTTTATATAATCCCGCTGGGAAAAATGCTACATATTGGGAGGAGTGGGCAATGACCACAGTTAAAAAGATATTCAGGGGGCTTTTCCGCCGCCGGCGTCTAAAGAGCATACCCATAAGTTCCATTCTTGTTCCTGAAACCCCGGACATCCCCTCTGGGGACAGCGGCCTTGATGCCCTGGCCGCCAGCATATCCAGAAACGGGCTTCTCAGCCCCCTGATTGTCCGGAGGAGCGGACGGGTTTATGAACTCATTTGCGGACGCAGAAGACTCAAGGCCGCCAAAATGTGCGGTCTAAAAAAGGTCGTCTGCTGCATAACCGACGCCGACGACGGGGAATGTGCCGTAATGCGTCTCTCAGAAGATCTGCACAGGCAGGCGCCAGATTTTCTGGAGGTGGCTCTGGGGCTCCAGGAACTGGTGAGCCAGCACGGTTTTTCCATTGATGAGGCGGCGCTGTGCACCGGACTTACCCAGGCCCAGGTCACCAGCAAGCTGAGGACGCTTCTTTTGCCCATACACGTACTGCTGGCCATACGGGACTCGGGCCTCACCGAACGTCATGCCCTGGCTCTGCTTAGGATTTCCAGCGACCAGATCCGTGAGGCCGCCCTATGCGAAATGGCATATAACGACATGGGGCCTGAGGCAGCCGAAAAATACGTGGACAAGCTGCTGCGTATCCGCACGCCTCAGGAAGTGCCTGGCCAGCGGCCTCTGTACATAGTAAAAGACGTGCGTATGTTCCTAAACAGCATCAGCCACGGCATGGACATGATGCAAGGCGGCGGCATAGACGCCGAGTGCATCAGGGAGGATTCTGATAATTGCA
>CALWYO010000004.1 GCA_944385785.1 uncultured Oscillospiraceae bacterium | reverse complement strand
AAGTAGAAACTCAAGAGCGTATAGGTCCGAAATTAAAATTTATACTCAATTCTTTTAGGCGGATTGCAAATAAATCTACTGCGGATCTTGGTATTACTGGCACCCAGTCAATTATACTTAACTATCTTGCGCGCAATGCAGAAGTACGTCCTTGTCAGCACGATCTGGAAGTTAAATTCAATATTAAGCACCCTACTGCCACTGGCATACTTAAGAGGATGGCTGACAGAGGATTTGTCGAGTTCACTCAGGACCAATATGATAAGCGTTTAAAGCGCATAGTGATTACGGAGAAAGGGATGGCAGCCACCGAACAGATAAAATTAAAATTGGATAGATTGGAGTCCTTTATTACCAATGATTTTACAGAGGATGAATTAAGTACGCTTCATGTCCTCTTAGACAAAATGATTGCAAATGCAAAGTCACAAAGGGACGCGGTGGAAGCCCTATTAGGAGAGGGGGATGGCAATAGATGTTAAAAAAGCTCTTTGGCTGCATAAGGGAATACAAAAAGGCCACCATACTAACGCCTGTGTTCGTCGCAGGTGAAGTGCTTTTTGACTCCCTCATACCTATGGTAATGTCTCGGCTCATTGATAACGGAATTGAAAAGGGAAATCTTAAATACACTGTAATTTCAGGTCTATTAATGCTGCTCCTGGCTGCCATGGGCATGACCTGCGGAATATTTTCAGGCCGCTTTAACGCCATAGCGTCCGCAGGGTTCGGTAAAAATCTGCGTCATGATATCTATCATAAAATTCAGGAGTTTTCCTTTACCAATATAGATAAATTCAGTACTGGCGGACTTGTCACAAGGCTTACAACTGACGTTACAAATATTCAGATGGCCTTTATGATGCTCATAAGGATTGCAAGCCGTACTCCTCTGACAATTATAATCACGCTCTTTATGACATTCTCCATAAGCGCAAAGCTCTCACTTATATATCTCTGCGTTATGCCTGTACTGGCAGCCGTGCTTCTATTTATAGCCAGTAAAGCGCATAAGATTTTCGAACGCGTATTTGATACTTACGATGACCTGAATAACGTAGTCCAGGAAAATCTGCTTGGCATACGCGTAGTAAAAACTTTTGTACGTGAGGATCACGAAAGGCAAAAGTTCAACAAAATATCCGCAAGTATTTTCAGCGACTTTACCAAAGCAGAAAAAATTCTCTCTTTTAATCAGCCAACCATGCAACTGATCGTATACACATGTATGATCCTCATATCCTGGTTTGGAGCCAGAATAATAGTGAATTCAGGTGCCACGGAGCTCACTACCGGCGGACTCACCAGTTTATTTGCCTATTCCATGCAGCTGCTCATGTCCCTTATGATGCTCTCAATGGTATATGTAATGATCACTATGGCTCAGGCTGATGCCGAACGCATAGGCGCTGTACTAATGGAAGAGCCGACAATGCAGAGCAAGCCCGGCGCTATTACTGAAGTAAAAGATGGCAGTATTGAATTCGACCATGTGGACTTCAGTTATAAGGGTGACAAAAACAAGCTGTGCATGACCGATATTAATCTGAATATTAAATCAGGAGAAGTCATCGGAATAATTGGCGGTACCGGATCATCCAAGTCAACTCTTGTTCAGCTGATACCGCGACTATATGACGTCACCTCAGGTTCTGTAAAAGTAGGCGGTATTGATGTACGGGACTACGATATAGAGCAGCTCAGGGAGTCTGTCGCAATGGTCCTTCAGAAAAATGAACTATTCACTGGTTCTATTAAAGACAATCTGCGTTGGGGCAACGAGAATGCCACAGATGACGAGATGGTAGAAGCCTGCAAGTTAGCGCAGGCAGACGGCTTTATCCGTGAGATGCCAAATGGTTATGACACACATATTGAGCAGGGAGGGCGAAATGTCTCCGGCGGTCAGAAGCAAAGGCTCTGTATTGCCAGAGCCCTTCTTAAAAAGCCAAAAATACTTATTCTGGACGACTCAACCAGCGCAGTAGATACAAAGACAGATGCGCTTATACGCGCAGGATTTAAAAGCTATATTCCTGAAACTACAAAGATAATCATAGCTCAGAGGATATCCTCCGTTCAGGACGCCGATAAGATAGTCGTTCTTGACGGTGGACGCATAAACGGAATTGGTACGCAGGAGGAACTTTTAAAAACAAATAACATATACAGAGAAGTCTACACTTCTCAGATTAAAGGAGGCGAAGAGAATGCCTAGACCCATGAGAGGTGGTAAAAAGGCCAAAGATGCAAAAGGAACTCTCAAACGTCTTTTAAAAGATCTCTTGAGAGGACGCAAACTTCGTCTCAGCCTTGTCTTTATATGTATTCTGATCTCCGCAGGAGCGGGGGCTGCTGGTTCCATATTCCTCAGGACTCTCATTGACACATATATCACACCAATGCTGGAAACTGGCAGCCATGATTTTACCGGTCTTTTCCACGCCATATGTATGATGGCTGGCATTTATATTGCCGGTATATTATCATCTTTCACCTATAACCGTCTTATGATTGTAATCGCGCAGGGGATGTTAAGGGATACAAGGGACCGCATGTTCAGCCACATGCAAGATCTCCCAATAAAATATTTCGACACC
Organism: uncultured Oscillospiraceae bacterium; assembly: GCA_944385785.1. Classification (GTDB taxonomy): domain Bacteria; phylum Bacillota; class Clostridia; order Oscillospirales; family Oscillospiraceae; genus RUG626. The sequence continues at coordinate 1,743 of CALWYO010000004.1, read as the reverse complement.
CACACTCACGGCGACATCATGAGCAAATACACTAACGACACCGACACGCTGCGGCAGCTTATATCTCAAAGCATACCACAGCTTATAAACACAGCGGCAACTATAGTCGTGGTGTTTACCAGCATGTGCTATATGTCAATATGGCTCACCTTGGTCGTCGTTGTCTTCCTCTGCATTAAGTTTACTTTTGTCGGCAAATTAGGCGGAAAAAGCGGCCGGTTCTTTGTCAAGCAGCAGGAATCTCTCGGAAAGGTCAACGGCTTTGCAGAGGAAATGATCAACGGCCAAAAAGTGGTTAAAGTATTCAACCATGAGGACAAAGCCAGAGATGACTTTGACAAGCTCAATGAGGAACTGTGCCAGAATGCCACACAAGCTAACACATATGCAAACGTATTAATGCCAATCATGGCAAATCTGGGCCATCTCCTTTACGTTACATGCGCCATAATCGGAGGAGCACTTGCTATAAGTGGAGTCGGTGGGCTTACGCTCGGTTCCATCGTCTCCTTCCTGCAACTGACTCGAAATTTCAACATGCCCATAAACCAGGCTTCTCAACAGGTGAACTCCATAGTCATGGCGCTGGCAGGCGCGGAGAGAATTTACGAGCTTATGGATGAAGAACCCGAAAAAGACAGCGGCCATGTTACTCTTGTAAATGCTCAGCTGGATAGCAACGGCAATATCTGTGAAACCGACCGGCCTTCAGGCATGTGGGCCTGGAAATCACAAAATCCAGACGGAACTATTACTTATATTCAGGTACGCGGTGATGTGCGCTTTAATAATGTCGATTTTGCCTACGAACCCGGTCACCAGATACTGCATGATATTACGTTATACGCAAAGCCCGGTCAAAAGCTGGCCTTTGTCGGCGCTACAGGGGCCGGAAAAACAACAATAACCAATCTTATCAACAGGTTCTACGATATAGAAGACGGTAAAATAACTTATGACGGAATAAATATTAACGAAATACACAAAAATGACCTGCGCCACTCTCTTGCCATAGTTCTTCAGGACGTCAACCTTTTCACTGGGACAGTTATGGAGAATATACGGTACGGTAAACTGGACGCCACTGACGAGGAGTGTATAGCAGCGGCCAAACGAGCAAATGCACACGACTTTATAATGCGTCTACCGCAAGGCTATAACACCGTTCTCGCTGGTGACGGCTCCGGTCTTTCGCAAGGCCAATGCCAGCTTATTTCAATTGCCCGTGCAGCAGTGGCTGATCCGCCTGTCATGATACTGGATGAGGCTACAAGTTCTATCGACACCCGCACAGAGCGCATTGTCCAGCATGGCATGGACGCACTTATGGAGGGCCGGACCGTATTTGTAATCGCTCACAGACTATCTACAGTCATGAACTCCAACGCCATAATCGTTCTTGACCATGGTCGCATAATCGAGCGTGGCACTCATGAACAGCTCATAGACCAGAAGGGCATATACTACCAGCTCTATACAGGAGCTTTCGAGTTAGAGTAATAGCGCCTTTAAAATTTAAAAAATTATAAGCTGGGTAGTGTTCTACCCAGCTTATAATTTTTACCATTTTTTGCAGCAAGTTTGCTTTTCATATTATACATCTATTATATATAAAAGCAGCAACAGCCCCGCAATCGTCCAAAACGCGACTGCGGGGCTACCACTGCTGTTCAATAATCAAAATTTTGATTCCGCCTTTCGTTTCTTGCAGCTTTTAATAACTACCAGATATCCCACAGATAA
>CALWYO010000003.1 GCA_944385785.1 uncultured Oscillospiraceae bacterium | reverse complement strand
GCCGTCCTTAACGGACTGGCTTTCTGCGGGATAAACACCGAACCATATTCATATCTGGGCAGGATAATAAAAGATGTACTTCCCTATCCCAAAGCTATGGTATTCGCAATTGACGCGGGACACTTGGGATATCTGCCTGACGTACGCAAGGCAGAATACGCTGGATTTGGCACTCTGGATTCCCATGCAAAATCACCATGGGACACCGAGCGGGCAGTATATGAAGGTTTTCGCGATCTAGCCTATAAGCTTGATAAAGGGCAGGAGAAATGATCTATGTCTGATAAAATATTAAAAGCAGGTGCTGCGAAGCTACCAATCTCACCAACTCCTGATATGCTACCATTGACACTTTCTTTCTCTGGAGATCTATATGAGGCGGTAAGGAATGGTGAAGATCTTTCTACCCGCGTGATTGTATTAGACAATGGCGAAAAAAGATTTGCATTTATATCTTGTGAGCTTGCTCGTGTTCCTGCTCCAGAAATTGTTTATTCCGAGCTGATGAATAATTATGGCCTCAGCAAAAACGATATTCTCTATACAGTCACTCATAACCACGCTGCCCCTCATCCCTATGATCCACCTGGTGCCAGAGAGATTAACAAATATGGATTGCCTGACGATGAAAGCGATAATATCAAACGCTGGACTCGTATGGTAATTGACCGCATCGTTGAGGCCGTTGGCATTGCTATTGAGAATCTTCGTCCCGTCAGAATGGGTTATGCGGAAGACAAAAGCTATATAAATATCAACCGCGATGAGCTTTTTGACGATGGATACTGGATGCAAGGTCAAAATTGGACAGGTGTCAGTGACAAGACTGTGGCCGCTGTTACATTTACAGATTATAGTGGAAATATAGTTGCGGCTGTAGTCAATTACGCGGTACATGATGTCATGTGCTTTCTCGCAAAAGATACAGATGGCAAAGTAAAAATAACGTGCGGCATACCTGGCATAGCCAGCGGATGGCTTGAAAAGTACTTTGGCAATGATGCTGTGGTTCTTTGGCAATCCGGTGCCGCCGGAAACCAAAATCCATATCTTTCCGCAAATAAACGCTACGATATAAATGGAACTATGTACGCTGCGGCAGACGCCGTTCCTGGCGCATCATATATCAATGCTATACATGTTGGTGAACAACATGCAATAGATTGTCTGCGTGCGATAAAAAAAGCAGCACCAACCAGAGACTGGGTAGGCATCTCTACTGAGGAAATGACCATTCTTCTTGATGGACAGAAATTTCCTGAAGGGATCGATCCCATGTATAACAGGCTAATGGCAGATAACCTTTTAGTTTCAAGAGGATATTTCGCACCTGGTGAGAAGTATGAAAAGAATCTCGCTGAAATGATACCCATTGAAGACAAAGTTCCAATGTGGTCACAACTTATTATATTGGGAGATGTCGCTTTCTTTGGCGTAGCCTGTGAACTATATAACGAAATTGGTCTTCTGTGCAAAGAAGCATCGCCCTTAAAACACACTATAATTGCAACTCACATAGGTGCAAAGAAAGTTGGCTATGTTTTAGACAATGCATCTAAAGACCACAAAGTTTTTCAGTCTTTCGGTCAAGTCCGAGCAGGCAGATCAAATGAGCTTATAGTTAATGGAATGTTAGAAATGTTCAAAAAATTTTTTAGTAAATAAATGTGAATGGAGATGAATTTTCAATATGGGGAAACTATTGGCTGGAGCTGGGAAAGCATGTATTTCACCCTCCAAAGCAATTATAGATGAACTTTATTCTCTTGAGCCGAATTCTTATACAGGTATTTACAAAGATGTTTATGTCAGATGTGTGGCACTTTCCGACGGGACAGAAAAGTTTTTAATTTTCTCTATAGAAATGAACTTTTTCCCTGCTCAAAGACGTTTCAGAGATCTTCTTCAAAAGGAACTGGGCGTACATCCCGACGCTGTAATGCTGGGCAATACCCATAACCATCAGATGGCAAGGGCTACAGATCCTGCGGAGCAGCCGCCAGGAGGTCCTCCTTTTGAGAGCAAACCGCAAAGGCTTCGGGAGATAAACGAAGAGCTTATACAGTTCTTCCACTCCAGAGCCCTGCAGGCAGCCAGGGAGGCTATTGCAAACCTGGTCCCCGCTAAAATGGGTTACGCCTCCGGCACAAGCTACATAAACGCCAGTCGCGACTGACCCACTCCCGTTGGCGGACTTCAGAACTCCGACTATGGCGGATACAGCGATAGAGAGCTGGTTGTTATGAAGGTCGAAAGTCTTGACGGAAACCCCATCGCCACACTGGTAAACTTCGGCGTCCACTCCAACATGCTCTACGGCTTCAGATTTAACGGCCAGTTCACTGAGATCTGCGGCGATATCGCCGGAGAGATTATGGAGTTTGTTGAAAATGCCAGCGCCGGTAAAGATATCTGTCTGTGGGTTGAGGCCGCCGCGGGAGATCAGAACCCCCTGGTAACTGGATTTATGATGGGCGTTAAGGCCGAGAAAGACGGCACCTTCTCTCAAACGCGTTCCGATCTTGACGCAAAATCTACCATGCTTATTATGGAGCATCTGGCGCAGGTACAAGGTCTGGAGATTCTCAAAACCAGCAAATCTATCTGCAATATGGGCTCCGACTTCGAGCTGAAATACGGCAGAAGTGAGTACACCATCCCAGGTGTTGTAAACGCAAGAGTACGCTTCAATCTTGCTTTCAAGGGTGGGGACGAAAAAGAAGGTAAAACACGCAACACAGTTATGCCGGAGGAACTCAGAGCCTCTGAACCAATTGACTCTGATCCTGTGGTCTTCAAATTCCACCTAGCGGTGCTTAACGGCCTGGCTTTCTGCGGGATAAACACCGAACCGTATTCATATCTGGGCAGGATAATTAAGGACGTACTCCCCTATCCCAAAGCTATGGTATTCGCAATTGACGCTGGACATTTGGGATATCTGCCTGACGTACGCAAGGCTGAATACGCTGGATTTGGCACTCTGGATTCCCATGCCAAAACACCATGGGACACTGAGCGGGCCGTATATGAAGGTTTT
>CALWYO010000002.1 GCA_944385785.1 uncultured Oscillospiraceae bacterium | reverse complement strand
TACGTCGCCACCTGCGTCCAGTACGGCTGGATCAACGGCTATCCGGACGGCACGTTCAAGCCACATAACAGCATTACCAGGGCAGAAGTGACCACCATCGTCAACCGGATGCTGGGCCGCAACGCGGACTCTTCGTATGTTGACAGCCATGCCTCACAGCTGACGCAGTTTGTTGATCTGCCAGTCAAGCATTGGGCGTACTATCAGATCATGGAAGCAGCCAACGGCCACGACTACACCAAGTCCGGAGGTATGGAGACCTGGACAAAGCTCGACTGAGAACGAAAAGCACAAATAAAGGGCCTTCTGCAAAATAGGCCCTGACAAAAAATGCGGCAGGACAGCCTTTTTAAGGTTGCCCTGCCGCAGCTCTTGAATGAACAGTAGCTGGGATTTTATTCTTTAAAATGGACGTGGTTATTAATATGATCCTGACAAAAACAGTGATAGCCTTCACATCTTGAACAGTAGCGGAACTCAAGGTCAGGATAGTCTGTGTCCGTTCTGCCGCATACCTCGCATTTATGTCTATACGTTCTCGTTGATCGATTTGCAGTTTGTGAAGACGAGGCTTGTTTGGCTGCTTTCTTGAAATTGATAACATTAGAAGATGAACGGTAAGGTCGGCGGTGAAAAATATAGGAAAAAAGATCGGATCCACAAAAGAGAAGAAATGTGAGAATAGCGACAGCAGGCTCCAGATTCAACGGGAAGTTGGAAAAACCGGCGAATATATCGTATAAGAACATCGCTGCGTCAATATATGCGAGCCACTTGATTTTTATCGGTATTATAAACATCAGCAAAACTCGCTGTTCCGGCCAAAGCGCCGCAAACGCAAAGAACATTGACATATTGATGTAATATGAAGTAATGCCTATATATGCGCTTGGATATCCGCAGAAATGCAGAACAAAAGCGAATATCATATCTAGAATCAAACCGCTGAAATAATATATCGTGAATCTGCCCTTGCCCCATTGCCTTTCAAGTGAAGAGCCTATAAAATAGTAAAAGTAGAGGGAGATTGCGAACATAATCGGGCTGGAACTGCTGGGAATAAAAATAAACGATACCAGCCGCCACACTTGTCCTCTGAATATAAGTTCGGGCGAGAAAAGAAGATACTGGAGAAGCATCCCCGTTCTGTCCATCAAATATAAGAGGTAGACAATTATATTTCCACCGACTATATATAGCATCAGATTGTTTATGCCAAACCTTGGATGCTTATAACAGAATCGGGCAACAGCCCGGTCCAGTACTTTCAAAAGTATCCCCCCAAAAATTAAATGTGGTATTATAATACCTCTGCAACTGGAAAAAGTCCATAAATTAACTGTGAACATTTTGATATAAAATAGTGCTTTTCGTTTACGCCATAATGTGATAAAATAATCCTTAATATGATTCACATATTTTTTGCGTATCTGTTAAAATGATTTACCTTTGGAGGTATTATGATGGCTGAAAGGCTTTTTACGTCTGAGTCTGTGACTGAAGGGCATCCTGATAAAGTCTGCGATCAGATATCCGATGCTGTTCTTGACTATATTATTTCCCAGGATAAACGGGCAAGAGTAGCCTGTGAAACTGTATGCACTACTGGTATGGTCCTTGTAATGGGGGAGATAAGCACTTCCTGCTATGCAGATATCCCCACAATAGCCAGAGAAACAATAAAACGTATTGGATATGATAAACCTGAATTTGGTTTTGACGGCAGCTCATGTGCAGTTATAACATCAATAGACGAACAGAGCCCAGATATCGCCATGGGAGTTGACAGCGCCTTTGATGATAACGATGACGAAGGGGCTGGAGATCAGGGAATGATGTTTGGCTATGCATGTGACGATACCCCAGAGCTAATGCCGGCTCCTATTTCACTCGCTCATGCGCTGAGCAGGCGCTTGGCACAGGTTAGAAAGACCAAAGAGTTGCCATTCTTGAGACCAGATGGAAAGTCTCAGGTTACTGTAAGATATGATAACAATGGCCATGTGATTTCTTGCCCTGCAATAGTTGTGTCAGCCCAGCATTCGCCTGATATAAAAATTGATACTTTGCGCGAGGCTATTATTGAGTCGGTTATAAAACCAGTGATTCCCAGTGAATATATCAACAGTGAGACAAAGTTTTATGTTAATCCGACAGGAAGATTTGTTATCGGCGGACCAGTTGGAGATTCAGGGCTTACTGGAAGGAAAATAATTGTTGATACTTATGGCGGCATTGGTGGGCACGGTGGCGGGTGCTTCTCTGGAAAAGATCCAAGTAAGGTTGACCGATCAGCCGCGTATATGGCGAGATATATTGCTAAAAATGTCGTTGCAGCAGGACTTGCCCGAAAGTGTCAGATAGAACTTGCTTATGCGATAGGTGTGGCAAATCCTGTTTCTGTTTTGGCTGACACCATGGGCACTGGAGTTATGAGTGATGATAGGCTCTCAGAGATAATATGCGAAAATTTCGATATGCGTCCATCAGCCATAATATCCAAATTAGAGTTACTCCAACCTATATATCTGCAAGTTGCTGCATATGGACATTTTGGCAGGCCAGACCTTGATCTGCCGTGGGAACGTCTCGACATGGTTGAAAAATTAAAAGAGTACTTATTATAATCGGACAAAATATTTATGAGTGATTTTAGAAGAGAAAAATATACAAAAAGAAACCAGGAAAAGGGCAATAATGGCACTGGCAGACGCTTTGAAAGAGATGTCATACGGCCTAATGAAGCCTCAGGTGAGTATATTGAGGGCAGAAATGCAATTATTGAAGCTCTCAGAGCTGGGAGGCCAATTAATAAATTGTATATTGCAAAGGGCGAAAATGACGGCTCAATCAGGATGATTGTCTCAATGGCGCGCGAAGCAGGTGCGGCTGTTGTGGAAACGGACAGGCGACGGTTGGACGCTATGAGCGAGACACATTCCCATCAGGGCGTAATTGCTGATGTGGCTGTCAAAGAGTATTCATCGATTAGCGATATATTGAATATTGCCAGTGAGCGTAATGAACCTCCGTTTATTATAATTTGTGATGAGATATCTGATCCACATAATCTGGGTGCTATTATAAGGACAGCTGAGGCTGTGGGAGCGCACGGTATTATTGTACCAAAACGCAGGAGTGCAGGCCTCTCTGCCGTTATATCAAAGACGTCTGCCGGAGCGATAGAGTATATGTCTGTTGCGCGTGTAGCCAATCTTCCTTCAGCTATAAAAGAACTTAAGGAATTCGGCGTATGGGTGTATGGCACTTCTGCGGAAGGACAAACAGATATATGGAATACTGATTTACGCGGCCCAATAGCTATAGTTATAGGTTCTGAAGGTGAGGGAATGCGACGTCTCGTGGAGGAAAGCTGTGATTTTTGCGTTTCCATACCTATGAAAGGGCATGTCTCTTCTTTAAATGCGTCGGCTTCGGCGGCGGTCATGATGTATGAAGTATTCAGACAGAGGTCTGTACAATAGAAAAGGTTTACCGGGGAGGTAGACTCAATGGCAGAAAATAAAAGGAATAATGAAGAGCAGTATAGCCTGGAGGAGATATTGAACGAAAATTTTGATTCTGATGAGACCTTTTCTTTAGAGTCGATTTTGGCTGAGTTCAAAAGTCAGGCATACATGGATGGGGATAAAAGAACCCCAAGTGAACTCTTACAAAAACGGACGGATGATATAATTAACGAAGTCCGGAAAGAGGCCGGGCTACCGCCTGTAAATGAGCAGCACCAGGCAGGGTATGCGGAAAGGCATATAGACAATGTGACACCTGCAAAGCAGCATCAGGAACAGGAAATAGTATCTAAATCTGTTGCTGATGTTGATAACAGTAGACCAGAACGCCCAAAGAATATTGAGTCAGATTTATTTTCTGATAACAGGAAATCATATAAAGATCAGAAAAGGATCTTGTCAGATCAAACTGCTGAATCGCGTAAAGTGAGGCAATCTGCTGTTTTTCAGGAAAAGCAGAATTCTTTTTCCATAGATGCGGATGTGTCAAGAGATACAGAGCTTAACGGCAAAACTGTGCCTGCCCCAGACAGTACGCGGAAAACAGGAAAAAATAATGATTCCAGCGTTGACGCTATTTCAGATGACGATCTGAGATTCTTTGAGAATTTTGAATTTTCGGATAGTGATACAAAAAGATATGCGCCTATTGTCGAAGATAAAGTGCAGCAGGGAGAAGAGATTGAGGAAAGTGAAGATGATGGCGGAGTTCTGGGCAGGCTGTTTGGGCACAGGGACAGACAATACGATGACGAGGAGTTAATATCGCGAGAAGATGATATTGATGAATCCAAGGAACCGCAGGATATGCGGTCAGAGGCGGCGCGCTTTGCATCAAAAATTCGGCCGCTCAGGATAAAGTCCTTGGTTTCTGTAATACTCTGTATACTTATGCTGGTGGTGTCACAGCTTTTCAATTCAGGAAGGAGTCTGCCCTTTGGAATAGGGACGGATGCCGGCATAACAACTGGTATACTGCTTATTATGCAGATGCTCACCATGATAGCAGGTATTGATGTACTGATAAGCGGTTTTGATGACATTGTTAAAGCGCGCCCAGGAGTGGAGAGTCTGGTACTCATATCTAATTTGCTTTCAGTAGTAGACGGTTTTGTTATGCTTATGTCTGCAGACTTCAGTAACGGACTGCCTTTTTCACTGATCTCATCATGGTCGTTGTTTTTTGCAATCTGGGCCAGGAAGTCTTATTATATGGCCATGTGCGATTCGATAAAGTCATCGCTGGCATCAACGTCGCCATTCGGAGTTATATCTGAGGACAGGAGTATACAAGACAGGGCAGTACTAAAAAAAATACAGGGTGCTACAAAAGGGTTTTACAGCAGGCTTATTGAAGCGGACTTTGGCGAAGTTGTGTACAACCGTGCGGCACCACTCTTCATAGTTATTTCAATTGTATTTGGAGTTATTACTTCCGTCGCCAGGGGAAGGAGCGGCGACGTTGCACATACTATGTCAATTATGGCCACGGTATCAGCTGCATTTCCCGCCGCAATGGCTTTTGCCTTGCCGTTTAGATACGCTTCGGTACGTGCAAAGCGCAGTGGAAGTGCTATAGCCGGTTGGGGCGGAGCAAGTGATATTTATTATGCAGATGGCGCGCTGCTGACGGATGATGATATTTTCCCAGTCGGGTCTGTTTCCATGAGCGGACTTAAATTATTTGAAGGTGTATCACAAAGGAAAGCTATTATCTATACTTCCAGCCTGATTATAGCGTCTGGCTCCGGATTGACGAGGGTGTTTCAGGAGCTGCTTAAAAGCCAGGGATACGCTGCAAGGCAGACAAATGATTTTGCGTGCTATGATGGCGGCGGACTTGGCGCAATAATAGATGGCGAGAGGATATTGGTCGGTACGGGCGCTTTTATGAATCTTATGGGCATACGCGTCCCTGATAGCGTAAACGATAAGAACAGTGTGTTTACTGCTATAAATGGTGAGCTGGCAGCTGTATTTACGATTAATTATGTTCCTGCAAATTCTGTAAGATCTGCGCTTATTGCTCTTCTCAATACAAAGACTAATATTCTGTTTGCTGTTCGCGACTTTAACGTAACACCAAATGCTATTCAGCAGAAATTCAAAGTTTCCATGGAGGGAGTCGAATTCGTTCCTATTGATACAGTGTACAAACTTTCAGATGTAGCAGTTCCAAAAGAAGCAGGCGCCTCCGCAATATTGTGCAGAGGTGGTTTAGCTCCATTTGCAGAGGTGATTACGCGCGGCAGATTTTTGAAAACAGTGACAGAGCTTAACACCTTGATTTCTGTTGCAGGATCTATAATAGGCTTACTTATAATGTTGTTCCTTTGCTGGAACGCATCGTTTTCTTCCGCATCGGTTATGAATGTTTTTCTATATATGCTGGTTATAGAGTTTTGCGTGCTTCTGTCGTCGCAAGTTGTTAGAAAAAGATTGTAACAGAAAAAAACTCGTAATTTGCACAAAACACTGGAAATAAATATTGTATTCTATAGCAATCTGTTATATAATCTATTGGTGTGTCAGGCTGTTTTAACTGAACAATTTATTTGAGAAAGGGAAATAAACTTATGGGCTACGCCGCTGAAAATATTCGCAACATTGCATTGATAGGACACGGTGGCAACGGAAAGACTTCCCTTGCCGAGAGTATGCTTTATATAGCTGGGGCTACCGACAGGCTTGGAAGCGTCATTGATGGAAATACTGTGTCTGACTATGATGAGCAGGAGATCCGACGTAAAATCAGTATCTCAGCTTCTACTATGTATGCTGAGTATAAAAAGCACAAAATAAACATTATTGATACGCCGGGTTATTTTGACTTTGTTGGTGAGGTCTATGAGGCGTTGCGCGTTGCTGATATAGGAGTAATTGTTGTCTCAGCCAAAGAGATGATGAATGTCGGAGCTGAAAAGGCGTGGAAGTATTTAACTCAAAGAAACCTTCCTAGAGCTTTTTACATTTCAAAGACAGATGAAGAACATGCGAATTTTAACAAGACATATCTTGGCCTCCGTGAAAAATTTGGAAAATCTGTCTGTGCTCTGACAGAACCGATTATTGAGAATGATAAGGTTGTAGGACTTGTAGAAGTTATTAATAAAAAGGCTTATAAATTTGGAAATGGGAAACCGACAGAGGTACCAATACCGGATGATATAGCTGACAGGGTAGAGACGCAGTATAATGACCTTATGGAAAGCGCTGCCGGTACAAGTGAAGAACTTATGGAGAAGTACTTTGATGAGGGTTCCATTTCTGCTCAGGAGATAAGCTCCGCTCTTAGTATTGGAATTTCTACTGGAGAAATATGCCCTGTTTTCTTTGGAAGTGCAGCTTCGAATCTTGGAACAGAGGCATTCATGGATGCGATAATAAGTATGTTCCCAACTCCAATGGAACAGGGAGAGCCTATCGATCCAGATGGTGCGCCTAAGGCCATAGTTTATAAGACGATCTCTGATCAGTTCGGAAAATATAGTCAGTTTAAAGTTATATCTGGAAAGATAACTTCAGATATGACGCTTGTGAATGCCCGTACAGGCGCTCAGGAGAAACTTGGACATATTTATCTGATGCAGGGTAAAAAGACCATTGAGGTTAAAGAAATTGGTCCTGGAGATCTTGGTGCAGTTTCTAAATTATCCTCGACTTCAACTGGGGATACGCTTTGTGATGCAAAAAGCGTGGAAGCAGCTCCAGGAATTGACTTTGAAACTGCTTGTTATTCAAGAGCTATCTCACCTAAGGTAAAGGGCCAGGAAGATAAAGTTGCTCAGGGCCTTACTAGAATTCGTGAAGAAGATCGTACACTTGATGTGAGAAACGATAAAGAGACACATCAGATGGTGATCTCAGGCATGGGAGATATGCAGCTTGATGTTGTCTGTGCAAAGCTGAAGAGCCGCTTTGGAGTAGACGTAGAACTGTCACCTGCGAAAGTCCCATATAGAGAAAAAATACGTAAAAAACTCGAAGCTCATGGACGTCATAAGAAACAGTCTGGTGGCCATGGACAATTTGGCGATGTGTGGATTCGCTTTGAGCCTCAGGATGAGAGCGAAGATCTCATCTTTGCTGAAGAAGTTTTTGGTGGAAGTGTTCCTAAGAACTTCTTCCCAGCAGTTGAAAAGGGACTTCGTGATTGCACTGCAAAAGGTGTGCTTGCCGGATATCCAATGGTATATTTGAAGGCAACTTTGTATGATGGTTCATATCACCCTGTGGATTCATCTGAAATGGCCTTTAAAACAGCAGCAAGCCTTGCATACAAGGAATTGGTAAATGCCAGTCCGTGTATTTTGGAACCGATTGGCCTTCTGAAGGTTACAATTCCTGATGCAAATATGGGCGATATAATGTCAGACCTTTCAAAACGTCGCGGCAATCCTATGGGTATGAGTGTTGACCGCGATGGAAATCAGGTTGTTGAAGCCGAGGTACCGATGGCGGAAATGGGCACATATGCTATTGACCTCAGGTCAATGACCCAGGGCCGCGGATCATTTACTTTTGAATTCGTCAGGTACGACGAGGCTCCGGCAACTGTTCAGCAGAAGATAATCGAGGAGTCCAAGAACGATACAGATTCAGAGTAATTATTATTCTAAAAGTCCGGCACATTTGTGCCGGACTTTTTTTGTTATAAATTCCACCAAATTGCGTCATTATTAGTGTGAGGGTGGTGATAATCCGTGAACGATGACAAGATAATTGAGTTGTTTTTGGCAAGAGATGAGCGTGCAGTGGAACTTACTGAGAAAAAGTATGGGAAATTTTGCTTCAAGATTGCCAATAACATATTGTCAAACAGGCTTGATTCCGATGAATGTGTTAATGATACGCTGGAAAGGGCTTGGTTTGCAATACCGCCGAACAAACCAGAAAATCTTAAAGTATTTCTCGCGAAGATCACAAGGAATCTATCTATTGATAAACTGAGGCGCAAGGAGAGCATAGGACGCGGCAGGGGAGCCGCGAACGACGTGTTGGATGAGCTAATTGAATGTTTGCCAGCAGGAAATGTGGATGAGGTGATTAATTTAAAGGAACTGGAAGCTACTATTGACTCCTTTTTGAGTACTATACCATCAAGAGATAGAAAAGTTTTTTTAAGAAGATATTTCTTCGCCCAAGACATAGCTGAGATCGCAGAAATGTTTAACTTAAAAGAAAGCCATGTTCTGGTTATACTCTCAAGAGTGAGAGGAAAAATGAAAATCCACCTTGAAAAGGAGGGGTATGCAATATGAATGTTATGGATTTTTTCGCTGCGATTGGCGGAGTCAGCGATAAATATGTTGATGAGAGCGACAGAACTCATAAAAGAGCAATTTGGATAGCGGTGCTGGGAACTGCTGCGTGTCTGGCAATGGTTATAGGAGCCATGGCGTTTTTTAATGATAGAGACAATACGAAATGGCCCTTAAAAGAGGTTCACATTGAACAGCCTGAACAACAGAACCCTGGGGGAGAGATTGCTCTTTTGCCGGATTGGGCGGAATTAGATATAAATCAGAAATATCCGCATATTTTGGTGGATGGAGTTGAATTTACATCGCGGGACAATATATCTCCCAATTACATTCAGGATATGCTGTTTTCCGGAGTTGAAGCCAGTGGTATCGATATGCTGTCAGGGGTAACGCATAAAATAACTACAGATATATATGAAATTCAGGGAATTTCACAAGATTGTGCGGTTGCTGTTTCATTTCCTGAGGTAAGTGATGAATTCTACGTATATATCAATTCTGAGTATAGTCCTGATACGCTTGAGCAGTTTGTCAACGACTTAAATTTGAGGGAAAACATGTTATTTGGTTCTGTATGGTACAGCTATGAAAAAGAATCTGGTGAATATGCTACTGTTGAGTTCAGCGGACTTGAGGATTATGTTGTATGGGATATGCTGCTTGACGATCTCACGGCCAAAAATGTTGATAATTATGATTCAATGAACTTTTTTAATAAAATGAGTATAAGTGTGTTTATACCAGTGCTTGGATACGAAAATATCAGTCTGAGTGTTACTGAGGATGGATATATTACTACGAATATTCTAGATACAGGAAAGGCCTTCTATATAGGTGAGGATAAAACAGATATGTTTATCGAGTACGTTTTAAATAACTGCCAGGGATATGAGATTATCTATATTCAAGATGATGAAGGTATACCTGAATGAGAATAGAGCGTAAAGAATGGCCTCTGAGATATTATCTCAGAGGCCATTAAAGAAATAATTACTTCCACTTATTAATTTGAAATTCTCAGTTGACGATTTCGCTCTTCAGCAAGGCTGACAATTCGCTCGGCCTTATTAACGGCAGAATCGAAATTGCCTATATTAACATCAGTAACAAGTGAATCAATAAGGTTGTCGATTTGACGCTCAAGAGGGATAACGGCTGCGCTGGATTTCACCTGGCTGCCGTGGATCACGTCATAAGCACGTTCAACCTTTCTTCTTATACTTTTATCCGATATTTTGTCAACAGCACCTTTAAGTTTAGCGGAACAAGTTTTTACATATACCAGTTCTGACTGATGCCGCTGTTCCGATTCTGCTGTACTTTCGTTGGCTATCATATTTGATATGAGTATGATGGCATAAATTCCTGCGAGAATCAGCTGTACGACCAGTGCGGCCTTATAAGAATCTGGACTAAACAGGATAAAAATCAATCCTATAACAAACTCTACAAGGAAATAAGCTGATGAGACAGAATAGAGAGCAAACCCAAAAACGGCCCTACTGGTACTCTTTTTTACAAGAAACGGTGTGAGAAGCATAAGAAGGTATGCAAGATGGATAAAGGCGTAAGATATCCACACTGATGCCGGATGAGAGGATCCGCCCAGGACAAAAAATACTACATTGAAAATTACCAGGAATACTAAATCAAGAAGTATCCAAAGCACATTTTTTTTAGTCATGGCCGACCTCACATTCTGCCGAGTATTTCGGCCTTTTTCGCATCGTATTCGCTTTGCTCTATAAGCCCGTTGTCAAGCATCTGCTTCAGTTGACTTAAAACTGCCACTGGATCCTCCCGAGGTGCCTCAGGTGCTGCAGATTGCGTCTCTTCGTGCTTCTGAGTAAATCTGCCTGAAGGCTGCGGAGTTACCTGCTGTTGGACCTGCTGCTGCGGCTGACTGTTTATAGGAGCAAACATTTGCTGAGCCATATTAGTAAAAGCGCCTCCGGCGGCAACTCCCATACCAAGACCAGCGCCTGCTGCGGCAATCCCACCAGCGGGATTGGAAGCGAGAGTACCTAAAATATTAGCTGCCTGTAGCCGCGCCCAATCGTCGCCAAGTACGCCAAAGACGGCTTTGTCACCTTGAGCCAGTTTGACCTTGGAAACTGAGGCTATCTGAGATTCATCAATAGCATCATATTTAGATGTGTCTATGTCGAGTGCGGCCACGGTGAACTTAACACAGCGAAGACCATAGTCATCAAGAATTTCGTTCATCATTGGCTCAATTGTATCAGAAAACTCATCAAGCCTGGAGTCAAGGCCAATAAGCTCGGTGTCCATCTGATTGACGGCTCTTGCGATAACCGACTTAATTTTACTTTGGAACTCCATAATAAAATATTTGTTGAGCTCTTCCTGCGTCTGATATGGTATATTATTTCCAATTAGCTTTTCCAAGAACCTAACTGGATTGCCGATCTCAACCTTATATGCACCGCGCGCCCTGAGATCAGTGCGGATACCCCACATTTTATCGCGAACTTGGATAGGGGAGTCTGTGCCCCAGCGTATCTCAACACTGTGGGCCTTACGCACAAAGTAGACAACACAGTTAAAAGTACTGATGCCGCCTGTAAACGCATTTCTAAGTCTACTGATAAAAGGATAGTTTTCAGTAGACAGTTTGTATGTTCCATTGTCGAAAGTCTGCTCTACCGTGCCGCCTTTTATGAAGATTGCCTCTTCGCCAGGCATTACAATCAGCGTTGAATTTGTATTAAAATCCTCCTCCGGCTGACGCCAAATGAGTAGATCCCCGGGACCGGAGTTCTTAATTACGTCTGCCCAATGTTTCTTGCCGCCTGTAAAGGCCACTTCGTTAGGGTTTTTATTGAAAAGGCTCATTTTCTATTTATCCCCCGTCATAAAATAATAAGTTTGGAGTCTATTTGTCTTAAACTCCCAATTAAAGCTTAATATCTTCTTCTCCTTGGGGCGTATGCCTCCGCTGTAATAAGAGTACTGCTGCTTCTCTATTATAATTGTTACTTATGTATATTGCAACAAACCACCGGAACTTACTGAGAAAAAACTGAACAAAAACCTGCTTTCAATAAAAGTTCTGGTTATCATATTTCTAACGAATCGCTTGCCGCATTCTCTAATTCTGAAATGGATATAATTGCATCTTCTTCGGAAAGGTGCCTGCCTGTGGTATCGGTACTGTGGCGTATGTGTCTCTGGGCGCTGGCAAGCTCAATGTCCTGACCGTGTGTGCCAATTCCGACAAGGCCTGTGTGAGATATATTGCCGTGTATAACGCTGGGCACAAGGATATATCCGTTGTCAAAGGATTCGTCCCAGGTGAAACGGTTTTCTTTACGCCACGCGCGTAAATCTGCTTTTGTATATCCCTGTTTAAGCCCGGGAATAGCAAGCTTCTTTTCGGTGGCAATCTCGTCGGCAATATCGAAGTTCCGTGCGCGTTTTTTATATATGGCAGTAAAGTTAATGCCGTCCGCGTGGGCTTCAGGGTTCTTTTGCAAATCTCTCAAGACGTGCCGATCAACGATTTCAGCTAAATCAACCTTCGCGACACTAACAGACGAAAAATCCGCATACCCATTTTTATATGTAATCCCATCAAATTTCAAACTGTATTCACGCTCAAGTTTTTCTTTGACCTCGCCATAGGACATCCTCTCCGGATTGTGCTTTTCCGGTACAACGGTATCGTCAGGGTAGAAGGTATTTTCCAACCATACGCCAGTTTGCTCTCCGTCGTCTCCAGTTTCTTTTGGCGTAATCCTTTGCCTGTACAGGTCATCATACATCTGACCTAATATCAGAGACGTTTCCTCTGACGGGGATATCTCGCTGGCACATTCGGTATCTTCAGGGAATTCGTCAATAGAGCTACCCACATCATCTTCTACCGTCATGTCAGAAGAAGAACCAAGATTTTCTTTTGGGACGTCGTGGGAATGACCGTTTAGACTCTCCTCTGAAAATTCGTTAATGTAATAATCATTTTCGAGAGAATCATCCACATAAGCGCCAAACTCAACTTCCTGGGAAAAACCGCTGAGGACATCTTCCTCTGAGAGTTCCTCGAAAGCGAAATTAAGGCCGTCCTCATATGGAAGCTGCTCAGCAGATATGTCCGGCCCGACAGCTTCTCTGAGATCCTCTGCTAAAACATCAAAAGCATTCTCCCTGTGGAGATCGACAGCAAAGGCATCGATTCCGCCTTTTTCGCGCAATTCATCCGGAACAGCCTCGTCAAGCTCATAAGCCGGAGTATCATAAGTGGCGTCAAAGTCCTCTTCAAAGAACTGCTTCGGAGAGATGCCAAGGCTCTCAGGATCAGCTTCGGAAAACTGAGTATCAGATTGATCACTGCCATTTAAGTCTGACGAGTGGCTATTATCGTTATCGACGGGAATATCTACGGAGCTGTCGCAATCAAAACCGGCCATAGAGATACCTCCGCATAATTAAAGCTCCGTAAGTTTAGCGTTTTTTAAAATCTCAAAATTTTCACGGGAGGGCAAGATGAAATTACTGATACTACCGTTGCCTTTATCAATGGAAATTCCCATATTTCCATATTTAACCTGTCCTTTTTTTCCGGCGTAGACAATCCATGCGTTAGCCGACTCATAAATCTTTGTAAGCTCAGAATCACCTTTTGCACTGAAATAATTCTTTGCGATTTCTATTGCTCCGTTAAAATCAATCATCTTTTTGCTCCTTTACAGCAGTCGAGAATTCTGTCAGAAGGCATAAGAAGGTCTGTGCGGCAGAAGGACACAGAGCCTGGTCGTGCCTCATCGAAATACCAGCCAACATCTTCAGAGCCGGTTTGAGGGTCGACAAAATAAGTACGGCCATTGCGCTGCTCTGCCATAAATGTATGGCCGCCGTCACCGTGTTCCCATTGCAGACAAACCTGAGCTCTTGAACCGTCTCCCCATCCGCTCATTGCGGACTGAATATCCTGGAGACCATCGCCGCTGGCGTTTATGACGTCAGCATCTGACCATACCTCATAGGGATGATAGGAAAGATAGTCGTCATCGTCCAAGCATGGTTGGGCTGTAACGTCATAGCCTCTTGAGCGCATTTCATAAGTCGGTACACACCTTTGACAATTGACTTGCCACTCGCTGCCCATCTCATAATTCGGGTTGGCGGCCTCAAGATTTTCTTTATGAGAAATATCCGGAGATATATCACTCCAACCTCCAATATTATCAGCTCTGTTTAACGGAGGCAGCTCATAGTCAGGAAACGCCTGGCGCTGCAGCTCTCTCCATTGGGGATCCTGGGAGTACTCATCAAAGTCGTCCATGCCATAATTATGCTCACTCATATAGTCCGCGAGCTGATTCCTTGCATTTTCCTCTGTTAATGGCGGCAGTTTATAATCAGGGTACGCCTGGCGCTGCAGTTCCCGCCACTGCGGATCTTGAGAGTACTCTGCAAAATCATCAGGGCCATAATTATGGCTGTTCATATAGTCCATTAACTGATCATTAGGTGATAGATCCTTGCTATCTGAGGTGTCAGCAGCAGTCGGGGCATCTCCATATGCGGTATCATGAAGCTCATCATCAGCTGTATCTTCCGTATCAGTGGTAGCGTTCACATCCTCAGCAGAGCCATCCTCGGGCGTATC
>CALWYO010000001.1 GCA_944385785.1 uncultured Oscillospiraceae bacterium | reverse complement strand
CTGATCTGTTCTCCCAGTTCCAGGGCTTTTTTTGTCAGGGCAACAACCTTGTTTCTCCTGTCTGACTGGTCTACATGACAGGACACAAATTCTTTTTTCTCCAAACGGTTTACTATTCCCACCACCGTGGGGTGCGAAACAGCCAGGAAATTTTCAATATCCTTTTGTGTGGCGTGGCCGCCTGAAAATCTTAAAAATCCCAGAACACGCGCCTGAGCCAGAGTGAGATTCCTTTCGGCCATGCCCTCATCGGCCGATGCTTTCATCCTGTCGTTAATCTGCTTTAAAAGTGGCCCCAACTGATGAGGCATATAATCACCTCCATTTTTGTAGCATGCTACACACTTTGTAGCATGCTACAGATTATAACTTTCATAGCCTCTCAAGTCAACAGGAAAGATGTTAATTATTTTTAAATTACCCACCCTGTTTTTTGACACGCCGGAGCTGCGCTGAGAAAATACAAATAGCATCTTGACAAACCGTATACCTCAGTGCTATATTTCCACGCGGCCCAGATATTGGTCCTGTGCAGACACAGTTAAAAGTAAGTTCAAGGAGTGTAAAATCCATGGATAGGAACTCTTCCCAGGGGCAGCTTTTTGAATCTGGCAGCGTCTGGTCGGTATTGCTTAAAATCGCACCTCCGGTAATGCTGGCTCTGCTGATACAGGCGATGTACAACACAGTTGACAGCTTTTTTGTAGGCAGGTACTCCCAGGAGGGACTCACCGCCCTTTCGGTTATATACCCCGTACAGCTTATCGTCACCGCAATAGCCGTTGGCACAGGCGTGGGGGTAAACACCATTATGTCCCGCCGTTATGCACACAATGAAAAAGACATGGCCGACAAGGCCGCCGGCACGGGCATGACCCTGGCAATTTTAAGTTGGGCAATATTCGCCACTGCCTCCGCCATATTTATGGAGCCCTACGTACGCACCTCAGCCGGCTCACCTCTTGCGGTGGAACACGGCGTAATCTACGGCAAGATTGTATGTATTGGCAGCCTGGGGGTATTTCTTGAGAGCTGTTGGACAAAAGTCCATCAGGCAGGCGGCAATATGCGGCTGCCGATGCTGGCGCAGATAGCTGGTGCCGTCACCAATATTATATTTGACCCTCTGCTTATCTTTGGTATCGGGCCCTTTCCCGAAATGGGTGTTGCCGGAGCCGCCTGGGCGACTGTGGGAGGGCAGTTTGTAGCAGCCGCCATAACGGCAAAGGGCTTTCGCCGTCCGCCGCGTCTTGCTGAGATGTGGCGCTATATTCGGGATATATATCTGATGGGTTATCCCTCGATACTGATGCAGATGCTGTACACTGTCTACATAATTGTGCTCAATGTGATACTGGCCGGATTTTCCGATCAGGCCGTAACTATCCTGGGCCTCTACTACAAGGTGCAGAGTTTCTTTTTCATCCCTCTCACCGGCCTTCAGACCTGTATTGTCCCGCTTCTCAGCTATTCATATGCAAAGAAGTCCTTTGACAGGTGCAAGAAGGTGATGAACTGTTCCATAGTTATAAGCGCCGCTTTTATGCTCGTGGGCGTCGCCTGTTTTGAACTGATACCCAAAACCGTCCTGGGTCTTTTCTCCAATGACCCCATTGTTCTCAGCGAGGGATCTTCAGCCTTCCGCATAATCGGCACCAGTTTTCTGCCGGCTACGCTGTCGCTGATGACGCCTGTGTTTTTCCAGGCAATAGGCGCGGGCGGCCGCAGCACGCTCCTCTCCGTTACCCGTCAGCTCTTCTGCCTTATACCAATCTTCTACCTTATGTCGCGCATCGGTCTTAGATATACATGGCTTGCCTTCCCTCTGGCCGAGTTGATAACAGGAAGTCTTGGTGTTATACTGTATCTGCAGCAGGTTAAAAGATGGAGGCCCGCCAAGGCGGTGCAGCCTCCGCACCGGATTCACAGCTGACCTGCTGTCTCAGCTCCGGTCTCACCGTAATACTTCGTTCCGCAGATAAACAGATCACAGGAGGGCCACGCACATGAAAAGGGTCGGAAAAATACACACCGTCAACTCCATTATTCCAAAATCATATGAAGTTATTAAAGTGGGCGACAGGTTATTTGCAGGGAAAGACGCTTTCCTTTTCCCCGATAACAATGAGGATCTGCGCTGCATGGAGTGCCTTCTTATACCTGAGGAGTGGGAGTGGACAGAGCACTATACAGATGATGAGCCTGATTACGGCCCCGCCAGGACAGACGGCTCTGGGAAATACACGGTAATTAAAGGCGCCGGAGCCAGGCGGCAGGTGGAGGAGATACTTACGCGCCACGAGACCGGCTGCTTAACCTTGTTTGACCACCCTTACCCATATACCATCCCCATAAACCACGCCTACCGGGACGGCAAACTTTATATGCACTGCGGGAAAAAAGGAAAAAAGCTGTCGTTGATCCGCCGTTGCCCCAACGCATGTTATATGCTCTATGGCACCTCTGAGCAAATGCCGGCAAATGTTCGTTCCTGCCATTTGCCTTACGAAAGTATTATTTTTTATGGGACACTGCGTATATCCCAGGACCCAGCCGAAAAGGAGATGGCAATCCAGGAGATATCCGGGCAGTACGGCACCCCGTATCAGCACGGCTTTGCCGATATGGTCGAGATACTTGTGTTTGACATTCATCACGCCACTGCCCGAACGGGCAGGTTTAAACCTGGCAACTTGAGAGAGATATTTTATTTCCGTCCTGACACTGACCTTTCCTGAACTCCCGCCTGTTCCCCTCTGAAAGCTGAAGCAAAAAGAGCCCGACGAGCTGTAAGCTCTGTCAGGCTCTTTTCTATGGTTGCCTTTTTCGAGGTGCGCCCCATGACGCATGAAGTTTTATTCCGTACCGCGATACGGTCTTATTCTGCCGCTTTATTTATGCAGGCAATTGCGTTGAGGCTTCTGGGATATCCCACATACGGCAGACACTGGGACACCACCCTGGTTAAAAATCCCGCGTCGTTGCCCATATTCATGTTACCCTTTGCGTGAGATGTAAGCTGCGGTTCGCATCCGCCCTGGGCCATCAAAAAGCAGAATGTTATCATCTCCCGCTGCGCCAGCGTCAGCCCGCCTCTTGTGTAATAATCTCCAAAGCAGTTTGCCGCCAGCCAACGGTTTATATGGCCTTTCTTCCACGCTTCCAGCATATGCGGGCCGAATATATCCGCCTGGGCCTGGGCGCCTTTCTGAAGGCGGTCCTCCATAGTCGTGGTGGCCTGTCCTGGCAGAGGCAGCTCCACGCCGCGCTCTTTAAGGGTCTCATTTACAACATCCAAAAACGGGAACACCCGTCCAATGCCAAGGTAGTCCACCGCCTGATACACCGTCTCCTTGACTTTTACAGGGTCCAGTCCCTCCTGAAGCGCCCGCCCCAGAGCCACTCTAAACATATCTACTCCCTGACAGCCCAGCAGCGCCGCAAGAATCGCCAGGTTGCGTGTCTCCGGGTCAAGCTGCGCTTCCGGCTCATTAACAGCCTCGTCAAATGCAAAATGCTCCATGCGCTCCATAAATTCAGGGTCAGTTGCCCTGAGTTTTTTTAAATAGGACATGTTTTGACCTCCATTTTTATATTCTCACGCCGGAGTCATAAACCGGCTCAATATAATTATACCACATTGGTCAACGCAGCTTCTTTTCTGATTAGAATATGTTTTCTCCCGTCTCACTGTCAAAGATGTGCATAAGGTCTGTGTCAAATGTAAAGTTTACCTGCCGCCCTCCGGAGACAAGCGATGCATCCATATGGGCGGTTGGAACCACCGCCACGACGTCCACTCCTCCTGCATCCATGTGTACATACAGTTCCGAGCCCATCATCTCCGATACCTCAATAGTGGCCGGAATCCCCTGGCTGCCTATTTTCAAATATACCGGTCTTACGCCGACGATAACCATCCTGTCTTCCGGTCCTGAATTTTTGAGAGTCTCCTGCCCTCTTTCATGTAGCCGGAATTTAACACCCAGCACATCCACAAAAAATGTTCCGTTCTCATTGAAGAGCCGGCATCCTTCAAAAAAGTTCATCTGCGGAGTACCTATAAACCCCGCCACAAACAGATTTGCCGGATGGTTAAATACCTCCTGCGGACTTCCAACCTGCTGAATATACCCGTCCCGCATGACGACTATGCGGTCGCCCAGCGTCATGGCCTCCACCTGGTCGTGAGTGACGTAAATAAACGTGGTGTCTATTTTCTGACGCAGCTTAATAATTTCGGCGCGCATCTGATTCCTCAACTTCGCGTCCAAATTAGACAGAGGCTCGTCCATCAAAAAAACTTTCGGGCTTCGGACTATGGCCCGTCCAATCGCCACACGCTGCCTCTGTCCTCCGGACAGAGCCTTGGGCTTTCTGTCCAGATACTCTGTGATATCCAGAATTTCCGCGGCGTCCCGCACTCTCTTGTCTATCTCCGATTTCGGCAGTTTCTTCAGTTTCAGAGAAAAAGCCATATTTTCATACACTGTCATATGCGGGTACAGCGCATAGTTCTGAAAAACCATGGCGATATCCCGATCTTTCGGCGCCACTGTGTTCATAAGCTGCCCGTCAATGTAAAGCTCCCCCGATGTAATCTCCTCAAGGCCCGCTACCATACGCAGCGTGGTGGACTTTCCGCATCCTGAAGGTCCCACCAGCACAACAAACTCCTTGTCCGCGATCTCCAGATTAAAGTCCTGCACCGCCACTACGCCTTCATCGGTGATCTGCAGATTCGCCGCGGTTTCCACCGGCTCCTCTGTCTTTTTCTTCTTTGTTTTTCTGTTTTCTCCAGATCCATTGGGATAAATTTTCTTCACGTCTTTTAGTACAACATTCGCCATCTATCGGACTGTGGCACTGATGCCTCCGCAATAAGTACCTCGCCGCCGGTATTCCCGCGCAGCATTACGACAGGTCTCCACTCTGCCGCACCGTCAGCCCATCGGAAACGCTTTCCTCCTTGGTCGGCTCCGCCTTACTATTTTGTGGAGTAGTGAGGCTGTCCGTATTTTGGAAATATGAGCGGCGCCTTTACAGGAGCTTTCTGTCTTCGTCTCAGCAAAGTTCCGCACACAGATAAAATTAACCACACTTTTGCCCCTTTGTAAATTACAAAGGGGCAACATTTATAAAAAATTAATTACTCCTCTCAGCGTCACTGGAACGCAGGGCAAACTTTAAGGGCGCCCAGGCTTTGCCTTGGCGCCCTTAAAATCAAAGACTTTTATTTATATTATAAACTGTCTTAAATACCTGCGGCTCAGTTCCAGCGCCTCCCGCTCATTGTGCCAGAATGCGTTGTCCTCTACCTCCACAACAGCAGGACCGGCATACCCGACGTCCTTCAATGCCGAGACAAAGGCCGACCAGTCTATAGTGCCAAGGCCTGGTATCTTAGCGTCCATATAGTCGTGAGGGAAAGCTCTGCAGCCCAGGGAGTTCAGTTTTTTCCTGTTAAGGCGCACATCCTTAAAATGGGTGTGGAAAATCCTGTCCTTAAATTCGTATATCGGTTCCACATAATCTATCATCTGCATCGCCAGGTGGCTGGGATCAAGATTCAGGCCGAAATTAGGACTGGGTATGCGGCTGAACATCTCCCTCCACACTGCCGGCGTGGAGGCCATATTGAGTCCCCCCGGCCACTGATCCTCCTGGAACAGCATTGGGCAGTTCTCTATACCTATTTTTACGCCGTTGTCCTCAGCAAAACGTATCATATCGGGCCACACTTTATCAAAGGTCTCAAAGTTCTCTTTGACAGTCTTCTTGGGGTCACGCCCGATAAAAGTTGTCACAAGGCCGATCCCCAGCTTGGCGCTGGTGACAATCAGCTTTTTCACATGTTGCAGATTTGCCTCTCTGGCAGCTATATCGGGGTCCAGATTATTAGGATAAAACCCCAGCGACGTCAGCTCCACTCCGTGGGAGGCACAGAAATCCTTTACATACCCCAGGTCGGCAGTATCCGGGTTAAGATGGCACGGGCCGCCCTTGGCGCCCTCCGGCCAGCAGGCGAGTTCCACGCACTCATACCCCAGTTGGGAAGCAATCTCGATAGTCTCTTCAAATGTGTATCCTCTCATGAGGGATGTTAAAAAACCCAGTTTCACAGTAACGCACCTCTCAATCAGATATTTTCAGCCGCCACCGGCAGCTTGTTTAAATTATATATTTGCCTTTGGGGCACGTCAATATTTTGGAGATTTTCTCTCAATATTTTGGAGATGTTCTCCTAAAAAACATGCGGCGCGGAATCTCCACATCAAAAAATTTCTCCTGCTGCCGATGCGCGGCAGCAGGAGAAATCTCGTCTCTTATTATTTTCGATTCAATATAGACATAAACTCATCGCCTGTGATGGTCTCTTTTTCATACAGGTACTCAGACAGCTCGTCCAGCTTCGCCCGATTATCCTCAAGGATCTTGCGGGCCTTGTCGTGCTGCTGGGATATAAGCTCCATTACCTTCTGATCTATCTTCGCCTGCGTCTCGGCTGAACACGCCAGGGTTGCATCTCCGCCCAGATACTGGTTAGTTACTGTCTCCAGTGTTACCATGCCAAAATCCTCGCTCATGCCGTACTGTGTTATCATGGCCCTGGCCAGCTTTGTAGCCTGCTCTATATCGTTGGAAGCTCCGGTGGTAACAAGTCCGAACTTGACCTCCTCTGCAGCTCGGCCTCCCGTCAGCGTAGCTATCTTATTTTCCATCTCCTCTTTAGTCATCAGGTAGTGGTTGCCCTCCTCCACCTGCATGGTATAGCCAAGAGCTCCGGAAGTACGCGGCACTATGGTTATCTTCTGTACTGGCGCCGAGTGGCTCTGCAGTGCCGCCACAAGGGCGTGGCCTGTCTCGTGATAAGCGACGATCTTCTTCTCCTGATCTGTGAGTATCGCGTTTTTCTTCTGGTAGCCGGCTATTACCACCTCTATACTCTCCTCCAGATCGGCTTGCGTGGCCACCTTTCGCCCGTCTCTCACCGCCCGCAGAGCGGCTTCATTGACTATATTCGCAAGCTCCGCTCCTGAAGCGCCTGACGCCATACGCGCTATCTTATTAAAATCCACATCGTCGGCTATTCTTATCTTCTTGGCGTGTACTCTGAGAATCGCCTCTCTGCCCTGAAGATCCGGCAGCTCCACCGGTACGCGCCTGTCAAACCTGCCTGGACGCGTGAGAGCAGGATCCAGCGACTCCGGCCTGTTGGTAGCGGCAAGTATAATAACGCCGCTGTTGCCCTCAAAGCCATCCATCTCAGTCAGAAGCTGGTTCAGCGTCTGCTCCCGCTCGTCGTTGCCTCCCAGCTGCCCGTCGCGCTTTTTGCCTATGGTGTCAATCTCATCAATAAACACTATACACGGCGCTTTCTCCTTGGCCTGCTTGAAAAGGTCTCTTACCTTTGCGGCGCCCATACCCACGAACATCTCCACAAACTCTGAGCCTGAAATGGAGAAAAACGGCACGTTGGCCTCGCCGGCCACCGCCTTTGCCAGCATTGTCTTACCTGTTCCCGGAGGGCCCACCAGCAGTATTCCCTTAGGCATTGACGCGCCTATCTCCGTATACTTTTTTGGGTCGTGAAGATACTCCACTATCTCTTTGAGGTTGTCCTTTGCCTCGTCCTCACCTGCCACATCGGAAAATTTTATTCCCTCGGAGGACTTTACGTATATCTTGGCGTTGCTTTTCCCCCCGCCGAACATCATGGAGCCTCCGCCTCCGCCGGCCTGGTCCCTGAGCTTCTTCGCCATAAACTGGCCAAGTCCCACGAAGATGACAATTGGTATAAGCCAGGAGAGTATTACCGTGAGCCAGGAGGCCTCCTGCTGTATCTCCGTACCATAGAACTTAACTCCTGCATCCAGCAGCCGCGCCGTCAGGTCCTGATCTCCCACCATGGCCGTTTTATATAGCGTATCGTCATCCAACTGGGTAAAATATATTATGTTCTCGCTCTCCTCTAACTGAGCCTCAGATACGTTTCCGCTTTCAACTTCAGATATGAATGTCCCGTAGTCAACCTCAACTATCTGGCCCTGACGTATCGCCGGCATTACCAGAAGATTGAAAAGAAGAAGTATAAGAAGCGCGATGCCGTAGTAATAAATCAGGGGCTTTTTCGGTGTTTTTACTTCATTCATATTTCCCTGTCCCTTCATTCTAAACAATTTTGATAGGATTTTAGCACAGTTGTAATGTCAGGTAGTGAACTTTCTGAAAACAATAAGGCCTGTATAATACGTATATTTAGTATTATCAGCGTTTTTTGAGCGGATAATTATAAAAAAGCGGGTGTTTTATCATAAAGTTAAAGGCCCTGACGCC